>CAYNCT010000157.1:0-7347 GCA_964396005.1 uncultured Verrucomicrobiota bacterium | reverse complement strand
GTCGGCCCGGCGCCGCCGCTGCACAACGGCTCGGTGCAGTCGCGCGCGTAGGCCAGGTTGATCGGCTGCACCCCGTTGAGCTGGCTGGCGGCGGTGTCCACCACGTCGTCTCTTACCGCCAGCACCCCGCCGCCGTGGCGGACCTCGGAGCCATAGGGGAAATGGGTCACGAAGCTGCCCGGCGCCAGATCAAACTCCGCGTAGAGCCGGGCCGTGCCGTCAGTGTGCGCGCGGATTTCCACGGAGGCCGATGTGACGACGCGCGCGACCTGAAAGAGTTGTTCGTTTGAGCGTTTGAACCGCTGCGCGGCCGGCACCGGCGCCACGGCCAGGCGCGCCAGCTCGTTGCTGCGAACATAGTCGCAGCGGCCGGTGGGCTTGAGGGCGAACCGTCCGTTGGCAACCGTCCAGCGGAGTTCTTGACCCTCGATCCAGACCGGTTTGGTTTCTTCGGCCCCCCAAAAGCCGGCGGGTGAGGTGAAGACCAGGTCTGCCGACGCGGGACGCAAATTCTGCGCGAGCTTGGTGTTGTTGAACTCGAGAAACCCGGTGGTCATGCGGGAGTTGGGCGCGGGGCGGATGCCAAAGCCCGCCGGCAGCCAGACCTTGAAGTTGGCGAAGCCCCCGCCGGTGTTCAGCACCATGCCCGAGCGCTGGAAACGGACGTTGGATACAGTGTTCGTGTCCGGCGACGGGCCGCTGACCACCACGTTGGCGGCGCCGGTGTATTCGGCGTTGCCGTTGTTGCGCAAGAGCACGGGCAGGGCCGCGCCGGTGCCGTAGATGTGCGCCGGGCTGCCCTCGATGAACCCGCCGCCCGCGCTGACCGCCAGGCTCGTGGCCACGCTGGTGGCCGTGATCGCGCCGGGGGTGGGGTCGTTGTTGATGGCGGTGACCTGCGTGGCGATGTCGCCGAAGAACAGCCGGCCGTTGAAATGGAGCATCCGCTGGTTGGCCAGCGTGAGCTGGTTGGCGGCCACGTAGGGTTGCCCCGCCACCTCCTCGTGCGCGAGCTGGACCTGCACCCGGTACAGCCGACCGGGCGAGTCAAGCTGGCCGGCGGGTTTGAGGTTCAGCACCTCGTTGCCTGTGACCACCGTGGGCGGAATAGGGTTTCCGAGCAGCGCAAGCCCGTGCGAAGCCACCGAGCGCGACGCGGTGAAATTGCTTTGCACCAGCGGCACCCGCAGACCGGTGGTGGCGTCAATCAGCGTGGCCGTGAACCGCAGCGGGATGCTGGTGGTGACCGGGGACGCCGCAAAGCCGTCGTAACGGCGCAAGGTGAAGTCCGCCCGCACCTGGAGGGTGTCCCGCCCGGGGATGGTATTGACCAGGTAGGTGCGCTGGTAGGTGCTGCCATCCAACACGGCAATGACGTTGCGCTCGGGGTCGGCGCTGACGGTGCTGGGGAAGTGGTAATACGTGCGCAGGCTGTCCTGCCCGCTGGCGGCGATGGCCGAGTAGCGCCCGAGGGCCGAACTCGCCTTTTCCATGTTGACCCTCACCCGATACTGGTTGAACGGGCTGAGCCGGTTCACCGGGACCAGCGGCGCGTCGTGAAGGAGGGTGCGGGTGTTGATGGGAATACCGATCACGGTCGTCGGCAGCCTCACGGAAGTGCTCACCCGGTACATCGTATTGCTCTGGCCGTTCTCGTCGAAGATGGGCACCACGTTGCCCGCGCTGTCCTCAAGCCGGAACAGGATCCGGTAATAGTAGGTGGTCGCCGTCGCCGTCAGCGCCGTGTACCGAATCTCCGCCCGGGCGGCGATGTTCTCGCGGTTGTACTCGGCGCCCAGCCCGGCATTGGCGTCCGAAGCGATGAGGAAGCCGGTGTAGTTGGTGACAGTGACCGACAGGACCTCCTCATTGTGCGCCCACAGACGGGCCGTCCCCGTCAAAACCACCGCCGCGAACAGAACCATCAGGCCAGGCCATCGCCTGCGCCGCGCCGATGCTGGGTTTGCGACTTGCATGGGCCGCTTGTTGAACCAGCAAACAGTGTCAGCCATTAGCCAGTGTGAGGCAAGGGAAAACTCCGGGCGCTAGACAACGGCGCGGCCCTTTACCCTGAATCGGCGGGACCGGCCCCGGGCCGCGGCCGTGGCTCTTTCCCTACCCTGGAAAGTGAGCCGTTGCGGGAGACGCGTCGGGAGATGTCGCGCGGGGAGCTGCGCCATGGCCCGGCGCGGTGCGCTACCCGACCACGCCACCCGCGCAATCGCCAGCGGCCGACCACTCGGCCTGGCCGCAACCGCCCCCAGGCGAAGGCTTTCACCTCCCTGACCGCCGCCGATCAAGATGGAGGCGAGCGCGAGGCCGAGGGTGGAAAAGCCATTTGGCCTTTGATAGCATGATCGTCATGACTACACCGGACCAAAGCGGTTCAACGCTAACGCGGGAACAAATCCTCGCCGCGTTACGCGCCCTGTCCGACGAGCTCGGCCAACGGGATGTGACGGGAGAGGTGTGTCTGTTTGGTGGCACGGTTATGGTGCTGGCCTTCTCTTCCCGTCTCACGACCAAGGATGTGGACGCACTTTTTCAACCCGCGCAGACCATCCGCGAAATCGCCCGCCACGTCGCTGCCGAGCAACACCTGCCGGAGGATTGGCTTAACGACGCTGTCAAAGGGTTCCTTTCCACCCGCCACGAAACCACGGGGGGAAACCTTCCCCAGTTTCCCCACCTCCGCCTGGCCATGCCCGTCGCGGAATATCTGCTCGCGATGAAATGCATGGCCGCGCGCCTCGGGGGCACGGAAGGAGAGCCCTCCGATGTGGCCGACCTGGTTTTCCTCGTTCGTCACCTCAAGTTGAAGTCGGCGCAGGAAGTTTTGGACCTGGTAGGCCAATACTACCCGGCCAACCGCATCCCGGTGAAGACGCAATATCTCGTGGAGGGACTTTTTGAAGAGGGCAGAATATGAGGCCGAAGACACTGCGAGAAGTCGCGGAACTCGCGGCGCGCGGCGACTCTTTTGACCGTTGTCTGGCAGGCTTTCTCGATGAATTTGCCGCTGCGCCGGACATCCGCGCACTGGCCGACACTCCCCCGTTGCTTGGGCCAATACTCGGTGAACGGGGGCAGGTGCAAGATGCGTACCTTGCGGCGACCGCCGAAGAACTGGCCCGTGCCCACCAGTGGAATGCTCCGGCATGGATTGCCGAGGAATCGCGCATCTTGCATCGCCCCTGGTTTGCGTCCTCGCTCGCGGCGGTCCGGGCGGTCCTGCTCCTGGAAAGCCCGGTGGCGTTTCGTTCGCGCAACTTGTTCGTCAGCCAGAACGCCCTGTCACGCGCATGACTGTCTCCGGCGGTGGGTGCGGGATGGCCGCGATGTGGAAACTCCCCGGGGATGGCTTTCAACCCCCTTTCCGCCAAAGATCACCGTGGCGTGGCCTTGGAGGCGAAGGTCGAAACGCTGTTCGGCCGGTTGCTGCCCGTACGAATTCTCCACGCCTGACAGCAGCGTCTGATGGCCGTTACGTCCGAGGCATGAATTGGCACGACTCCATCACCGCTGACCCAACTGCGCTGGTCGGCAAGCCGGTCATTCGCGGCACTCGCCTTGCGGTTGAATTTGTCCCGAACTCCGCGGTTCGTTGTACAGAAGACAACGAAGGGAACGAAGGAGCAACGGCAACCGCATTCTCCTCTGGGCATTTTTCCTGATCGTCCAATCCCGGCGGAAGCCCCTCTCCCTTCGTTCGCTTCGTTGCCTTCTGTGGATCCGACTTCGGTTTTCGGGTTCACTTGAAAGAATTGTTAAACCGACCAGTGCCCGATCGGCCCGGCACCCCGCCCGAGCGTTGAACGCACAAGGCTGGCCCGGAAGCGTGTACGGCTGCAGCGCCCGGCTGGGCGGCAAGTTGCCGCCCAGGACGGCCAAGGTGGCCGTTCCACCCAATTCCTTCCGCATCGTTCGCGCCAAGCCCGAACGATTCAGTTGAAATGCTCCCACAATCCTTAGCGAGGGTTTCGGCACAAAACCTGAAATCCCCGATAACACGGGCGAAATCGAGACGCATCGAGGTTCTGATCGTTCACCCTTCAAGCCAACAGCAGCGAGAAGCTGCTCGCAGGCAGAGCACCAGGTCCACTCTCTCCTCTTGCGGGTGAAATTAACTAGCCTCGAACTTCAGCCAGAATTGAATTCCCGTGCGGCAGACCAAGGATTCGGGTCACCCGCCGCTCGCGCTGACCAACCACCCGCCAGTCGCTTCGCGCGGGCGGACCACCCTATCCGACCCAGCTTTTGGGGCGCCCGTTGCTCGTGCGAGCCATCCGCGGCCAACCGCCTTCCGCACCTTGGCGCCGTGGCGTGCGTGCGCCTCGACCGGGGCGGGCTCAGGGCCGCTTCGGACCGCTCCGCGGCGTTACAGCTCCGCGCGCGAGGAGGCTTTGAAGACGGCCTTCTCGGGCACGCTTTGCCACAGGCTTGCGAGATAGCGGCCGCCTTCGCCCAGCGAGCCGTCGGGCTTGACGAGCCAGAAACCGCGGACCTGACCGGCATCGCGGATGGGCGGCGTTGGCGCCGGCTGGAGACGCGGATTCACCTCGTTGCAGAACAGTTGCCATTGGGCGATGTAGGGCACCCCGGCGGCCAACAGGGCGCCAAGCCATTCGTCCCACCGCCGGGCGATGGGCTCGGGTTGCTCGTTTTCGGGAAGGCCAATCTCGCCGACCAACACGGCGCCCGGACCAAAGAGCGGGCCGGTGCGGGCGTACCGGCGGATTTCCTCGACACCGCGCCACAGCGTCAGCCCGTCGCGCAGGCCGTCGTAGGCGGAGTAGGAAACCAGGTCGAGTTCAACGCCCGGCAAAACCTCACGGGTCATGGTGGGAATGCCCCGCCAGGCATCCAGCACGCGGTTGACCTCGGCCGCGTGGGCCACGCGACAGCGGGCGCCGCCGGCGTGGTCGCGGCGCGCGCGATTGACGCCGGCCTGCCGGGCGGCGAGCCACCGTTGCATCCGTTCGCAGCGGGCGCGCCAATCCGCCGGCGGCGGGTCCCACGACTCTCCCGCGCCCCGCAGCAGCCAGTCGCCCTCCCAATGCTGGAGGATGATGGTCACGTCCCGTTCGCGGCAGGAGCGGTAAAGATGCGTTGCCAACTCGTACCATTCCTCCGTGATCGCTTCGTAAAACGATTCCGGCAGGCCGGCCTGGCGCCAGCGTTCGCCACAGGGTTCATGCGCCTCGAAGATGAACGTCTCGAACGCCAGGGCGAGCAGCCGGGCGAACGGCTCGCTTCGCGCCAGGCTCACCAAGCTGGCGTGGCGTTCCCAGCGATGGTTGAACGGGTACGAACGCTCCAGATCGCGCGGCATGAGCCAGAACTTGCCCAGGCGCGTGCCCAGCTCGAGCAGCTTCTCCGCCCCTTCGAGCAGGAATGGCTTCCCGGTCAGATGATACTTGCCGGCCACGTGGGCCGCGCCCACCCGGCGGCGAAAATCCGCCGGCAAGGGGTCCAAGCGGCCGGGCCGGTGGTCCTCGATGGCGCGCCACCGCCGTTCGCGCTCGGCCGCTGACAGCTCCGGCTCGGCCACGGCCGGGTTGCTTCCAGCAACGCGCAGCAAGGGCATCCCGATGACCGCCCCACTCGCGCACGCCAGCCCGATTCCGAGAAACCGCCGCCGGGTCAGCGTCCGCCCGGCCGCTGCCTGTCCCCGGTGCGGCGCTCGAGGCGCCCGCAGTTCATTCGCGCAATCCGCAGCCATGAGCTCTCTTTATTTTTCTGGATTGATCGGCGCTGACCTTGATCGTGCCGGGTCTCAAGGCCGCTCGGAGGTGCTCCGCGGCGCGGCTTCAGTACCGCGGCAGATGGGGCTCCACTTCGTCCGCCCAACGGTCAATACCCCCGGCCAGGCTCACGGCCTGCGTGAAACCGGCCTGACGCAGGAATTGCGTCGCCCGCAGACTCCGTACGCCGTGATGGCAGTACACCACGATCACGTCGCCCTTCCACGCTTGCAACTCGCCCAAGCCCGTAGGGAGTTCAGCCAGCGGAACCAGCTTCGCGCCGGGCAAGGAGACGAGGGAGTGCTCGTCTGGCTGACGCACGTCCAGGAGCCGGGGTGGCCGGGCCGAGCGCAGGGCCGCTGCCAGGTCGCGCGGTTGGATTTCCCAGGAGGTCATGCCCGGACGGAGCCAACCGCCCAATTCTACTGATTGAGCGCGGCCAGGTAACGCTCGGCGTCAATCGCCGCCATGCAGCCCGTGCCCGCCGCGGTGATCGCCTGGCGATAGACGTGGTCCGCGCAATCGCCCGCCACAAACACGCCGGGCACGTTCGTGGCCGAGCCCTGTTGCGGCACGATGTAGCCGTTCTCATCCCGCGTGATGACGCCCTTGAACAATTCCGTGTTGGGCACATGGCCGATGGCAATGAACACGCCCGCGCAAGCCAGTTCACTTTCCTCGCCGGTCTTCACTTTCTTGATCTTCACCGCGGTCACCTTGTCCTGCCTGGCGTCCAGGATGTCCGTGACGACCGCGTCCCACACGGGCTTGATCTTGGCGTTGCCGAGCACCCGGTCGGCCATGATTTTCGAGGCGCGCAACTGGTCGCGACGATGAACCAGATGGACGATCGAGGCGAAGCGCGTGAGATAGAGCGCCTCCTCGCAGGCGGAATCGCCGCCGCCGACCACCACCAGCGGCTGGTTGCGGAACATGGGCAGCGCGCCGTCGCACGTCGCGCAGTAGGTCACTCCCTTCTTCTCGAGCAGCCGCTCGCTCTCCAGGCCCAGGTGCCGGTGTCCGGCGCCGCTGGCGATGATGAGCGTCTGCGCCCGCACCACGTCGCCGTCCACCGTCAGCTCGAAGGGTTGGCTGGCCAGGTTGACCGCCTCGACGGTTCCAAACTTCACCCGCGCGCCGAATTTCTCGGCCTGCTGCTGCATGCGCGTCATCAGCTCATAACCGTCCACGCCCTCGGGAAAGCCGGGAAAATTCTCAACGATGCTGGTGGTGGTCAGGAGGCCGCCCGGCATCGAACCGGTGAGGACCAGCGGGTTCAAGTTGGCCCGCGCCGTGTAGATCGCGGCGGTCAGGCCGGCGCAACCGGTGCCGATGATGACGACTTTTTCCATAGGTGCGAGCAAGCTACGGACGCGGCGCCCGGTTGGCAAGCGGCCGGGGTGGCTGCAGGTCCGGCGCGCGAGCGGCCGCGGCGGCCTTGCGCTCGGTTCGTTTCGGAAACCGAACCGCGCGGCGTTTTCACGCCGGCGTGAGGCTCCGGGTTCGCGCGCCGGTTCACCGCCGCAAACAGATTTGCGGGGCAGCCGGGCGGGCCGCAGACTTGCGCCCATGAAGGCTCCTGCGCTGGCCGGTAAGGTCATCG
>CAYNCT010000156.1:0-7562 GCA_964396005.1 uncultured Verrucomicrobiota bacterium | reverse complement strand
TTACATCGTTCAGCACGTTTTGAACGCTGCGCGAAACAGCGGGGTCAAAGCGACAGGTGTTCGCCACGTCCGAAAGGGCTTTGCGAAGTCACGGGGACGAAGTGTGCCCGGATGCTGACTTGCCCGAGGGAAATCCCCAAGTGGAAACCTCGTCGTCCATCTTGAGGTCGAAAACCTGTCGGGAGTTTGTCGAGATTGGTGGCAATCTTTGCCGGCGGCTTGGTCTGCCCCGCAGCTTGGGGCAAATTTATGGCCTCCTTTACCTCGCCCCCCGGCCCCTTTCATTGGACGAAATCGCCGAGGGCTTGAGCATCAGCAAGGCCAGCGTCAGTACCGGCACCCGCCAGCTTGCCGTTTGGGGTGCGGTCCGCCAGGTCTGGGTGCCGGGTGAGCGCCGCGATTACTTCGAGGCAGTCCCCGAAATCGGCCGAATCCTCAGAGATTTGTACGAAAACCTTTTCAAACCGCGCCTTACCGCATCGAAGGTCCAGATCAGCGGCATGCTTGAAGAACTGGACGCGACCGGCGATGACAAGCCCCTTTCACCTGTGGAGCGCGAGCATGTGGAGAACCGACTTCGTGCGCTGGCCCGGTTGCAGGACCGATTGCAATCGGTGAGCACGTGGCTGGAAAAACTTTTGTAGCGGTCGGACAACCGGATAGTTGGGATCACGCGGAATTTAACATGGAACAAATTGCCATCGTCGGTTTGGGGTATGTGGGGCTTCCCTTGTCGCTCCAGTTTGCGCGTTGTGGCGTCGAGGTGGTTGGCCTCGACATTGACCAGGCCAAGATTGATGCGCTGTTGGCGGGCCGAAGCTACATCAAGCACATCGCCAGCGAGGCCATCGCCGAGCAGGTCCGGGGAGGCCAATTCACCGCCTCGACGGATTTCAGCGCAGTGAGAAGCGTATCGGCGGTGGTGATTTGCGTGCCGACGCCGCTGAACAAGAATCGGGAGCCGGACATCTCGTACATTTTGCAGACCGGAGAGGCAATTGCGCCCCACCTATCGCGCGGAGTGCTGGTCGTGCTCGAGTCCACCACCTACCCCGGTACCACTGACGAGGATCTGCGGCAGGTTTTGGAGAAAGGGTCGGGCCTCAAGGCAGGCGTAGATTTTCACCTCGCTTTCAGCCCGGAACGGGAGGATCCCGGCAATCCCAAGAGCGTCGTGGCTCAAATCCCGAAAGTGGTCGGGGGGCTGACGCCGGCGTGCTTGGAGCGGGCCAAATCCCTGTATAGCCGGGCGATTCAAACGGTGGTTCCCGTCTCGTCCTGTCGCGCGGCCGAGGCGACCAAGCTGTTGGAGAACATCTTCCGGAGCGTCAACATTGCCCTAGTCAACGAGCTTAAGTTGGTATATAGCTCGATGGGAATTGATGTGTGGGAGGTCATTAACGCCGCCAAGACCAAGCCTTTTGGTTACATGCCGTTCTATCCCGGGCCGGGCTTGGGCGGCCACTGCATCCCGATTGACCCCTTCTACCTTACTTGGAAGGCCCGGGAGTACGGCCAGCACACCCGTTTCATCGAGCTCGCCGGTGAGATCAATACCGCCATGCCCGAGTACGTGGTCAATCGGGTTGCCGAGGCCCTGAACTCCGTCCGGAAGCCCGTGAATGGCAGTCGCGTGCTCGTGCTCGGTCTGGCCTACAAACCCGATGTGGACGATGATCGGGAGTCCCCGAGCTACCTGCTTCTCGACCTGTTAAAGAAACGGGGCGCGGAGGTCGCCTATTACGACCCTCACGTGCCGGTGATCCGCCCCACCCGTGAGCATCCTCAATGGGCGGGAACCAGGTCCGTGGACTGGACTCAAACGGTGATCAGGACGTTCGATGTGGTGTTGATTTCGACCCACCACCAGGCGGTTGACTACCGCCAACTCGCCGAGTGGGCCCCCTGCATCGTGGACACTCGTAACGCGATGGCCGGGGTGCCGACCAAGCCAGGCCAAGTGTGGAAGGCGTAGGGGCTTTGCACGGAGGGGGAAAACCCAAGACATGCCGCTGATTGAACACCCGCCGGCCCCGGCCAAAGCGCGGTCCGCTGCCTTGACCACCCGTGCCACAACCCCGGGGCCTGCGCGATGAAGCTTCTGGTCACTGGTGTCGCGGGGTTCATCGGCTTCCATGTTGCGGGCCGCCTGTTGGATCGCGGAGACGAAGTCGTAGGCCTCGACAACGTCAACGACTACTACGACGTGCGTCTGAAGGAAGCGCGCCTCGCTCGCCTGACGGGCCGGAAGGGTTTTACTTTTGAACGCCTCAATCTGGCGGACCGGGCTGGGATGGAGCGGCTCTTCGCCGAGCATCGTCCCCGACGCGTGATTCACCTGGCTGCCCAGGCGGGAGTCCGGTACTCGCTCGTCAACCCTCATGCCTACGTTGAGAGCAACCTGACCGGTTTCCTGCACATCTTGGAAGGCTGCCGTCATGGGGGAGTGGAGCATTTAGTTTACGCCTCTTCCAGTTCCGTGTACGGAGCCAACACCTTGATGCCCTTTTCGATCCACCAGAATGTGGATCATCCGTTGAGTCTCTACGCAGCCAGTAAAAAGGCGAACGAGTTGATGGCTCACACGTACAGCCATCTCTACGGGTTGCCCACCACGGGCCTTCGCTTCTTCACCGTGTATGGCCCGTGGGGGCGTCCGGACATGGCGCTGTTCCTGTTCACGAGGGCGATTGTGGCAGGGGAACCCATTGACGTTTTCAACCAGGGCCGAATGCGACGCGATTTCACGTATGTGGATGACATCGTCGAAGGCGTGGTGCGGGTGACCGACCGGTTGGCCACCGGGAATTCCCGGTGGAACGGTGATCTGCCCGACCCGGGCACCAGCCGTGCCCCCTATCGGCTCTACAATATCGGCAACAACTCCCCGGTGGAGTTGATGCACCTGATCGCGACTCTCGAAGCGGCCCTCGGGAAGACTGCCGTCAAACGGCTGCTGCCGATGCAACCGGGCGATGTGCCCGCCACCTTTGCGGATGTGGACGACTTGATGCACGACGTGGGTTTCAAGCCCGCCACCCCGATTGAGGAGGGGGTCCGGCGCTTCGTGGCGTGGTATCGGGAGTTTTACGGGGTTTGAGGTCGGTTTGCGGAAGGAAACGCTCCTGCCGTGGATCTAAAAAGGGCAATCATCACTGCGGCGAGCCGCGATCAACGGCGGCTCCCGCTCCAAACTCTGGTGGATCGGGATGGATGCCCCAAGACGGCGCTCCGCATTCTGGTCGAAGAGGTCCTGTCGGCGGGCATCGAAGAAGTGGCGGTGGTGGTCAGCCCCGGCGATCAAGCCGCGTTTGCCGCCGCCGCCGGGCCGCACGCCCGGCGCCTTCGCTTCATTGAACAGCCCGAGCCTCGCGGTTACGGACACGCGGTCGCCTGCGGGGCGGAGTTTACCGGGCAGGAAGCCTTTCTGCTGTTGGTTGCGGATCATCTTTACGTGAGCACCCAAGCGGCCACGTGTGCCCTCCAATTGGTGGAGATCGCGCGGGCCGAGCGGTGTGCCGTTTCAGCGGTTCAACCCACGCGCGAAAGCAAGCTGCCGTTTTACGGCGCGGCGGGGGGCCAACTAGTGGCGGGGAGGCGCGGCCTGTACGAAATCCGCGACGTGATAGAGAAACCCACCCCCACCGAGGCGGAACAGCGGCTCGTGGTGCCCGGTTTGCGGGCGGGGCACTATCTGTGCTTTTTCGGTCTGCACGTACTGACGCCGGCCGTGATGGAATTGCTTGCCGCCGAGATTGACGCCGTCGGCGCGGACGCGCGCGTTCAACTTTCGCCGGCCCTGGCGCGGCTTGCCCGTCGGGAACGCTATCTCGCCGCCGAGCTGGCCGGGCGCCGCTATGATCTGGGCCTCAAGTACGGCCTGCTCACGGCTCAACTGGCACTTTCCCTCGCGGGCCGGGATCGCGACGAGGTGCTCACTCTCCTCGTGGACTTGCTTGCCCAGCGGGACCGGGGATGAGCCGACTGGTCAGCATCATTGTCGCGTCTGGAGAGGAACGCAACACGCCTTTGGAACGGCTCTGCGCAACCTGGCCTCCGGAAATCTTGCTCGCTGAGTGCTCGGCTCTCGACGCCTTCCGACGTCGGAGCGACAACCTTTACGAGCGTGTCCGCGCGCTGTTCTTCCTCTACGCGCTACATCGGTTCCACCTCCCCGAACGCTTCGCTCGCGTCACCGCTTCCCGGAAGCCGAACTCCGTGATTCCGTTCCGCGGTTTCGAGCACCTGCTCAATCGGCGCTTTGAAGAGGCCATCGAAACGTTTCTCGCGGCCCAGGAGCGTCAAGGGCCGGGTGACGCGCTGTCGAGCGCCCTCGCCGCTGCCTACCAGCGTCTCGCCTTTCAGACGCTGGCTGATCAGGTGCGGCGCAGTGTTCGCTCGGTACGCGGCAATCATTGGATGTTTCGCATGGGACATCCGGCCGATCACCCGTTGCGCGTCCGGCCGGAACTCCTGGCGCGCGGTGCGGCCACCGACGCCTACCCGATTCTGCGCGAGCGGACCCCGGTTCGTATGGATCTCAGCCACAGCGGCTGGAGCGATATCTTCTTCCTCGGTATGGATTTCCCCGAGGGCGCGCGCGTCCTCAACGTCTCGATTGACCTGGGCGTGCATGGACGCGATGCCGCGCCCGTGCCGCCGGTGGAAGTCTCGCTGCGCGTAATTGACGAACCCGTGCTGCGCCTCACCAGCGTGGACCTGGGCGCCACTGCGGACGTCACGGCACTGGCGGAGGTGTTTGATTTTGCGAAGGACTACCTCGGATTGCTCAAGGCGGCGGTCATCGCCAGCGGCATCGTGCCGCCGGGCGTCGAGGGTTCGGGCCAGAGCCTCGCTGACCTGCTCGCGCAGTTGGTGGGCCCGGGGCGGGGGCTTGAGCTGGTCAGCCGCGTCAACGACATCCCCAAGGGATCCCGGCTCGCTGTCTCTACCAATCTGCTGGCCGCCCTCGTCGCGGTCTGCATGCGCGCCACCGGGCAGGCGGGCTCACTCACCGGACCGCTCGACGAACATGAGCGGCGTCTGGTGCTTGCCCGGGCGTTGCTCGGCGAATGGCTCGGGGGCAGCGGCGGCGGCTGGCAGGATAGCGGCGGGGTTTGGCCGGGTATGAAGCTGATCACCGGCGTTCTCGCGAGTGAGGGCGATCCGGAGTTTGGCATCAGCCGCGGCCGGTTAATGCCCAGCCACCGAATTCTTTCGGCAGACGATTGTTCCCCCCAAACGCGCGCCCGCATGCAGGAGAGCCTCGTGTTGGTCCACGGCGGCATGGCCCAGAACGTCGGCCCGATCCTGGAGATGGTTACCGAGAAGTATCTCCTCCGCTGCGAGCGGGAGTGGGCAGCCCGGCTCAGCATGGAGGCCATCCTCGACGAGATTCTGGCCGCCCTGCGCCGCGGCGACGTGCCGGCCATCGGAGCGGCCACCACTCGCAATTTCTTCGAGCCGATTCAGGCCATCATCCCCTGGGCGACCAACCTCTTCACCGAGACGCTCATTGAGCGGGTTCGCGCCGCCTTCGGCGACTCCTTCTGGGGTTTCTGGATGTTGGGCGGCATGTCCGGAGGCGGTATGGGATTCATCTTCGCCCCGGAGCGGAAGGCCGAAGCTCAGGTGCGGCTGCAGGAGTACATGTCCGCCACCAAGCGCGAACTCCAGCACGCCCTGCCCTTTGCGATGGAACCGGTCGTGTACGACTTTGCGATTAACGAGCGCGGTACGTGGGCGGATTTGCTGGCGGCTGATGAGGCGTTGATGCCCACCGGTTACTATCGGCTGCTGGCGCCAGCCTGGTTGCGGCAGGACTGGCGCACGCTGCCCGCCGGTCGGCGGGCCGAACTGGACCGCTTCGGCGCGGCCTGTCGCACGCGACCCGAACTGCGCGGCATGGTGCAAACCTTGTTCGATGCCATGCTGCCCCGCGGCAGGGCCGAGGCCGCCGGCGAGGAATCGCTCGAGACCCTGCTCGCCCGGCATGGTTTCGACCGCACGCAGCATGAATACATCCGTGCCGAATTAAAGGAGGGTCACATCGGTCTCGCGCAGAACCGACTGCCGATCAGTACTACCATCGAAGATGTCGAGCCCGGCGACGTGGTGGAGGCTTGTCTGGAAAACGGGGAGCCCTTGGCGTCTCAAACCGCCGCCGTGCGCACGGTGGGACTGGAGGCCCTGCGGCGGGGCGAGGTCGCTGTCTTCACCTTGGCCGCCGGGGCCGGCAGCCGTTGGACCCAGGGCGCCGGCGTGGTGAAGGCATTGCACCCATTCTGCAAACTGGGAGGAGCGCATCGCACCTTCATTGAGGCTCACCTCGCCAAGAGCCGGCGACAGTCCGCGGCGGTCGGGGCGTGGATTCCCCATATCGTTTCGACCAGCTTCCTGACCCATCAACCCATCGCCGACTGGCTCGCCCGGTACGAAAACTACCGGTATCCCGGTCCGGTCGTGCTCTCGCCCGGTCGCTCGATCGGTCTGCGTTTGGTGCCGATGGAGCGCGACCTGCGGTTCGCGTGGGAGGAAATGCCTCAGCAACTGCTCGACGAGCAGCAGCAGAAGGTCCGTGACAGCCTGCGCGCCGCGTTGATTGGCTGGGCGCGTGGAGCCGGTGAGGGCAGCGATTATACGGACAATGTACCGATGCAGTGCCTCCACCCTGTAGGTCATTGGTACGAAGTGCCCAACCTCCTGCTGAACGGCACCCTCGCCCGGTTACTCGCCGACCGGCCGCAGTTGAAATATCTGCTGTTGCACAATATTGACACCCTGGGTGCCGATGCCGACCCGTTTATCCTGGGCCACCACATTGCGGGCGGCGCAATGCTGACGTTCGAAGTCATCACCCGCCGCCTGGAAGACCGCGGCGGCGGTCTGGCCCGGGTTAACGGTCGCGTGCGGTTGGTGGAAGGCCTCGCCCTGCCGCGCGAGGAAATCGAGTTTCGTCTGACTTACTACAACTCGAACACCTGCTGGATCAGCCTCGATCCGCTACTGCGCCTTTTCGGGCTCACCCGAGCGGACCTTGGGGACACCGCCACGGTGGCGGCGGCGATCCGGAAGTTGGCGGCGCGTATGCCAACCTACCTTACCCTCAAGGACGTCAAGAAGCGCTGGGGGCATGGTCAGGAGGACGTGTTTCCGGTGGCGCAGTGGGAAAAGCTCTGGGTGGACATGACGGCGCTGCCCGAGGTGACCACCCAATTCCTGGTCGTGCCGCGATTGCGTGGCCAGCAACTCAAGGATCAGGCTCAGCTTGACGGCTGGCTGCGGGACGGCTCGGCGGCTTACGTGGACAGTCTTTGCGCTTGGAAGAACTGAGCCGGAACGATGCAGGAGTGTTTGGGTGGAACGGCCAACGTGGCCGTTCTGGGCGGCAACTTGCCGCCCAGCAGTGCGCACGGCAGCCGCACCCCCTTCAGTGGACGCCTCGGGCTTTCGACAGTCGGGCGGGGCTCCCGACCGACCGGGTCCGTAGCCCGTTCAGCCCCGCATCAAAGGGCAAGTGTCATCAGCAGTTGGTCAGGCGAGTGAGTGAAAAACGAGATGAC
>CAYNCT010000155.1:0-7626 GCA_964396005.1 uncultured Verrucomicrobiota bacterium | reverse complement strand
TCGGCTCGCCGGGCTGGTCGTTCTTCTACGACAACGAGGCGCTCCCGGACCACCGTCTCGGCCTCGCGCAACTGAGCAACCGGTTGCTGATCCCGCCCGACGCGCTGCCGTTCGAAGGCCATCCGAACGGCGAGTTCCTCGGGTACTCGTGGATGGCGCTGCCTTTCACCGATCCCACGAGCGATGACCCGCCCACGGGCGACCAGAGCTGGACCTGCTTCCTCAGCGCGGCCAATTTCAAAGGCCCCATCGCCTACTACATCCCGGAAACGTGGAGCAAAATCGGCAAGCTCTTCAACTATCCCTTCCTCTATGGCCGCGGCCTGGATGCGCGTCCCGGCATCATGGGTGGCGGCGCGATGGAGATTAATACCGTGCCGCGCTTCGACGCCCGAGACGCCCAGGGGGTGGTGTACTCGAAGATTCCCAAGCTGCAGTGGCCGGTGGACGCTGAGGGCCGGGCGTATCTGGTGCAGGACGTCACCTACTACTCGAAGGCCGCGCTCTACGACGCATTCAAAGCCTGGCGTGACGGCGGCCCGGCCTGTGCCGGTCGTTTCGACGCGAAAGGCGCTTTCAAGCCCAAGCTCAACACGCGGACCACCCGCTACGACCAGGCGGGCAAGAAGATCGTCGGCGTCGAGCGCGCGTTCGACACCCGCATCTTCGAGGGCAACGTCTGGGGCCTGCAATGGTTCACCAACGACATCGCCCCCAAAGGACTGTTCCCGCAATACTACAAGCACGTGGGCGACGAGCGTCTGGCCGTGCCGGCGGTGGAGGTGCCGCGAGAAACCCAGTTGCACGCGCAGCCGTTCAAACTGGCCGCGCCCGGTGTGCCCTATACTTCGCCGACCTCCGGCGCTTGGGCCAGGCCCGGCCCGAAACTGGGACCCTTTACGGTTAAACTCGTGGACGGCTCCGTCGTCACCTACCACTGGTATCGCTTCGTGGACCAGCCGTCGTTTCAGCAATACCGCTGGAGCGAGGAGAAAAAAGCGAAGCTGCAGGCTTTCGTGGAAAAACTCCACGCCCACTGGCCGACGGACCGCGATTACATGCCGGCGCCCACCCGCGGCAAGCTGGTGGCGCTCGATCCCGCCCTGTTGGTCACGCCGCCCGCGGGCCTCGAGGTAGGTTATGTGCCCATCGTCACCGGCCAGACGAGTCGGTGACGCGACCGGCGGTCCGGGCGTGGTAGCAGGATGGCCCGTCGAAGTTTCAGCGGCCGGTCAGCCCGGATGCCGGCGCTACGGCTGGATCGGGGCGGAAGCACCCAGCCCGGGTCCATAGACCACGGCGTTCAAGAACAGTCGTTCCTGGCCGCGGGTGGCGGCGCGGAAGGTGGGTGAGCTGGCGAACAGGATAATTTGGCCGCGGCCGAACGCCTCGCGCGTGAGGTGGGCGGAGTTGGCCAGGCGATGGGCCGCCTCGGGCCAGAGCAGGCCGCTCATGCGCAAGTGCATTTCCGTTCCGGGCGGCAGGGCCGACCAACCCACGCGCGGGGGCTCCTTCTTTTCAGCCGTCTTGGGTCCGGTTGCGGCGTCGCTTGCCGCGGGCTTGTCACCGTCGGAGTCGGCTTTTGCGACGCTGTTGGTTCGCGGCGCTTCGACCAGGTACCCGAGGCGCACCGGGGCTTCGACACCGTCGGCCGCCATCAGAATCGGTCCACGGCCGGCCATGACGGGCAGCCATTCCTCACAGCCAAAGGTCAGCCACGAATTGGTGTCCACGCGGGCGGCGAGCAGGGCGCCCTGGGGCATGAACAAGGACAGCCAGGCGTCGCGCTTCTTGAGTTCCTTCTCCTCCGGGTGCGGGCCGTCAACTGCCTGCCAGGGAAACTTGAGCCCGGGCCGCGCCTGATGGTCCCAGATGGCTTCTGGAGCGGGCAGGGCGGCGGATCGTCCCAGCCATTCGCGCAGGACGGTCAGTTCGTACTCGGCCAGTCGGGGCAGCGCGTCGGGCAACTGACGCACGCGACTGAACTCCGCTTTCTCCGCCATCAATCCAAGAGCTGAATTGCCGATGGCGATGAGCGTGCCGCCGGCGCGAACCCAGTCTTTGAGTGCGCCCTCCCAGGCGGCAGCGGCGGCGCCCCAGCGCTCCGGCACAATCAGCACGTTATAGCGCCGGAGATCGTGGGTCGCCGATTCGTCGAGGTGGGAATGGCGGATCGCCAGGCGATGATCGAGTGCATACCAGATTGAGCCGTAATCGGTGGAACTGAGGGCGCCCCGGCTCAGCAAGCCTATCCGCGGCGGTTCGAGCAGCCGAAAGTGCCGGCCGCCCAAATCAGGCAGGTCGCCGGGACCCAGACCGGAGGTCACCGGCACGGCGCCACAGCGCAGTTCGGTCGCGGTGGTCTGGACCACACCTGGCAGGTCTCCGGCGAACGTGCGGTTGTCCAGCGCCGTGACGACCACCGAGCCGCGGGCAAAGTCGCGGCCGTCGAAACGAAAGGGCCGGTCGCTGACCCGCACGCGCACGCCGCGCTCCAACAGCCGCGCCGCGACCGCGACGGAGCGGTCGTCTGCGCCATCGAGCGCGAACGCCACGGGTGCAGGCGGGGCCGCCGGGGGCGGCGGCGCGTCGGGCGGCGTCCACGGTTCGATGTTCTCCGTGAGCCGTTCGGGCAACGTCAATGCCGGTAGGCCAAACATCATGGTCACGTTCCAGGCCGTCGTGTCGTAGATGCGGGTTCGTCCATTCTGGAGCAATTCGCGGCGCTCATCCTGGAGCGCCTCGGGGGACAGGCGCGGGTCGAAGTCGAGCATCGCCGCGACGAGGTGCCCCAGCGGCTGGCCGTTGGGAATCAGCAACGTGCCCGCTGGCAGCGTGACGTTCGACAATTCCCGTCCCAGTTGGTCCGTGGCGCGCGGAACGGTGATCTCCGCCTTTGCTCGCAGGAGCTCGATGCCGTGCTGCCGCAGGAGTTCGGCGAAATCGCTCAGGCGGCCGCCGTTGGCCGAGGGCGGGACGGCGAAGGTTCGGCGGCCGTAGGGATCCGCGGGATCGCAGGCCGCCTGGCGCGTGCGCCAGAGGCGCCGCAACAAGTCCCGGGCATGGGTCTGGGTGGTCCGCAGGTTCGCCAGTGAACCGATGACGTGGTGTTGCACCGACTCGCGGTAGGAGAGAATCCGGCCCTCCGGCCGGCGCACACCATCCTCGGCAACGCGCGCCTGTTCGTACAGGATGCCGACCGCGCCGCGGTAGGAGGCGTAAGCGTCCGAGTAACCGGGATACCACTCCTCGTGCCATTCGCCGGAGTAGTACACGAGGCCGCGGTCATCGAACGCACGCGCCTGGTCGCGGGCAAACCGCTCGCCCCACTCCTTGCGTTCGGCGGGGAAATGCGGGTTGACGGGCTCGCGCGGCGGCGAAAACAGGTGCGTGTCCTGTGACCCCATCCCGTGCGCGTCCACAAACAAGACGGGGTTCCACCGGGCCAACTCGCGCACGCGGCCACGGGTTTCGGGATGGGCCAGCCAGAGCCAATCGCGGTTGAGGTCGAAGAGGTAGTGATTGCCCCGGCCAAAGGGCCAGTAGCCGTCGTGGATCAGCGACTGATCGTCCACGTTCGGGACCGCGCCGCGATTTTCGGCGATCATTTTGACAAACCGGTCCCGTCCGTCCGGATTCATCAGCGGGTCCACGATGATGACCAAGTCCTCGAGCAGCTTCGCGACCGCCGGATCTTCGCAGGCGATCAGGTGGTACAGCACGGCGAGGGCGGCGTCCGATCCCTCCGTTTCGTCGCCGTGAATCGTGTAGGCCAGCCAGGCGACTGCCGGAGAACGGGCAATGATGGCCTCGGCGTCGGCGGGGTCGGTTTCGCGAGGATCGGCGAGGCGCGCCAGATCTCGTTGCAGTTCGTCCAGCCGCTGCAGGTTTGCGGGCGCGGTCACCACCACGTAATGCAAGGCCCGGCCCTCGTAGCTGCGCGCATACTCGACCAGGCGGCAGCGATCCGGCGCCGCCGCGGTCCACGCCCGCAGACATTTCTCGATCTCGGCGGCGGTGGTGGCGCGGCTGCCGTGGTCGAAGCCGAGAAGGCTGACTTGCGTCGGCACCTCGGCGCGGTACCGGGCCCCGGGGAAGAACTGGTTCGTGTAGTTCAGGCCGGGCAGCTCCGTGGGCGCAAGGCGGGCGGGGGGCTCAACGGCGCCGGGTTGGGTTGAGAGCGGCGCGAAGCAGAAGAAGAGGAGCAGGGCGGCCAGATGAGAGCAGGCGGCATTCATCGCGGCGCACTCTGTCACCCACGCGCGAGAAGGCGAGCCGCAAAATGGAACGGCCGGTTGCGATGCCTCTCCCAACCGGGCCCGTGCCGGGCCGTCGGCCCGGTGGCCCACGCTATTCCGGCTTCGCGATGTAGCCGTGATACAGCCCCAGATAGTAGGGGAGCAGGAAGACCGCGCCGCTGGCCAGTTCGCGCCCGTCCCCGCCGTAATCCAGCCGCCAGGGGTCGGTGTTCCAGTGGGCGAAATGCCGCTCGGCCACCGGCAGGACCTTACCGTTAACCCGACCGGCCCGCTGCCGGCGCTCGTCCGAGGCGAGGTCCGGTAATTCCTGCGGGCGCAGCGGCGCGAGGTCGAGCCGATGGCTGTTGCGTTGGGGCCAGTTGACGCGATCCAGCGGAAACCCGCGCAAGGTGGCCAGCGCATCCTCCTGCCAGCCCGCCCACGGCGTGAGCGGGATCGAGCCGTAGGCGTTGGTGTGGTGCTGGCCCCAGCCGTGCGCTGCGGAGGCGAAGTTGAAGAACGGGTTCATCTCCGGCTGCTCCAGCGCCCAGTAGGTGTAGAAGGCGAACCGCCAGGGGTCCCGCCACCGGGTCTCCCGGGTGTAGCGGAGAAGGTTGTAGAAGCACATGAACGCCATCTCGTCGTCGGACTGGTTGCCGGAACCGACGCCGGTCTGGATCTTCGGGGTCATGACGTTCGCGCCGTAACCGTGCTGCTCGATCAGTTCGCGCGCGGCGGCCCCGAACCGGGCCTCGCCCGTGATGTGCTCGGCGACTGCGAGGTAGGAGAGGATGCTCAGAGAGTTGAGCCCGCGTTCCACCCACCAGCGGGGATCGTGATTGAGGTATTGCGGACCAAAGACTGCCCAACGGGTGGGCGTGCCGTCGTGGTCCACCAGGCAAAAATCGTGCGTCACCAAATGCTCGGCCAGGTCGCGGACCACCTGCCGCACCGCGTCCTTTTCGGCGTCCGTTTCCGCGACGTGGTCGAAGTAGGCCGCGTAGAAGAAGAAGTGCCCGTCCAGTTCGTCCGAGCTGGTGTCGCTCTTCCAGTACCATTGGCCGTCCGCGCTCTTGGGCCAGCGCGGTTCGTACACCTTCCACAGTCGGTCCGACTCCCGGGCGCGACGGTCGGCTTCAAGACGGCCGAGGTTGGGATCGGGCCACGCGACCGGTCGGATCGTGCGCGCTACGTAGCCCTTGGGCGGGCTGTGCGGTCCGCCCTGGGTGACTTGTTGCAAGAAGCGCAGCGCCTCGAAGGCCTGGCGGGCGCGGCGCTTGAACTCCGGGCGACGCGTGGCCGCGTAGCCAAAACATTCGCCCGCCCCGTACATGCCCGTCCACAAGCCATCATTGTCGCTGTCCGCGTATTGGATTTGCGAGCGGTCGCCCGGTGCCCCGAGGCCCACCTCGGAGAGATAACCGTAGGGCGTGCGTTTGAGGTAACGCTCGATTTCGTCTTCGTAGTAACGCGCTTTCTCCTCCAGCGTCATGGGCCGTCGCTCAAGGCCGCCCACGCCCTGGTCGGTGGCGAACCACGCCGTACCCCTCGGGTCCACTGCCACCGCGCGGACGTCGTTGCCAGGCAACCAGCGCGGTCCTTCGCGATAGGCCCAGTCCGCGCCGTCGAAACGTACTGCGCCGCGCCGCGTGCCCAGCCAGACCTCGCCGCTCGGACCGACCGCCACGCTGGTGAGGTCAGCGCATGGCAGGCCGTCCCGGCCGCTCAGGAATTGCCACCGCTCCTGGCGGCGGAACCCGACGCGATCGGCTTCCGCCACCCACCACGCGCCGTCGGGCGCGATGGCGACCCCGCGCACCATGCCGTCGGTGGACAGCCGGCCGGATTGATCCACGAGCCGGACGCGTTGCCAGCCCTCTTCGGCGTGGCGTCGCCACAGACCGCGATCGGTGGCGGCCAGCACCAGCCCCGCGCTTCCGAGGGCGAGTTGTTGCACATCGCAGCCGGTCAATTCAACGGTGGGCTCGCCATTGGTGAGGAGACGGACCACGCCGTTGGTCGTGGCAAGCCACGATCCGCTGGCATCGTGGCAGACGTGGCGCACAGCCGACAGAGGAACGGGAATGCGCCGTGGCTTGCCGGCTTCGATGATCCAGCCTTCGCCCTCTTGCAGCGGTGAAGGCGGCGCGATCGCCGTCGCGCCCCGTGCCTCGCACTGGAACCAGCCCGCGCCGTCGGAGACGAGGACGGTCCCGTCGGCGGCGACATCCAGCAGGCGCGCGCCGATCGGCCCGCCGGGGCGGACGGGCACCTCCTGCAGGAACGACTGCGGCGCGGGCGCCGGTTCGGCCGCCGTCGCCGGGAGCGGCAACGTGAGCCAAAGGCCGAGGGCGGCAGCGAACGCGGCGGGGCGGAGGACGAGGGGGCGGGGCGCAATCATGGGGCGAGTTTGCGCAGGCCAGGTGGCCCGGGGCAATGCCGGAGCTTTTCCAATGCGACCGGCGCGATATGGTTCCTCGCAATAACCTTCATGGCACTGCGTGAAGGCGCGGGGCAGCTCGCGTCGAACCGGCGGAGCGCGGGTTGCGGCAAGGGCGGCGGTGCGTCCCGCATTGGGTAGGGCCGCGGTTTGCCGCGCCAGAGTGGCGGCGCCGACGCAGCGGCGCCCTACCGCGGCCGGCACTGATGGGCCGCGAGGGGGTCGGGTACGGTAGGGCCGGGCTGCGTCCCGGCCGCTGCGCGCAGGGGTTTAGTCCTCACCGTTGAGACGGGCGGTCCGCTTTGGGCAGCGTTCGGTGATGCCCCGCGCGCTGCAGGTCAAAGCTCGAGGTGCGGTTAGCTCCGTGGGATAGCGCCCGCGGACTGTCGCAACGCGCCGGCAAGGCGTCGCTGTTCGCCAAGAGTAAGTGCTACCCGGCGCTGGTCGTACGCCCGAGTGATAGGTCTTGGGCCGGCCCAGCACCAAGCCGGGCGCCCGCGGGGGCGGCGGTCCGGCCCGCAGGGCGCGGATGGCGGCCTTGCGATGGTAGCCGAAGCGAGCGACGGCTTGATCGAGGAGTTGACGATTGTAAACCGTGCCAGCCGGGACGTAGGAACGCCGCAGTTTGGCGAGCACTTCGCGTTTGGTGTGTTGACTCATGTCGGTGTGCCTAACGGGCAACACCGACTTTTGGCGCAACGACTCGTTCACGCCAACCGGTCAACCCCGCCCGGGTAACAATCTTTTTGGCTCGAATCGCAGGCCGCAGACGGGGGACTGCGAACTTGACCCGGCCCACCACCTGCCGCAGCCTCCTGCAGCGTAATGCCGGTTCATCTCCCAGTTCCAGGTCCGTCGGCCGTTGCTGGCCCCGGTTCAAGTCCGGCGGCCGGCGGCCGGAGTTCGTCCGGCGCCCTGGAGCGGCGCCGGGAGTTGGGCCAGTTCTTT
>CAYNCT010000154.1:0-7720 GCA_964396005.1 uncultured Verrucomicrobiota bacterium | reverse complement strand
GGGCGTGAGTTACGCCGCGCGCCTGCGGGTGCTGACCAAGGGCGGCACGGTTGACGCGGACGGGGCCGAGGTGACCGTGGCCGGCGCGGATGAGGTGCTGCTGTTGCTGGCGGCGGCGACCGATTATCGCGGCTTCGCGGGGCGGCGCTTGAACGATCCGGTGGAGGCCACGGCGCGGGATCTGAGCGGCGCGGCGTCGCGCGACTTCATCGAACTGCGGCAGCGGCATCTGGCCGACTTTCAAAACTGGTTCCGGCGCGTGACCCTGGAACTGCCGGCCACGGCCAACAGCGCGTTGCCCACCGACCGCCGCTTGCGGGCCTTCGTACAAGGCGCGGCCGACCCCGCGCTGGCCAAACTCTACTTCGATTACGGCCGCTACCTGCTCATCAGCTCATCGCGTCCCGGTGGTTTGCCGGCCAACCTGCAGGGCCTCTGGGCGGAGGAAATCCAGACGCCGTGGAACGGCGACTGGCACCTGGACATCAACGTGCAGATGAATTACTGGCCGGCCGAGGTCACGGGCCTGCCCGAACTGCACGCGCCCCTGCACCAACTGATCGCCTCACTCGTGGAACCCGGGCGCAAGACGGCCCGCGCCTACTACAACGCCCGCGGCTGGGTCGCGCATGTCATCACCAATCCGTGGGGCTTCACCTCGCCGGGTGAGGCGGCCTCGTGGGGCGCGACGGTCAGCGGCTCCGCCTGGCTGTGTCAGCATCTCTGGGAACATTACGCCTACACCGGCAACCGGGACTTCCTCGTCTGGGCGTATCCGGTGCTGAAAGAGTCGGCGCTCTTCTACGTGGACAACCTCATCGAGGAGCCGAAGCACCGCTGGCTTGTGACCGGTCCTTCCAACTCGCCGGAAAACGCCTTCCGCCTGCCCGATGGGCAGGTTGCGCATGTCTGCCTCGGCCCGACGGTGGACATGCAGTTGTTGCGCGAGCTGTTCGGCAACGTGGTCCGCGCCGCCGAAATCCTCGGCGTGGACGAACCGCTGCAGCGCGAGCTGGCCGGGAAACGTGCCTGGGTGGCGCCCAATCAAATCGGTCCCGACGGCCGGCTCCAGGAATGGCTCGAACCTTATCCCGAGCCGGAGCCGCGCCATCGTCACACCTCACATCTTTACGGCCTCTATCCCGGTTACGAAATCACTCTGCGCGGCACGCCGGAACTGGCCGCCGCCTGCCGGCGCGCGCTCGAGGCGCGTGGCGATCAAAGCACCGGCTGGGCGCTCGGCTGGCGCATCAACCTCTGGGCGCGGTTGGGCGACGGCGACCGCGCGCACAAGCTGCTGAGTCAACTGCTGCGGCCCGCCGACAGCGGCAACACCTACGATGGCCGGGGCGCCGGCTCGTATCCGAATCTGTTCTGCGCCCACCCGCCGTTTCAGATTGACGGCAACTTGGGCGGCGCGGCGGGCATTGCGGAAATGCTGCTGCAATCCCACACGGGCGAGATCGAACTGCTTCCCGCCCTGCCGTCCGCCTGGCCCAACGGCTCGGTGAAGGGCCTGCGCGCTCGCGGCGGCTGCGAAGTGGACCTCGCCTGGCAGGACGGGAAGGTCACCGCCTACGAGATTCGCGCCGCGTCGCCGAGAACCGTCGCGGTGCGGGTCAACGGCGAGATCCAGCAGACCCCGGCCAAAGTCCGGTAAAACCAACCCGCCCAGCGAACGCATGAGCACCCAAACGCCCTTACCGCGCCACCGCGTGAGGGCCGCTGGCCTTGCCGGCCTGGCGGGTCGCGGCGCGCGGGTGTTGCGGGCCAGCAGCGAGGACCGCGCCAACGGCCAGGCCGTGGCGAACGTGCTGGATGGCGATCCGTCCACGTTCCGGCACACCCGCTGGCAGCCGCGTCAAAAAGTGGGTCCCGCCGATTAACGCGATTCCCGCGCTTGGGCGGGCTTGTCCGCGTGGCGGGAGAGCCGCGGATTGAGAATCGCGGAGGGAAACGGCTCGGTTCGTGAAGGCCACCGGGCGAGTCCGTCGAACGTGCTGTCGGCCCGGCGGAGCGGGGCGGGCATTGGGATGATCTTCGGCTGACCCGCACGGGCGACCGGGAGGCAGCACATGGGTAGAGGGCGCCCCCCTTCGGGCGAAAGCTCGGTGGCGGAAACCGACTTACGACTCGAACAGCCCCCGGTGAGCGCCGCTGCGTCGGCGGCGCCTTCGGCGGGACGCGTTTCTTGACACCCCGGTGCGCGCCCGCCGACACTCGCCGGCTTTATGGCCGAGCCCAAAGTCAATGAGTTGATGGAAAAGATCGTGTCGCTGTGCAAGCGGCGCGGGTTCATTTACCAGTCGTCGGAAATCTACGGGGGAATCAACGGCTTTTGGGATTACGGCCCGCTGGGCGCCGAACTCAAACGCAACGTGAAAGACCTCTGGTGGCGCCGCATGGTGCATGAGCGGGAGGACGTGGCGGGGCTCGAAGCGACGATCATTATGGCGCCGCAAATCTGGAAGGCGTCGGGTCACGTGGACACGTTCAGCGATCCGATGATTGACTGCAAAACCTGCAAGGGCCGCTTCCGCGCCGACCAGGTGGGCGAGATCTCCTGTCCCCAGAAGCCCAGCAAGATGGTCAGCGAATGCCACGGTGAGAAGACCGAGCCGCGCGCGTTCAACCTGATGTTCGAGACGCACGTGGGGCCGGTGAAAGACGATTCCAGCGTGGCCTACCTCCGCCCGGAGACGGCCCAGGCCATCTTCGCCCAGTTCAGGAACGTCCTCGAGACCTCGCGCCAGCGCGTGCCCTTCGGGATCGCCCAGGTGGGCAAGGCGTTCCGGAACGAGGTCACCCCGCGCAACTACACCTTCCGTTCGCGGGAGTTCGAGCAAATGGAGCTCGAGTTCTTCATCAAACCCGACGAGGTCGTGGAGGCGATCAGCGGCCGCGTGGCTGTGCCGTCAGGGCCGGGCCATCCCGGTGAGCCGCAGCTCAATTGGGGCTGGCAGATGTGGCACCAGTACTGGGTCGAAGAGCGCCTGCGCTTTTACGAGAGCATCGGCCTGCCGCGCGCCACACTCGAGGAGTACTGGCAAAAGCCGGCAGAGCTGGCGCACTATGCCCGCGCCTGCGTGGACATTCTGTTCAAGTTCCCGTTCGGCACGCAGGAACTCGAAGGCATCGCCGCCCGCAGCGATTTCGACCTGTCCCAGCACCAGCGGTTTTCCGGCAAGGCGATGACGGTGTTTGACGAGGAGTTGAAAGCCGCGTGGACCAGGCTGCCCCGCGAGAAGCAGGACGATTTGTGGCGGCGTTATTGCGAGGCGCGGGAGCGGTATCTGGTGAAGATGGGCGAGGAAGCCGAGAAAGCCGCCGCCCAGGCGCGCGCCGACGCCGACGGCCTGGCCAAGGGGTGGTACGTGCCGCATGTCATCGAGCCGTCGGCCGGGGTGGACCGGTTGATCCTTGCGCTGATCGCGAACGCCTTCAGCGAAGTGACGGAGACCGACCCCAAAGGGCGCAGCGAGACGCGGGTGATTCTGCGTTTTCACCCGCGGGTGGCTCCCATCAAGGTGGGGGTGTTCCCGCTGCTCAAAAACAAGGCCGAGTTGGTGAGCAAGGCGATCGAAGTGCGCGACCTGTTGCGGCCCTGGATGACGGTCTTCTACGACGAAGGCGGTTCGATTGGCCGGCGGTACGCCCGGCAGGACGAGGCCGGTACTCCGTTTGGGGTGACGATTGATTTTGACACCCTCGGCGAGAAACCGGAGTTGCGGGATACCGTGACCGTGCGTTTCCGGGATGACGGCCGCCAGGAACGGGTGGCCCTGAAGGATCTGGTCGGCTGGCTGCTCGAGCGGGTTCGCTAACGCCGCGAGATCCCCACCGGCGCGTCGGGGCGCGACCGGCCGTGCCGGGTCACGGGCAGTTCTCGATGACTTGGTCCGCCTTCGCGGGGGTGACGGCTTCGTGAAAGTCGTCGTTCACCATCATTACCGGCGCGGTGCCGCAACTGGCCAGGCACTCGACAAACTCGACGGTGAACCGGCCGTCTTTCGTGGTCTGGGCTCCGTGGGCGTGGGCATCCAGACCAAGGCGCTCGCAAAGATGCCGGTGCAGGGCATGGGAACCGCCCAGGGCGCAGCTCAAAGTCCGGCAGACCTTCAGGTGGTAGCGGCCGATCGGCTGCTGCCGGTACATCGGGTAGAAGGTGACCAGTTCCAGGATGTTGATCGGCTGCACGCCCAGCCGGGCGGCCGTCCATTCCATGGCTTCAGAGGAGATGAAACCAAAGTGGTCCTGCAGGGCGTGCAGCACCATGCCCGCCGCGCTGCGCGGTTGGGGATAATGACTGATCAACTCGTTGATCTCGGCCTCGAGGGCCGCTGGCACGGTGAAATTCATGCGATGGCTTTCAGGAGCGGCCCCAGGGCCGGCCGCTCGGCGACCTGTCGGGGAGGGACGGATGGAATCGCGTGGTCATGTATCAGCAGGATCAGCGATCGCATTCTCCCATGACGAAATCGAGGGAGCCCAGGATTGAGACGGTGTCGCTCATCATGTGACCCGGGAGCAGGTGGGAGAGGATGCTCAGGTTCACAAAAGACGGGGCGCGAATCTTGAGCCGGTACGGAACCCCGCCGCCACGACTGAGGACGTAAAACCCAAGTTCGCCCTTGGGGTTCTCGGCTCCGAAATAGACCTCGCCCGGCGGGCAGTTCACCCCCTGAGTGACGAGCATGAACTGGTGAATCAGCTCCTCCATCCGGGTCAGCACCTTGTCCTTTGGCGGCAGCACGATCTTTCCGTCGTCCACGTTGACCGGGCCGGCGGGCAACTGGTCGAGGCACTGCTGGATGATGCGCACGCTTTGGCGGACCTCCTCCATGCGGACGAGGTAACGGTCGTAGCAGTCGCCCACCGAACCGACCGGCACGTCGAACTTGAGCCGGTCATAGACCAGGTACGGCGTGGCGCGGCGGACATCATAATCCACCCCGCTGCCGCGCAGGTTGGGACCGGTCAGCCCCCACGCCACGGCGTCCTCCGGCGAGACGATGCCGATGCCCTTGGTGCGGTCCACCCAAATGCGGTTGCGCGTCAGCAGTTGCTCCACTTCGCTGACGGCAACGAGCACTTCCCGGCAGAATTGGCGGCACTCGTCGGTCCAGCCGGCGGGCAGGTCGCGCGCCAGACCGCCGATGCGGGTATAGCTGGTGGTGAATCGCGCGCCCGTGAGCCGCTCGCACAGGTTGTAGATCTTCTCGCGTTCGGTGAAGGTGTGCAGGAACACGGTCATGGCGCCCACGTCCATGGCAAAGCAGCCGACGCCGAGGAGATGCGAGGAAATGCGGGCCAGCTCGCAGCAAATCACGCGGATGTACTGGCAGCGCAGGGGCAGTTGGTCGTGGATGCCGAGCAGTTTCTCGACCGCGAGCGCGTAAGCGACGTTGTTGGCCAGCGGCGCCAGGTAATCCAGCCGATCCGTGTACGGGATGAACTGGGTGTAGGTCATGTTCTCGGCAATCTTCTCATCGCCGCGATGCAGATAGCCGATGTCCGGTTCGGCCCGGGTGATAATCTCGCCGTCGAGCTCGAGGACGATCCGCAGCACACCGTGCGTTGACGGGTGCGACGGGCCCATGTTGAGCACCAGCTTGTCGCCTTGCAGTTCATCGCCTTCGGTGCCCGCAGGAGCGGGCGGCGGGGCGAGAGCTGCGGCGCGGGCGGCGGCGTCGGAGAACTCGATTTCCTGAACGGCTTTCATGGGCGGCGGCAGGGCGCGGGTTGCGGTCAGCGGGACGGGAGTTCCGGGGTTCTCACGCGGGGCTCGCGCTCGATGGCATCTTTGCCCCCGGGTGCCGTCACGAACGGTCCGCCCTCCAGTGGCGCCGCCCGGGTGAAGGCGATATCCGGCAGCTCGGTGCGCTTGCCGGCCAGCGGAAAATCCTTGCGCAGCGGGAAATACGGATAGCCCTCCCACATGATGATTCGCCGCAGGTTCGGATGGCCGGTGAAACGAATCCCCATCATGTCGTACGCCTCACGCTCGTGCCAGTTCGCGGTCGGCCAAACTGTCGTCACCGAGGGCAGCTCGGACTTCTCCTCGCTGACGCTGGTCTTGAGCCGCAGATGCGCCCGATGCCGCAGGTGGTAAAGCTCGTACACCAGCGTCCAGCGCGGGTCGTTGCCATAGTGGTCCACGCTGGTCAGGTCCAAGAGGAGGTTGAAGCCCAGCCCATCCCGGCAAAACCGGCAGACCTCCTCGATTCGCTGCGGATCGGCGATGCCCACCGTCACTTCGCCGCGAAACTCGGTCGCAGCCGTGACCAGCTCGCCGAAGTGCTCCTTCAGTTGCCGGGCAAGATCGGTGGGCGTCATGGGACGGTGGCAGGGCGAGCGGCCGGCGCCGGGCGCTTGAGGGTGGCGATCAAAGGCTCGCGGGAGACTTTTGACTGAAGTTTGAGCAGCGCGTCCAACAGGGCCTCCGGCCGGGGAGGGCAGCCGGCCACGTAGATGTCCACCGGCAGGATCGCGTCCACTCCTTGCAGCACGGAGTAGCTGCGGTACATGCCGCCGGTGGAAGCGCACGCGCCCATCGCAATCACCCACTTGGGCTCCGTCATTTGATCGTAGAGGCGTTTGACCACGAGAGCCATCTTGTAGGTCACTGTTCCGGCGACGATCATGACGTCCGACTGCCGGGGGGAAAAGCGCATGACCTCGGAGCCGAAGCGCGAGATGTCGAAGCGGCTGGCGCCGGAGGCCATCAGTTCGATGGCACAGCACGCCAGCCCCATGGGCATGGGCCAGATCGAGTGTTTGCGAAACCAGTTGAGCGCCGCGTCCAGCCGCGTGCAGATCACATCCCCC
This sequence comes from uncultured Verrucomicrobiota bacterium, assembly GCA_964396005.1. Taxonomy (GTDB): domain Bacteria; phylum Verrucomicrobiota; class Verrucomicrobiia; order Limisphaerales; family J093; genus JADJWF01. The sequence goes on along the minus strand of CAYNCT010000154.1, from coordinate 892 downwards.
TCGATCTTCGAATCGTAAGCGAACTCGGTATTGGCGTTCATCGGGAAGGCAGCCCCAAGTTTCTGGCGCAAGCTAGTCGCGCCTCCCCCACGCGGCAAGCGGTTTGCGCTCTCGCCACGCGGTCACGCTGGCCCGGCACGATCCCGCGAACGCTCGGCCGGGAGGTTGACGCTGCTGCCCTTCGGCCCACACTCGGGACGTGGGTCCCCTTACGACCGCCAACAAGATCACCATCGCGCGCATCATCATGGTGCCGCTGTTTGTGCTGTCGTTGATCGAGTACACAGCGTCGGGCCGCGACGGATTTCGCTGGCTGGCCATCGGTGTGTTTTTTCTCGCGGCCGTCGGCGACGGGGTGGACGGCTGGGTGGCCCGCCGCTTTAACCAGCGCACCGAGATGGGCGCCCTACTGGACCCGCTGGCTGACAAGCTTCTGCTGGTGCTCGGGCTGGTGGTCTTGAGCCTCGACCACGGGGCCCGGCTCGATCGGGTGCCCTTGTGGCTGACCATCACCGTCCTGGCCCGGGACGTGATGTTGCTGGTGCTCCTGGTGCTGGTGAACTACCTGGTGGGGCGGGGTACGGTGCGCCCGCATCTGGTGGGCAAGCTGGCCACCGTGCTTCAGATGACCTGCGTGCTCTGGGCCTTGCTACGCCTGGACGCCGGAGCGCTGTATTGGTGGGCCGCCGGCGCCGCTGCCTGCACCGCCGTTTCGGGATTCATTTACCTCGGTGACGGGATTGCCATGCTGCGTCAGCCGAAGCCGGCATCGCCCCCCGACCGGCGCGCGCCGTGACCGGCGTTGCGCCCGGAGCGAATGCTGCCACGTTGGCCGTATGGGGGCAAGTGTCATCAGCAGTTGGTCAGGCGAGTGAGTGAAAAACGAGATGAC
>CAYNCT010000153.1:5219-7726 GCA_964396005.1 uncultured Verrucomicrobiota bacterium | reverse complement strand
CGCCCGCTCCGGTTCGGCTCGCAACTCGCGGTCGAGCACACTCTTGCAGACCGCTACGCAACTGTCGCAGATGTACACCCCAGGCCCCTGGATCAACTTGCGCACTTCGGCGTGGGACTTCCCACAGAAGCTGCACATCGTCAGGTGGGTGGGGCGGGCCATGGCGGGGCGGGCCGGGCGGCAGGGATCAGGCGGCCGGTTTTTGGTCGCCCACGGCGAGGGCCGGAATCTCGCGGCGCGATTTCACGACTTCGTCCACGAGGCCGTAACTCTTGGATTCCTCGGCCGACATGAAAAAGTCGCGATCCGTGTCCTTCTGGATGGCTTCAACGCTCTTGTTGGTGTGGAAGGCGAGGATTTCGTTGAGGCGATCCTTCAGGCGGAGGATTTCCTTGGCCTGGATGCTGATGTCGGTGGCCTGGCCCTGCACTCCCCCCCACGGCTGGTGGACCATGATCCGGGCGTTTGGCAGCGCGAAGCGTTTGCCCTTGGCGCCCGCCGCCAGCAGCACCGCCCCCATGCTGGCGGCCTGGCCGATGCAGTAGGTATTCACGTCGCAGGTCAGGAACTGCATGGTGTCGTAAATGGCCAGCCCGGCGGTGACGCTGCCCCCCGGCGAATTGATGTACAGGTGAATATCCTTCTTCGGATCGTTCATCTGGAGAAAGAGCAGTTGGGCGATGATGATGTTCGCCACCATGTCGTCCACGGGCGTGCCCAGAAAGATGATGCGGTCCACGAGCAGCCGGGAATAAATGTCGTAGCCGCGTTCGCCGCGACCCGTCTGCTCGACCACCATTGGAACCAGGAAATTGTTCATTGCGAAAACCCCTTGAGGCATGGGCGAAACTAGCGGTGCGTATCTGGAGCGTCAAGGAACCGTCGGCTACCTGTCCCGACTCTTTGAAAGTTTCCTCGTTGAACAGCGATTGCGGAAGCAATGGCCGCCACAATGGAAACCTTCACCCTGAGTCAGGAAGAACGGCGCCCGGTGGGCATCCCGGCCAGCGCGCAAGCCGGCGAGTTGAGCCACGCGGAGACCGCCGCGGGCCGTCACCGGCATGATTCCGCCCTGCTGGTTCGCCGCTGCCAGCCACGAGGGGCGCCGGGCCGAGGCGCTCCGGCGGCACCACCCGGCAAAGGCGCGGATTGACGGAAAGGCGCGGCATCAGGTATTGCAGGCCCTTTCAGAGCGTCATTAACCATCAACTCATGAGCCCACGCCTTCGATTCACCCTCGCCGACGCCGACTGCCCCCGGCAGTGGTACAACCTGTTGGCCGATTTCCCCGAACCGCTGCCGCCGCCCTTGCACCCGGGCACCAAGCAGCCGGTGACGCCCGAAATGATGACGGCCATTTTCCCGGAAAACCTGGTGGCCCAGGAGATGTGTGCGGAGCGCTGGGTGGAGATTCCGGAGGAAGTCCGCGGCATCTACGCGCTCTGGCGCCCCACGCCGCTGCTGCGCGCGGTGCGGCTGGAGAAGGCGCTGCAAACGCCGGCCCACATCTACTACAAGTACGAGGGCGTCAGCCCGGCGGGTTCGCACAAGCCCAACACCGCGGTGCCGCAGGCGTACTTCAACAAGCTCGCCGGAACCAAGCGCCTGGCCACCGAGACGGGCGCGGGCCAGTGGGGCTCGTCGCTCGCCTTTGCCTGCAAGATGTTCGGTCTCGAGTGCTCGGTGTACATGGTGAAGGTCAGCTTCGAGCAGAAGCCCTACCGCAAGCTGATGATGCAGACGTGGGGCGCGACCGTGCATCCCAGCCCGAGCGAGGCGACGGAGTTCGGCCGCAAGCTGTTGGCCGAGGATCCCCACTGCCACGGCAGCCTCGGCATCGCCATCAGCGAGGCCATCGAGGACACCGTGAAGCACCCCGGCACCAAGTACTCGCTGGGCTCGGTGCTCAACCACGTGTGCCTCCACCAGAGCGTCATCGGCCAGGAGGCCATCAAGCAGATGGAACTCGCCGGCGAGGAGCCGGACGTCATCGTCGGTTGCGTGGGCGGCGGCAGTAATTTTGCCGGCCTGAGCTTCCCGTTCATCGGTCAGAAGCTCAAAGCCGGAAAGAATTACCGCATCCTCGCCGTTGAGCCCGAGTCCTGCCCGTCCATCACCAAGGGCGAGCTGCGCTACGACTTTGGCGACACGGCGGAAATGACGCCGCTGCTGATGATGCACACGCTCGGCCACAAGTTCATGCCGCCGAGCATTCACTCCGGCGGGCTGCGGTACCACGGCATGGCGCCGATGGTGAGCCACGCGCGCAAGCTGGGCCTGATCGAGGCGACCTCCTTCCCGCAGTTGAAGATCTTCGAGGCGGGCGTGTTGTTCGCGCGCACCGAGGGCATTGTGCCGGCCCCGGAGCCCTGTCATGCCATCGCGGCGGTCATCGCGGAGGCGATCCGCTGTCGCGAGGAAGGCCGCAAGCGGGTGATCCTCTTCAACCTGTGCGGTCACGGCATGTTGGACCTGCCGGCGTACGACGCTTACCTGTCCGGCCGGAT
>CAYNCT010000153.1:0-5209 GCA_964396005.1 uncultured Verrucomicrobiota bacterium | reverse complement strand
GTCCCGGACTTACCCATGAAAAACCCAAGCAACCTCATCGCCCGCGTTGCCGCGGGCATCGGCCTGGGCCTCGCAGCGCAGGCGCAACACTACCCCATCGGCGTGGAAGGCATCAAAGGCGGCTCCCTGCCGCCGCCCGGCGTCTATCTGCGCGATTACAACCTGTTCTATTGGGCGGACCAGGTGAACGACTCCCAGGGCGACAAGCTCCCCGTGGATTTTGACCTGTTCGTGTACGCCCAGGCGCCGCGCCTGATCTGGATCACCGATTTCAAGATCCTCGGGGGCTATTACGGCCTGGATACGCTCATTCCGTTCATCTACACCGACCTGAGCGCCGGGGGATATGCCGACTCGAAGTTCGACCTGGGCGACATCTTCTTCGAGCCCATCACGCTTTCCTGGCACTGGAAGCAAGTTGACCTGGGCGTCGGCTACGGTTTCTGGGCTCCCACCGGCAATCACGGCGAGCCGGTGGACGCCGGCAAAGGTTTCTGGGGCCACATGCTGACGCTCGGCGGCACCTGGTTCCCTGATCAGCAAAAGACTTGGGCGCTCTCCGCCCTCGCGCGCTACGAGATCAACCACGAGATGGAGGATGCGCCCCTTACCCCCGGCAACGAGATCTCCCTGGAGTGGGGCTTGTCCCGGATGCTCGGCAAGCGCTGGGAGGTGGGGGCCATCGGTTACTGGCAGCAGCAGACCACCGGGGACCGCGGAACCGGTGCCAGCAGCGAACTGGATTCGGTGTGGGGCCTTGGGCCGGAGGTCGTCTGGTCCTGCGCGAAGTGCATGACCTTCGTCTCCGCCCGCTACCTCTACGAGATCGAATCCGCCAACCGGCCGCAGGGCAACACGGTGACCTTGACGCTGACCAAGCGCTTTTGAGCGCCCGTGCCCAGCGTCATCGCGCGCCCCGGAGTTCGCTCCGGGGCGATTTGCTTCCGCAGGCCGCAGGGAATTTCGGTTGAGTCCCACCACCCGCACCGGCATAACCCGTCACCTTCGTTGACCCGAACCAACCGCCATGCGCTTCCTGATGCTTAACTGGCGTGACCCGAAGAATCCGCTCGCCGGCGGGGCCGAGCGGGTCACTGAAGGTTACTGGGGCGCTCTCCGCGACCGCGGTCACCAGGTCTGGTGGTTTGCCAACGCGTTTCCCGGCGGGGCGCCGACGGAGAACCTCAACGGGATCCACATCGTCCGCGCCGGGGGCAAGGGAACGTCCATCTTCGAGGCTTGGCGGTGGGACCGGCGGCAGCCGCGATTTGATCTGGTGGTGGATCAGCATCACGGGCTGCCGTGGTTTGCGCCCTGGTGGTGCGGCACGAACTGCGTGGCGTACATCCATGAGGTGCTGGGGCCGATCTGGGATGTCTTCTATCGCTGGCCTACCTCGACCTTCGGCAAGTGGCAGGAGCGGTGGACCCATTGGCTGTACCGCAACGTCCAGTTCTGGACCGCCGCCACCGCCACCCGCGAGGGCCTCGAACGGCATGGCGTGAAGCGGATTCACCAGATTCCGTACGGTGTCCACACGCGGGCCTTGCCGGTCCTCGAGGACAAGCCGCTGAATCCGCCCTTCCGACTGATCGCGGTGTCCCGACTGGCGCCGAACAAGCGCATCGAGCACGCCCTTCGCAGCCTGGCCGTGCTGCGGCGGCGCGGGGTGGAGGCGGAGTTGACGGTGGTGGGCAGCGGCATTTCAGAACGGTTGCTGATCGAGCTGGCCCGCGAGCTGGACCTCGCAGCCCACGTGCGTTTCACGGGCGCGCTGCCCGAGGCGGAGAAGGACGCGCTGCTCCGCCAGGCGCATCTGCTCTTGCACACCTCCCTGCGCGAAGGCTGGGGGCTGAATGTCATCGAGGCCAACGCCCTCGGCACTCCGGCTGTGGTGTACCCGGTGGCGGGGCTGACCGAGTCCACCTTGCATGACCTGACGGGCGTGGTGGCTGCGGCCGAAACGCCCAAGGCCCTGGCCGACGGCATCGGGTTATGTCTGGCAGACCCGGTCCGCTACGCGCGGTATCGCCGCGCGGCCTGGGAGCGCGCCCAGACTTATCACTGGAGCCGGGTGTTGCCCGCAGCGGCGGACTGGCTCGAAGAGCAGGCGCGGGGCGGCCTCCGGCAGCGTTGAAACGGCCGCCGCGCAAAAACGTCACGCAAATTTCACTCCCCATCGGCCGGCCCCCTGCCTAACGTCCGGGCTTCCGAAGTCGCCGCGCCTTCAGTGCCATGACGGAACCCGGTTCCAAAGATCCAACGTCCGGAAACACGCTGCTGCATTTCCTGCATCGGGCCTCCATCACGACTTGCCTGGTGGCCATGGTGGTGGCCTTCGCGACCCTGGGGACGCTCACGTACCAGGCGTGGAAGCTGTTCCACAATCCGTACAAGGGCGCGAAGGTTCGGGCGGCGGCGCCTTCTCCGGAAGTGGCCGAGTGGGCGGCGGAGATTTACCGCCGCGAGAAATACGACCACATGATTTTCACGTCGGGGCTGGAGGTCGGTTTGATCGCTCTGTCCGCAGGCGCGTGGTTTGCCTACCGGCGGATTGACCGGCACCTGAAAGACACCCATCGCGCCAAGCACCCCCAGCCTGACCGCCCGCGGCGGTCCAAGGTCGATACCGTGCCGCCGGTCACCAACGGAAACGCCTGAGCCCGCAACCCCTCCGCTTTCCTGCCATGCCCTCCCGCCCCGTGCTCGCGTTCGTGGACGATCTCTACGAAGACCTCGAACTCTGGTACCCGAAATTGCGGCTCGAGGAGGCGGGCCATGCCACGCGCTTGGCGGGACCGGCGTTGCGGGCCTTTACCGGCAAACACGGCTACCCGGCGGCGGCCGATCTCCTCCTGGGCGACGCCCGGAGCGAGGACTTCGCCGGGCTGCTGATTCCGGGCGGTTTTATGCCGGACAAGCTGCGCCGCGACGCGCGCGTGCTCCAGTTGACCCGCGAGTTTTTCGAGGCGGGCAAGCTGGTCGCCTTCATCTGCCACGGCGGCTGGATCCCGATCTCGGCGCGCCTGCTGCGCGGCCGGCGAGCCACCGGTTCCCTGGGGATCAAGGACGACCTGGAGAATGCGGGCGCGATCTGGGTGGACGAACCGGTGGTGGTGGATGGCAATCTCATTTCCAGTCGCACCCCGCGCGACCTCGCCCCGTTTGCCGCGGCCCTCGTGAAGTTTCTCGCCGCCTCGCCGCCGCATGCGTGACCGGCGACCAGCCGCGCGCAACCGGGCCGCCGCACAACGCCCGGACTTCCCGGAACGCGGCGACCCGGTCGGGCCATCCACCGGGAGAACCTGATGGAACCGCGAAGCCACTTTCACTTCTGTCCGCGCTGCGGCGGCCGGCTTCCGACTCCGCTCACCGGGCCCCAATTGCGCTGCCCGGCGTGCGCGTTCGTCCTCTTTTTCAACCCGGCCGTCTCGGTTGGCGCGTTCATTTTTCGCCCGGACGGCGCCATGCTCTGGCTGCGTCGGGCCAGGGATCCGCGGCGCGGCAAGCTCGGGCTGCCCGGTGGTTTCATTGACTTCCATGAGACCGCGGAGGCGGCGCTGGAACGCGAGACCCGCGAGGAAGTGGGGCTGCGGGTCCAAGAGGCGCGTTTCTTCCTGTCTCTGCCCAACCAGTACCCTTACGACGGCGTGACGTATCCGGTGCTCGACCTGTTCTTCACCGCTCGGGCTGTTGCGCCCGAGACCGCCGCGCCCCTCGATGAAGTCAGCGAAATAATCTGGCTCCCGCCCGAGGCGGTCACACTCGAGGACGTCGCGTTTGATTCCGTGCGCGAGGCGCTGGTGCGCTTGCGCGGTGGCCGGGGTGGCGCGACGGGGTGAGCGCGCGAGCCGGGCGGCGTTAGGGCTGCGCTGCGTCGCGACCGCCTGATCTCAGGGGTTGACTTGATGGGGTAGCGGCGCGAGCGGGATGTTGGCAGGGCCGCGCTGCGCCGCGGCCGCCTGCAGTGAAGGGCGACGCGGGCCGAACGACGACGCTTCACGCGGGGAGCGGCGGGTGGCTCGTTCAGAAGAACGGGTTGTTCGCCTTCTCCGTGGCGACGGTGGTCAGCGGGCCGTGGCCCGGGCAAATCAACGTATCCGCCGGCAGCGAGAAAATTTGTTGCACGATCCTCTCCCGCGCGAGGGCGGCCCGGCCCGCCGCGCCCCCCATGGAGCCGGCGAAGATCGCGTCGCCCACGAACGCCACCGGCGGGGCGTCCTCCGGCCAGGTGCCGACGATGTAAGTGACGCCATCGTCCGCATGGCCCGGTGTGTCGCGGTTGGTAATGCGCAAACTGCCGAGCATGAGGAAGTCGTTGGGCCGATTGCGCTGATCGGGCGGAGCGCTCTTCGACTGGCTGCGCAGACGGGCTTTCGGGAAGCGTGCCCGCAGCGCTTCCAACCCGGCCACGTGGTCCGCGTGGCCGTGGGTGAGAAAGATGTAGCGGAGCTGAAGTTCGTTTTGTTCGATCAGTCGGATCAGCGGCGCGGCGTCGAAACCGGTGTCAAACACCGCGGCATCCCGGGTGACTTCATCCCAGACAACGTAGGCGTTGACCGACATGCCGGCGGTGGTGGTGACGACACGCAATTCCCGCCATTGGCTCAGGTCGGCGGTCGGTGGCAGCCAGCCGGCGGCGATCCGCTCCAGCTTGGCGGCATTGAGCCCCAGCAGGGTGGCCAACGGTCCGAATTGGCATGGGCTCGGGGCCCGGCCGGTGTCTTCAAAGGCTTCGTATTCGGACACCGTCAGGCCGGCGGCAGCGGCAGCAGCTTCCACCGACACTGCCGCGTGCAGGCGGCCCTTGCGAACGATGTCTCCCGCGTGGTCTTCGAGCGTCACGCGCGCAGCTTACCGCAAGCCCTGTGGCCGGCAAGGCGTTGGGTCGGAAACCAACCCGCCCGATCCGAGGCAGTTCATCGCCGTTTGCGTTTGGCCACCAGGGCCATTTCATCTGAACGATGGCTGCGACGCCTTGCGCGCGTTGACTCCGTGCGCCATGTGGTTGGTTAGGAAGCCGATCTGGAGGGCACCCCGGGCTCTCCTAATAGCGATCGTCAAGGCGCCTGCAAACTGGAGTTGCAGGTCGTTTTTTCTTTTCAAGCACGTTCCGACGCAGGAAGTTCAGCGCAAATCAACCTGCGTGGCAGCATGCTGAGTTTGTCACAAACTACCGGCTACGCCATCCGGGCGCTGGCCTGCCTGA
>CAYNCT010000152.1:0-7738 GCA_964396005.1 uncultured Verrucomicrobiota bacterium | reverse complement strand
CACTGCTCGAGTTCAAGGTGAGGCACGGGGCGATGAACCGCGTGGCCCCCCGACTCACCGGCGAGGGCGAAGTCATTCGCGTCACAGGTACGGCGGTGCTGTCCTGGCAGGTCGCCGCGGGCAACGCCCCGGGCGAGCGCCGGCTGCTGGTGCAATTGAACGAGGCGCAGAAGGAGCAATTCGCGCTGCAGATCCAGGTGCAGCAGCCGTTGGGCGCCTTCCCGCTCTCGGTGAGCGCCGTCGCCCTCGAGCCGGAGGATGCGATTCGCCACGGCGGCTACTTCCGCGTGGTGAATGAGGGCGCGGTGCGCCTCGAAATCACGGAAGCCAGCGGCTTGTCCCAGGTGTCGCCCGAGCAGTATCCGCAGACCGAGACCACGCGGGCCCTGCTCAGTCCGCTCAGCACCCAGGTGTTCGCCTACCGCTACGCCGGCGGCGGATTCCGGTTGCGCCTGCAGGCCGACAACATTCTGCCGGAGGTGTCCGTGTCCGAGGTGCTGATTTACCACCTGGCCGAGACGGAATTGAGCATCGAGGCCGACCTGGAACTCGACGTGCGGGAGGCCCCGGTGCGCGAGTTGGCGCTGACCATCCCGCGCGGTTACGCCGTGGCGCGCCTCGAGGCTGCGGGCATGAACGACCACTTTGTCACCGAAGAGCCGGCCGGAGAGACGGCCACCTTGCGGATCGTCTATGGCGGGCCGCTGACCGGACGCCAGCGCATCGAACTGCGGCTGGAACGCGACCGCCCCGCCACCGAGGACACCTGGCGCCTGCCGCGCGTCGAGGTCGTCAAGGCCCGGTCAGTGCGCGGCCACGTGGGCGTGACGGCCGATGCAGGCTTCCGTCTGACGCCGACGGCGACGCCGGGTTTGAGCGACATCGCCACGGCTTTTTTTCCAAAGCGCCTGCCGAATCTGCAGGGCGCGTTCCGCGTAAGCGAGCCCGCTTGGCAGGCGGCGGTGAACATCGAGCGCCTCCCCCAGTCCGTGCAGGCGGAGGTGTTTCATCTGTTCTCGGTCGGCGAAGGCATCGCTTACGGCAGCACGATCCTGAACTACGTGATCTCGGGCGCGCCCATTTCGGCGCTGCGGGTCGAGTTGTCGGAGGAGTACCTGAACCGAGAGTTCACCGGCAAGGACGTGCGCAGCTACCAGCGGGTGGATGGGGGCTACCTCGTGCAATTGCACGCGCCGGTGTCCGGCCTCTACACGCTCCTGGTCACCTACGAGCGCCCCTTCAAGCAACAGGGCGAAACACTGTCCTTTACCGGCGCCCGCCCTCTCGACGCGCAGGCCGAACAGGGCCACACCGTGGTGATCAGCGCCTACCAGTTCCAGGTGAATCCCGTGGACGTCTCGCCCTCGCTGACCCCGCTCGAACCCGGCGAGGTGCCGGCGGAATATCGCCTCTTTTTCGACGCGCCCATCCTCAGGGCCTACCGGTACAACGCCCGACCGTTCAATCTCCAGCTCGCGCTGCATCCCCTCGCCCAAGGTGAGATGGTTAGCCAGGTCGTGGACCGCGCCGCGCTCATCACCCGCGTGACCGGCGAAGGCCAGATCGTCACTGATGCCCGCTACCTCGTGAAGAACAAGGGCACGCCGCACCTGCGCCTGACCCTGCCCGAGGACGCCGAACTGTGGTCGGTCACGGTCAATGGCGAGCGCGTGGTGCCGGTTCAGGACCAGCGCGCCAACTTGATTCCGCTGCCGCAGCAGCCGGACCCCAACACCGTCAACGACGTGCAGGTGAAGACCGCCGCCCGCGCCCCCCAGACCCACACGCTGAGATTGACCGCCCCGCGTCTCGACGCTCCGGTGCTGCTCGCCGACTGGCAGCTTCAAGCCGACAGCGGCCGGCGATTGATTTATCAGGGCGGTTCGCTGACGCCGGCCGGCGGGTTTCTGGATGCGACCGGCTTCGCGCAACTCCAACGCCTGTGGCGGGAGGCGCCGGCGAGCGGCGCGGGAGGCCTCGCGCTGGCGGTCGTTACGCTGCTGGTGGGCGCCTTCGGTTTTCGCTTGGCCACCCGCGAGCGGACGCGCCGGCCGGGCTGGCGGCACCGGTTGCTCGGACTGCTGGGCCTCGCCGCCTGCGGCCTCGCGGTGGCCATGCTGGCGATGCAGTTCCGCCCGGCGCATAACCTGCGCTCCAGGGAGGGCGACCTGCGGTTTCTCGCGCCGATTCAACAACCGGGAAGCGAACTGACCGTGGAAGTCATCAACGCGCCAGCCGCCCGATCGTGGTTCGCAGAAGCCCGGGCCTTGTCACCGCTCGTCCTCGCCCTGGGGGCCATCCTGGCTGCGGTCATGACGACCCGCCAGGAACGGCGTCGCTTCCTCACCGCGACCGCCTGGGGGCTGGTCTTCTGGGCGCTGCTGCGGCTCACGAACGGCGCGGCCGCTTTCCTCGGAGCGGCCATCGGGTTCGTGATCCTCGAGGTGCTGATTCCCGGTCTGCGCCAGTGGGCGGCCGCCAGCGCCGGCCGGGCTCCGGCCACAGCGGCCCTGCTCCTGTTGGGCGGGCTGCTCGCCACCTCGGAGGCGCGGGCACAGTCGGCCCCCCGGCCACTCCCGAGCCAGCCGTTGGCGGAATCGGTGGTGCAGACGGCGCGGGTCCAGAATGATTTCGTCTTCGCCCGGGCCACTGTTCGCTGGCAGGCCCGCAAGGATGAACTCCTGCCGATCCTGCACCCGCCCGGGGTCCTCACCCGGTTGAACCTGCCCGCGGGCGCCGGCCGCTTGATCCGGGCTGGCGATGGCGAGCAGCACCACCAAGCGGTGCTGGCGGACGCGGACGGCGACCTGGAACTGGAGTTCGAGTACCAGACACGAGTCCAGCTTCGCGACGGACAGCGCGGCTTCGTCGTGCCCACCCAGTTCGGCTTGGTCAATCGCCTGACCGTGACGGTCGCCGGTGCCGACGTGGACCTCGCCGCAGTCGCCGCCGTTTCCGTCGGGCGCGACGCGAGCAACGGGACAAACACCGTCGCCTCGCTGGTCCTGCCGCCGGTCAATCAGACCTGGGTGGCGCTCACGCCGCGCAGGCGGGACCCGCGGCGAGAGACCGCGGTGATTTACGCCGAGCTGACGCACCTGTTGGCCCCGGCGCCCGGGGTGATCGAGGGCGTGCATCCCCTGCAAATCCGCCCGGCCCAGGGCGAAGTCACCGAACTGCTCGTCGAGGTTCCCACCGGGACCACCATCACGGATGTTCAGGCGCCCCAGGTTTCGTTGTGGCGGTTTGATCCGGATGCCGGTCTGCTGCGTATCGGCCTGACTGCGCCACAGGCCCGCCCATTCTCGATCCTGGTGCAGTCGCAGGTCGCCACGGGGCCGTTGCCGCTCGAGCAGCGCGTCGGTTTGCTGCGCCTCCGTAGCGCCGCGAGCCAGGTGGGGCTGGTCGGCGTCGCCACGGGCAGCGAGACGCAACTCGACGAAGTCCGGGCGCCGGGGTTCTCCGCGATCAACTTCGAGGATTTCCCGACGGCGCTGGTGGACTTCCTGCGTACCCGGATGGCCGGCCTCACACTGCGCCGGGCCTTTCGCTATGCGGACACCGCGGGCCAGTTGGTCCTGAAAGCCTCGCCGGTCGAGCCGGACGTGCGGGTCGAAGCCCAGCAAACCTTGTCGCTCGGCGAAGACCGCGTGGTCCTGGCGGCCACGCTGCAGGCCGCCATTTCGCGCGCCGGCATCTTCAAACTCAGCTTCCCGCTGCCGGCGGGGTTGGAGGTCGAGTCCATCAGCGGCCCGGCGCTGAGCCACTGGACCGAGCTCAAGACCGACGACGGCCGGCTGATCACGCTCCATCTCAAAGGCAAGACCGAGGGCGAACAGCAATTCAACGTGGCGCTGGCGGGACCGGGGCTGCGAGCAGGCAACAACTGGACCGTGCCGCGGCTCGCGTTGCGCGAGGCCACCAAGCAGCAGGGGCAGCTCCTGCTGGTCCCCGAGCAGGGCCTGCGGTTGCAGGTCGCGGCTCGCGAGGGCGCCACGCCGTTTGATCCGTTGAAGGGCGGCGTCCGCCAGAAGGGCGTTCTGGGCTTTCGCCTGCTGCAGCACGACTGGACGTTGGCGCTGGATATCGAACGCGTGGACGCCTGGGTGCAGGTCACCGGACTGCAGCACGTGACGGTGACCGACGCGCAATTCAAGGTGGTGGCCAACCTCGAATACACCATCGAAAACAACGGCATCCGGGCGCTGCGGGTGCGGCTGCCCGCAACCAGCGAAAACGTGCGCTTCAAGGGCGAGCACGTGGCGGATTTCCTCCCGACCGAGGGCGCTGCCGATGCCGCGACGCGCGAGTGGGAGGTCAAGCTTCACCGGCGGATCATCGGTCGTTACCCCCTGCAAGTGACCTACCACCTGCCGGTTAACGAACAAGCCGCCGAAGCCGTGGTCACGGGAGTGGTCGCTCGCGAGGTCAACACCCAGCGGGGCTTCCTGACGCTGCAATCCGGCGGCCGACTCCAGGTGGCGATCGGCACCGTCCCGGAGGCCCTGCAGCCCACCGAGTGGCAGGTCATTCCCCGGAGTTTGCAGCGGGACATCCGCATGGCGGCGGCCAACCACGCCTTTCGCCTGGTCGATCCGGAGTTCGCGCTGCCCCTGCGCTTGCAGCGCCACCCCGCCGCCCGCCTCCTGCCCGCACGGGTGACCCGCGTGCAACTGACCTCGGTGATCGCCGACGACGGGATGGCGCTGACCCAGGCGCGCCTCGAGTTGACGCCGGGCGACAAGCGGCTCCTGAACTTCACGCTGCCGGAGGGCGCCCGGTTCTGGTTCGCGTTCGTGAACCAGAACAGCGTCTGGCCGTGGCGCGAGACCAACCGCATCTTGCTGCCGCTCGAGCAGCATCTCCGCGGCACCAACACCACCACCGTGGACTTCTTCTACACGAGTCCTTCGGGGGCGGCGCGCAGACGCACGCTGGACCTCCGCCTCCTGGGTCCGCGCTTTGATCTGCCGCTCGAAAACGTCACCTGGCAGGTCTTGCTGAACGACAAGTGGCGGGTGACCGACCGTTCCGGAACGCTCCAGTTCCAGGGCGAAGAGATCACCAGCCCCGTCGAGACCGCGGACCTCCAGCGCTACGTGCAACAGCAGGCGGTCGTCCAGCTCGAAAACCGCCGCGAGGCGGAGCAGTTGTTGAATCAGGCCAACAGCCTCCTGATGCTGGGCGACCAGGTCCAGGCCCGGCGGAATTTCCAGGCGGCTTACGGGCTGTCCCGGGGCGACCTCGCCTTCAACGAAGATGCCCGGGTGCAGTTGCAGAACCTCAAAACCCAGCAGGCGCTCGTGGGCCTGAATGTCACGCAGAGTCGCCTGGCGGGCGAAGCCGCCGGCGCGGTGCCCGCGGACCGCGCCGCGTCCGGTCCGGCGCCGTTCAACTACACGCAGGCCGAGGCGAAGCAGCTCATCGAGCGCAACACCGCCGAGGACAATGCGGTCCAGATGAAGCTGGTCGAGCGCCTGGTTCAGCAACAAGACGCCGCGGTCGCCAGCCCGGCTGCGATTCGCGCCACGGTGCCCGAACAGGGACGGCGGCTGACCTTCGAGCGACGGCTGCTGGTGGATCCCTGGGCGGACCTGCGCGTCGAGCTGGCGGCGCGGCCCGCTCCCGGCACTTCCGCCACGCAGAAACTTCTCCTGCTGGCCGGTGTTGTACTCCTCGTCGCGGTGGTCCGCTGGGCGGTGGGACGACCCAGAACGGGAAGCGCCGCGACGGTCTGATGGTTGGTTTGTTTGGGTTGTTTGGTTGAACGGGAGCCGGTCGTTTCATGGGAGCGACCGGCTCCTCTGCCTCTGCCGGGAGGCGGCGACCGCTCAGCCGGAACGATGCAGTAGGGTTCGGGTAGAACGGCCAACTTGGCCGGTCCGGGCAGCCACTTGCCGCCCGGCCGTGCGCCCGGCAGCCGCACCCCGTTCAGTGGCCAACTCGCGCCTTCGCGGGGCGGGCGGGTCGCCCGACCGAACAAGCAGTTGGCCCGGTCCACCATGCGGTCAATTGAATCGCTCCGGCTCAGCTTCGCCAGGAGGTCCGGCGTGGGCGTTCAGCACCGCCGGAGCGGAGACATTTCGCTCGCCAATTCTCGCCCCGCCGAAGGACCATCTCGCCCGCGCAATCAAGCCATGCATCGTATCGGCATTATCGGCGGCAGCGGGCTGTACTCGCTCGAGGGATTTCACGACCAGCGTTGGGTCCGCGTCCGAACGCCCTTCGGCCCGCCCTCCGACCAGTTGCTGACCGGGGTGCTGGCCGATCGGCCGGTGGTCTTTCTGCCCCGGCATGGCCGTCACCACACCATCCTGCCGGGCGAACTCAATCATCGGGCCAACATTCACGCCCTCAAGCAACTGGGCGTGGCCTGGATCATCAGCGTCAGCGCCGTGGGGTCCTTGCAGAAAAAGTACCGGCCCCGCGACATTGTGCTGCCCGACCAGTTTCTGGACCGGACCAAGGCCGCGGCGAACCACACCTTTTTCGGAGGCGGCATTGTCGCGCATATCGCGTTCGCCCACCCGGTGAGTGAGGAACTCCGGCGCTTGCTGTTGCGCGCCTGCCGGCGACTGAAACTCCGCGCCCACGACGGCGGCACCTACGTGAACATGGAAGGCCCGGCCTTCAGCACTCTCGCAGAATCCCGCGCCAATCACGAGGCGGGGCACGCGGTCATCGGCATGACCAACCTGGGCGAAGCCAAATGCGCGCGCGAGGCAGAGATCGCCTATGCCACCATGGCCATGGTCACCGATTTCGACTGCTGGAATGAAGTCGAGGACCATGTCACCGTGGAGATGGTCCTCGCCAATCTCCGGGCCAACTCCGAGGCCGCCAAAGCGGTCATCCGAGCCGTTATTCCCTCCATCCCGAGCGAGCCGAACTGGCCCTGTCATTCGGCCCTGCGGGGCGCGATCCTGACCCCACCACAACACTGGCCTCGATCGGCTTACACGCGCCTCAAGCTGCTGCTGGCGCGCTATCGGGCGGCCTGAGGGGCCCCGTCATGGTGACCTCGCCTACGTGATTCCCGCGTTGGCCTTTTGCCCCGGCGCACAGGCTGACCAACACATCGGAGTCCGGCCTCGACACCCTCGCCGCCGCCGCCGCTCGCGGCGGTGAAGCCTCCAGCGCGCCCTGCCCTCCGGGGATTAACGCGCCTAGCCGGAAGGCTTCAATTGAATGCCGGGCGGAACAGGTCTCTGGCACGTCCGGTCGGGCGACAGCCCCGACCGCCGAACGCATGAAGCTGCCCCTGAAGGGGAACGGCTTCTGGGCGCACGGCTGGGCGGCAAGTTGCCGCCCAGAACGGCCAAGTTGGCCGTGCCACCCGGAACCGACTGCATCGTTCCGGCTTGGTTGGCCTTGCAGGTCACCTCCCCAATTCGCTCCGGCAATGCTGCTGGCTTTACCTCCGGAGTCCCGGACTCGACGCTTGCGTTTCGGCCGCGTTTACACATAGCATTAGGGGGTTGCAACGAGTGCGAAACCCGTTGCGCTCCTGAATGCCCGTGAAACGTCGCGCTTCAAGCCTCTTCGTCTGGTTGGCTCTTGCTCTGGCCCTGTCTGACGCGGTCTCCGCCCAAATCGCCGAAACCTACACCCTCACCGACATCACCGGCTGGACCTCGAACCAACTGGCCGCGCTGCCGTGGTTCGCCCACTGGATTCCGCAGGCGCCGCCCGGCGCGCCGCCCAACTTCAGCCCCGCCGCCCGCAACGGCACCGGCGC
>CAYNCT010000151.1:0-7772 GCA_964396005.1 uncultured Verrucomicrobiota bacterium | reverse complement strand
CAGCGCGATGACGATGCTGCCGACGATGACCGCCAGAAAAACGATCATGATCGGCTCCAGCAGGGAGGTCATGGCCGAGACGGCGTTGTCCACCTCGTCCTCGTAGGTGTCGGCGATCTTCATCAACATTTCCGGGAGCGCGCCCGTTTGTTCGCCGACGTCCACCATGGAGATGACCATCGGTGGGAAGACGTTTGAGGCGTCGAGGGGCGCGGTGATGGTTTCGCCCTCCTTGACGCTCTCGTGAACCTTGGCCACGGCATTACTGACGATGACGTTGCCGGAGGTCTCCTTGACAATGGTCAGCGCCTGCAGAATCGGCACGCCCGAGGAGACCAGGGTGCCGAGCGTGCGCGTGAAGCGGGCGATGGCCACCTTGCTGATGACGGGGCCAAGAATGGGCATGTTGAGCTTGAGTTTGTCGAGCAACCAGCGGCCCTGCTTGAGGCGGATCAGCACCTTGATGAGGACGACGATGCCGACGATGATCCAGATGACGGGCCCGGGGAAGGCCGGCAGGCCGAAGGGCGCGTCGTCGCCGATCAGAATGGTTCGGCTCTTGATCTGATTGGCGAGGTTGAGGACGAGTTTCGTGAAGCCCGGGAGGGCGGCGCCGCCGAGCATGTCGGCGAAGATGGATTCGAACTTGGGCACCACGAAGATCATCAGCACCGCCAGGATGACGACGGCGACGATCATGACGGCGGCCGGATAGAACATGGCGGCGACGACCTTGTTCTTGATCTTCTGGGCCTTTTCCATGAACTCGGCGAGGCGGTTGAGCACCACTTCGAGCACGCCGCCGAGTTCGCCGGCCTTGACCATGTTGATGTAGAGGCGGTTGAAGATTTTGGGGTGCTGGGCCAGCGCTTCGGAGAAGGTGCTGCCGCCCTCGATGCCGGTCGCGATTTCGCCAATGACCCGCTTGAGCGTGGCGTTTCGTTCCTGGCGCTCGAGCACCCGCATGCCGCGCAGCAGCGGCAGACCCGCGTCCACCAGCGTGGCCAACTGCCGGGTGAAAGCGGTCATGACCTTGGGCTTCACCTTCCCGCCGAAGCCGGGGATCTTGATGTTGATCTCCAGGGCCTTCTTCTTGCCCTTGGGACCGGGCGCGGCGGGTCGCTTCTTGTCCCCCTTCTCCTTCACCTTTTCGGCCTCGACGACCTTGGTGGGGAAGAAGCCCATTTCCTTGAGGCGGGAAATGGCCTCGTTCTGATTGCCGACTTCGAGTGTTCCCTTGGTTTCCTTGCCGCGGGAATCCATCGCCACGTAATTGAACTTCGGCATAGCGTCGTTCCTCGTCAGGTGTACTTGATGACCTCTTCGATGGTGGTGTCGCCGTCGAAAATGCTGCGCAGGCCGTCTTCGCGCAAGGTGACCATCCCGAGCTCGACCGCCTTCTGCCGGATGACCGCCGTGGGGGCGCGTTCGTTGATCAGGAGGCGGATGGGATCGCTCACGATCAAGAGCTCGAAGATGCCCTTGCGGCCGCGATAGCCGCTGTCATTGCAGTCCTTGCAGCCGCGGCCGTAGTAGAAAACTTTGTCGCCCACGTCGTGCGGCGAGAGGTTGAGGGTGTTGAGCTGGGTGGCCGTGGGTTCGAACGGGGTGCGGCAGCGCTTGCAGATGGTTCGCACAAGGCGCTGGGCGAGCACCGCCATGAGCGTCGAGGAGATCAGGAACGGTTCGACGCCCATGTCCACCAGACGGGTAACGGCGCCGGGAGCATCGTTGGTGTGCAGGGTGCTCAAGACCAGGTGCCCGGTCAGCGACGCCTGAATGGCGACCTGGGAAGTCTCAAGGTCGCGCATCTCGCCCACCATGATGATGTCCGGGTCCTGGCGGAGAAACGAGCGCAGCGCCTTGGCGAACGTCATACCGACGGCCTCGCGCACCGGGACCTGCATGATGCCCTCGATGTCGAACTCGACCGGGTCCTCGACGGTGAGTAATTTGGAGTCAATCGCGTTCACCCGCCGCAGGCAGGAATACAGGGTGGTGGTCTTGCCGCAACCGGTCGGGCCGGTGACGATGAAGATGCCGTTCGGTTGCTGAATGGCCTCGGAGGTGTAGTCGTAGATGTACTTCGGCAGCCCGAGGCTCTCGAGTTCCAGTTGCATCGCGGAGCGGTCCAGCACGCGGAGCACCACGGATTCGCCGAACTGGGTGGGCAGGGTGCTGACGCGCAGGTCCACCTGGCGGCCCCCGATGGTCACCGAGATGCGTCCGTCCTGGGGCAGCCGGCGCTCGGCGATGTCGAGGTTGGCCATGACCTTGATGCGCGAGGTCACGGGCAGGGCCAGGTGTTTGGGCGGCGGGGCCATCTCGTAGAGGGCGCCGTCCACGCGGTAACGGATCTTGAATTCGTCCTCGAACGGTTCGAAGTGGATGTCTGATGCGCGGTCTTGAACGGCCTGGAACAGGACGAGGTTCACGAACTTGACGATGGGCGCCTCGTTGACGAGATCAGCGAGGTCCATGCCCCCAGTGGAGACCTCAGAGACCTCCTTGGCGATGTCGTCGTCCGCGCCCAGTTCTTTGAGCAGATCCGCGACACCGCCAGTTTCAGCCGGGTACAGCTTCTGAATTAGCTTTTCGACCTGGGTCGGGTCGGCAACGACCAATTGCACCTCTTTGCCGATCGAGAATCCCAGTTCGTCCACCACGGCGGGGTTGAGCGGGTCCACCAGCGCCACGCGGACCGTATCGCCATATAGGGCCACCGGAAGGCACTGATACATGCGCGCGGAGGCGGCGGGGATAGTGGCGAGGACTTCGGGCGTGATCTCCGCTTCGTTCGGATAGACGACCTCGGTGCCCAAATGATCGGCCATGATCTGCAACTGGGTCTCGAGGTCCACGATGCCGTAGTCCACGAGGATGGCGCTAACCGGCCGGCCGCTGCGGGTGTGCTCGCCGAGGACTTCCTCGAGCTGCATGTCGTCAATCAGCCCCCGGTCCCGGATCAACGCCAGCAAAGGTTGGTTTGCGAGGTCAGTCATGGCTCAGCGGCGGCCGGCTTCTTCGATTGTCCGGCCGGCTTCCAGTTCCTGGAGTTTTTGCAGGATGGTGGTCGGGTCCTGCGCCTTGGTGATGACCTCCTCCTGGGAGATCATGCCCGCCTGATATTTTTCGAGCAGGAAGGAGTCGAGGGTCACCATGCCGTACTTGGCACCGGTCTGGATGTCCGATTGGATGCGGAAGGTCTTGTTGTCCCGGATCAGCGCCGCGATGGAGGGCGTGTTGATCATGATTTCGAAGATCGCCACGCGTCCCGGTTTGTCGCAGCGCGGCAGGAGCAACTGGGAAATCACCGCCTGTAACACGGTGGAAAGCTGGATGCGAATCTGCTCCTGCTGGTTGACCGGGAAGGCGTTCACCACGCGGTCAATGGTTTTGGCGGCGCCGGTGGTGTGGAGCGTGCCGAACACCAGGTGGCCGGTCTCGGCCGCGGTGATGGCGGCGTCAATCGTCTCCAGGTCGCGCATCTCGCCGACGAGGATGACGTCCGGGTCCTGGCGGAGCGCGCGGCGGAGCGCCTCGGCAAAGTTGGGCACATCCACGTTGATCTCACGCTGCGTGATGACCGCCTTCTTGTGCTTGTGGTAGTACTCGATCGGGTCCTCGATCGTGATGATGTGGGCGTCGTCCCGTTCCTCGTTGATGATGTTGATCATCGAGGCCAGCGAGGTGGTCTTGCCGGAGCCGGTGGGGCCCGTCACCAGCACCAGACCGCGGGGCTTGTACAGCAGTTCGCGGACGGAGGGCGGAATGCCGAGTTGCTCGAGCGTGAGCAGTTTGGACGGAATCTGGCGGGCGACGACGCCGAAATTGCCCTTCTCCTTGAACACCGAGACGCGAAACCGCGCCAGCTCGCCGAAGGCGAAGCCAAAGTCCGCCCCGCCGCGCTCGCGCACGTGCTGAATGTTGTCCTCGGACGTAATCGTCCGCATCAACTCCTCGGTATCCTCGGGCCGCAGGGCGGGACCCTCGACCTTGTGGAGGGTGCCATGCAGACGGATGACGGGCGGGACGCCCACGCGGAGGTGCAGGTCGGCCGCGTTTTCCTGAACGACCAACTGCAACAGATCGGACATTGAATAGGACATCGCAACGCAGGGGTAAAGGGCGTCAAACCATGATGATTGGACCGGGCTAGTCAGTATCCAGCACGGTGGCGCGAATGACTTCTTCCGGTGTGGTCAGGCCGGCCAGCACCTTGCGGGCGCCGTCCTCGCGAAGGCTTCGCATTCCCATCTCCCGGGCGCGGGCGCGCAGGACCGCGGCGGAAACCTTTTCGTAGATCAGCTTCCGGACCTCGTCGTCAATGACGAAGATCTCGAAGACCCCGAAGCGCCCGCGGTAGCCGGTCTTGTTGCAGTTCGAACAGCCCTTGCCTTTGCGGACCGTGGCGGCCGCGAGCTTGGCCGAGTCGAACTTCAACGCCTTCTTCTCGGCTTCGGTCGGCTCGTAGGGCGCCGCGCACTGCTTGCACACTTTGCGGACCAGGCGCTGCGCCATGAGGCAGCGCGCTGACGAGGCGACAAGAAACGGCTTCACGCCGATGTCAATCAGGCGGGTCACCGCGCTGGGCGCGTCGTTGGTGTGGAGCGTCGAGAACACCAGGTGGCCGGTGAGCGAGGCGTTGATCGCAATCGTGGCCGTCTCCAAATCGCGGATTTCCCCCAGCATCACCACGTTGGGCGCCTGCCGCAGCATCGAGCGCAACGCCGTCGCAAATGTCAGCCCGACGGTTTCGTTGACGTGGACCTGATTGATGCCCGAAAGCACGTACTCGACCGGATCCTCGACAGTGATGATTTTGCGGTCGGGGCGGTTGATGTAATTGAGCACCGCGTACAGCGTCGTGGTCTTGCCCGAACCGGTGGGCCCGGTGATCAACAGAATGCCATCCGGGAGGCTGATCAACCGCTCGAACGTTTGCTGATCGTCCGAAAGGAAGCCCAGTTCGGCCAGGCCCAGCTTCAGCCCTTCCTTGTCGAGAATACGCATGACGATGCTTTCGCCGTGCGTGGTCGGTAGGCAGGAGACGCGCAGGTCAATGGTTTTACCGCCCACCTGGGCCTGGATACGGCCGTCCTGCGGAATCCGCCGTTCCGCGATGGACATGTTCGACATGATCTTCAGGCGGGAGATGATCGAGGCCTGCAGGCGTTTGGGCGGGCTGTTCACCTCGTGCAACATGCCGTCAATCCGGTACCGCACGCGGAACCGTTTGGCCAGCGGTTCGAGGTGGATGTCCGAGGCCCGCATCTTGAAGGCGTCCACGATGATCTGGTTGACCAGCTTGATCATCGGCGCGTCGGCTTCGACCGTCGCCCCGTCCTCCACGGGGCCGGCCTTGACCGTCCCGACCTCGACTTCGCCCTCGGTGATCTCCTGCAGCATCTTCCCCACGGAGTCCTCGCGCGTGGCCCCTCCGTAGTAGCGGTTGATGGCGGCCTCGATGTCCTCCGGCGACGCCACGGCCGGGATGATTTCGGTATTCAGCGCGTGCTGGAGTCCGTCGAGGGTGTCGAGATCGGAAGGGTCGGCCATCGCCACGACGATGCCGTTGGCCTCCTTGCGGACGGGCACCACGTTGAAACGTTTGGCGACGTCCCGCCGCACGGCCGCGATGACATCGTCGGACAGCCGCAGGTCCGACAACTGCACGAATTCCGCGCCGAAGTGGGTGGCCTTGGCCTGGGAAACGACCGTCGGACTCAGGATGCCCTTGGCCACCAGCGTGTCCACGACGCCTTCCCCCGTGGCGTCCGCCTCCGCCCGGATGGGTGCCAACTGGTCGTCGGTCACGTAGCCCATCTCGAGGAGGCTATCGAGCAAGTAGTCGTCTCTGGCTGCCACGTTGGATTCCTGTAATCTGCGCTTGCCGCTCTGACCGGATTGGGCGGAAAGACGCGAGTATCGTAGCGGTCGCGAAAACCACGTGTCAAACGCAACCCCGGTACCGGTCGCAACGGCGCTGGCGCGGCGTGCCGTGCCACGCTCGATCCGGTCGCAAGCCGCTTCTCAGCAGGTGCTGTGCCCGTGCCCGGTCACCGCCGCAGCCCCGGCAGTCCGAGCAGTCCCACGGTTTCCCGTGCTGCCCAACCCAGCGCGGTTGACGCTTCCACCCGCCCGGTGAGCACCGCCAGCCCCAGGAGCAACACCAAGCCGTTGCCCAGCCAGATGACCGCCAGCGAGAAAAGCCAGCCTTGTGACGCCACGTCGGGCTGCTTCGACCGCAGGGCCGCCACGGTGAACGTGAGGTGAAACCCGTAGGCCGCGCCCAACAACAGGTGGAAGTACACCGCCACGCCGCGCCAGTCCCAAAGCCGGTCGGCCGCTTGAAACACGGCGAGGACGATCACCGCGTAGAGCGGAAAGAAATACGGCGCCAGCGTCACCAGCGCGTTGGTCTTCGTCACCACCACCCGTCCGTGCTGACCGGCCACCTTGAGAGACTTGACCCGGCCGCCGAACAGGAGACTCCACGCGGCGTGAGTGAGCTCGTGGCCCAGAATGTACGCGCGCTGCGGCGCCGGCAGCAGCACAGAGATCACCAACCAACACGCCATCCCCGCTGCCAGAGCCACCCAGACCTCGTCCGCCGCGCGTGCTGCCTGAACGACGCGTGCCACGGCCAGCGTCACTCCGGCAGCCGCCGGCAGGAGCGCCAGTCCGATGAGCAACTTCAACCACTTGGGCATGACCTTGGCGCGGGAGGGGCTTCAGGGCGCTTCGCGTTCGTCCGCATCACCCGTTGCGCCGCTGGCGCGGGCGATCAGTTGGCCACGGAACCGAATGCAGCGAGCGGCCACGGGCGCTGCCGCTTTTCATCCCAGCGTCAGGGTCGGGCTGGGGGCTTCCTGGGAGGTGGTTTCGACTCGCAGATGCGTGGCGCCGATTTGCCCCATCCGGTGACTGACGGCTGCGTGCGCCAGTTCCGGGCGGTTACAATCACGACTTAAATGCCCCAGGTACAGATGCCGCAGTTCCGCCGACATGACCTCCTGGGCCACGCCGGCCGCCGCCTCGTTGCAGAGATGACCGTGACGGCTGAGGATCCGCTGTTTGACACTCCACGGGCGGCGGGTGTCGTCCTGGAGCAGCTTCAAATCATGGTTGGTTTCCAGCACCAGGACATTCGCCGGCCGCACCCGCTCGATGACCAGCCGGGTGGCGTGGCCGAGGTCGGTGAGAAATCCGATGTTGCCGGCGGAGGTTCGCAGCAAAAAACCAACCGGATCCTGCGCATCATGCGGCACCGCGAACGTTTCCACTCCCACCTCGCCCACCTCGAACGCCGCGCCGGTATTAAAGAGCCGAAAATCCGGGCGTCCCTTCAGTGCCGGCGCGATGGCGTCGCGGGTCAGCCGGTTGCAGTAGATGGGGATTTCCAGGTCGGCGCACAGCACGGCCAGACCACGGACGTGGTCGCCGTGCTCGTGGGTGAGCAGGATTCCCTGGAGCGTCTCCGGTGCCCGGGCGATCCCCGCCAGCCGCTGTCGGATTTGCCGGGCGCTGAAACCGGCGTCAATCAACAGGCGCGTCCCGCCGGCTTCGAGAAACGCGCAATTTCCCCCGGAGCCGCTGCCCAAAATCGTGAAACTGACGGACACGCCCGGCACGGTAAAAACCACCGGCAGGACCGGCAACGCTTTTGCGTTCCTTGCCCCGTGCGCCGCCCCGGGAGCATTCACCCCGAACTCCGAAGTTCGTTTGACAGAAGACAACGAAGGGAACGAAGGAGCAACGGGAACGGGTTT
>CAYNCT010000150.1:0-7774 GCA_964396005.1 uncultured Verrucomicrobiota bacterium | reverse complement strand
CTGGCGGCTGATGCACCAGTCGCGGAGGTTGGTCATCCAGTGCGCGTAGGTCTTGCTCCAGCGCTCCGGGTGAAAACGCATCGCGGGGAGCGCGCCTGCCCCGGGCGCAGCGGCGGACGACCCGTCCGCCGCATCCCCATGCGCTGAGCCGTCGGCGGGGGCGCCGACAGCAGCAGGCGAGGCGCCTGAGCTCCCCACCACACACGCGGTCGCCTGCTCGACGCTCGGATATTTCAAGAACCACTGCTCGCTCAGATACGGCTCGATGGGCACGCCGCTGCGCTGGCTGTGGCCGACGTTATGCACGTAGTCCTCGACTTTGAGCAGCAGGCCCAGCTTTTCCAAATGCTCCACCACCGCCTTGCGTGCTCCCGCGCGATCCAGCCCGGCGAAGCCGCCGCCCGCCTCGTTGGTCATCTTGCCGTCCGGGCCGATGACGACCGTCAGCGGCAGGTTGTGCCGCGTGGCCATGGCGTAGTCGTTCGGATCGTGGGCCGGCGTGACCTTCACGCAGCCGGAGCCAAACTTTGGGTCCACGAAATCATCGGCGATGATCGGGATGGGCCTGTTTTGAATTGGCAGCAAAACCTTGCGCCCGATCAGCCCGGAGTAACGCTCGTCCTTTGGGTTCACCGCCACCGCTTCATCCCCAAGCATCGTCTCCGGCCGCGTGGTGGCCACGATCACGAACTGATCCGGGAGCGGCTGGCCCGCGTCATCCAGCAGGGGGTACTTCAGGTGCCACAGGTGCCCCTTCACCTCGGTCATCTCGACTTCTTCGTCGGACAGCGCGGTGCGAGCGGCGGGATCCCAGTTCACCATGCGTTGGCCGCGGTAGATGAGGCCCTTCTTGTAAAGCTCCACGAAGACCTTCTGCACGCACCGCGAATACTCCGGGTCCATCGTGAAGCGTTCGCGCGTCCAGTCGCAGGAGCAACCGAGCTTCTTGAGCTGCTGGATGATGATGCCACCGTGCTTGTCCTTCCAGGCCCAGACGTGCTCGAGGAACTTCTCGCGCCCAAGATCGTCCCGGTGCTTCATCTTGCCCTCCTTGCGCAGGCTCTTCTCGACGACTGCCTGCGTGGCAATGCCGGCGTGGTCCGTACCGGGCAACCAGAGGACTTCCTTACCGTCCATGCGCGCCTTGCGAGCGAGCATGTCCTGGATGGTGTTGTTCAAGACATGCCCCATGTGGAGGACCCCGGTGACGTTGGGCGGCGGGATCACGATGGAATACGCGGGCTTCGGGGAGTGAGGGTTGGCGGTAAAGCAGCCTTCCCGTTCCCAAAAGGCGTACCATTTGCCTTCCACGCTTTGCGGTTCGTAGGCCTTCGGGATCTCGCCGGCGCCTGGCGAGGGGCTCGCGTCCTGGGGTGCGCTTTCGCTCATGTCAATGTCCGGCCACCCTACCGAACAGGCGGTTGCGTTGGCAACAGGTGGGGCCGCCACCACCCTGCTCCCGCCGCCGATTTGCTTTGCGAACGGGTCGGACTTTTCGGCAGGTTTGGCGGCGTGATGACCTCCTTGGAAGCCCTTCTTGCCCGCGCTTGGCCCGCACTGGCGGCCACCACGCTCGTGCTGGCCAATCCCCAAGCCTCCGACCTGCGGCCGATCCCGGACGCCGACCGGGCCAGGATCCAGGCCGCCCTGCCGGATCGCGCCACCGTGCCACCGCTCCGCCCGCGCCGGCTGTTGCTGTTCGTCCACAACGTCGGCTACGGCGGGCATCCGTCAGCGGAGTGTGCCAACCACGCTTTCACACTCCTGGGCGAGAAGACCGGCGCCTTTCAGGCGGTCGTCGGCCGCGATCCCGAGGTGTTCCGCCGCGAAAGCCTGCGGACCTTCGATGCCGTGTTCATCAACAATTGCGTCGGCAATCTGTTCACCGACCGGGAACTGCGCCAAAACCTGGTCGAATTCGTCACCAGCGGCGGCGGGCTGCTGGGCGTTCACGGCACGACCGTCGCCTTTACGCAGTGGCCCGGCGCGGTCGAGGACTGGCCGGAGTTCGGCTACCTGATCGGGGCGCGCGGCGCCAACCACCGCGAGAGCACCGAGCACGTCTTCATCAAGCTGGACGACCCCGCCCATCCGGTGAACGCAGTCTTTGCCGGTCAGGGGTGGGACTTTCGCGACGAGTTCTTCCGCGTAGGGGAACCATACTCGCGGCGGCGCGTGCGAGTGCTCTTCAGCATTGACACCGACCAGACCGACCTCCAGCAGGGTCGCGCCTTCGGGCAACTCGAACGCGCCGACCACGACTTCGCGCTGGCCTGGCTGCGCAGCTATGGACGCGGCCGGACCTTCTACTGCACCATCGCGCACAATCCGTACGTATTTTGGGACGCGCGGCTGCTCCGCTTCTACCTGGATGCGATTCAATTCGCGCTGGGCGACCTGCCCGCCCCCACCACGCCCAGCGCATGGCTCACGCCCGCCGTCCGCGCGCAAGAGCAGCTCGGCTGGCGGCTGGGCGTCGAGGCGTACACGTTCCACCGGGTCACCTTCTTCGAAACAGTGGACCGGGCGGTGAAACTCGGCCTGCCGTTCGTCGGCGGCCTGAGCTTTCAGAAGGTTAGCGCCGACATCCCCAAGAACTTCCAACCCGGCCTCGGCGACGATGAGCTGCGGGCGATCCGGCTGAAGCTCGCCGACGCCGGCGTGCGGCTGCTGACGTTTTACCTCCAGGACATTCCCGGCGACGAAGCCGCCGCCCGGCAGGTCTTCGAGTTCGGGCGCAAATTGGGCATCGAAACGTTCATGACCGAACCTCGCCTCGAGGCCCTGGATGTAATCGAGCGGTTGGCCAACGAGTACGGCATCAACATCGCGCTCCACAACCATGACCAGAAGGCGTCGCCCGCCTACTGGAGCCCGGAAGCGATCTTGAAGGTCTGCGCGGGGCGGAGCGCCCGCCTTGGCGCGGCCGCGGATGTCGGTTACTGGATGCGCGGGGGAATTGATCCGGTAGAGGGCATTCGCCAACTGGGCGCGCGCCTCATCACCCTGCAAATGCACGATCTGAACGAGATCTCGCCCCAGGGCTCGGACGTGCCGTGGGGCACGGGCCAGGGGCGATCCGAAGCCATCTTTCGGGAAATTCACCGGCTCGGGCTGCGGCCCGCCATGATCGGCCTCGAGTACTCTAAGGACTTCGACAACAACCAGGAGGCCGTGGCGCAGTGCGTCCGGTATTTCAACGAACTGACGCTGCGCCTGAGCCGTTGAGGGCCCGCGAACCGGGCCGACGGACCTGATCGTCCTCCGTCCTGGGGGGGGAATCGCAACCGCGCCCGCCGCTTCTGGAGTTCGCGCTTGAAATGGGGGAAGCCTTGGGGCGCAATCCCGAAGGGCGACTCATTCCGTTATGACTCTGGGCGACATCCTGCAGCCGGACAACATCGTGCCAAATCTCGCGGGGACCGACCGCTGGCAGGTCATCGAAGAATTGGTGGACCACCTCGTCCGGTGCGGGCGCATTCCCGCTCAACATCGCGACGCCATCGCGGCGGCGGTCCGGAAGCGCGAGCACTCGATGAGCACCGGCATCGGCTTCGGGGTGGGCATCCCGCACGCGTCCACCGACCTCATCTCGGAGGTCGTCGGCGTCCTGGGGCGTTCCGCGCGCGGCGCCAATTTTGAGGCGCTCGATAACCAGCCGGTCACGCTCGTCATGCTCTTTCTGGTCCCGCAAGGTCAGTTCCAAAAGCATTTGCACACCCTCGCCGACATCGCCCGCATGCTGCACAAAAAGGAACTGCGCCAGGCGCTCGAAACGGCGCCGGATGCCGCCGCCATGTACGCCATCATCAAGGAGCACTCGGCCCAGCGCTGAGTCCCGGCCCGCCCGCCTCCGCAGTTCCACTCCATTCCCCCGCGGCCCCCGCCTTGATGCTGCACGTCGTCCTTGAATCGCGCCTGCGGGACGCAGTGCGCGCCGTCGTCCCTGACGCCGACCTGGCCGCCATCCGTGTGCGGCCGTGTCCGGACCCGCGTTTCGGCGACTACCAGACCAACGCGCTGATGGGCCTGGCCAAAGCGCGGGGCCTCAACCCCCGCCAGCTCGCGGCGCAAGTCCTCGCGCAACTCGACGTGCGTGACTGGTGTGACGCCGTCGAAGTGGCGGGGGCGGGATTTCTGAATTTCCGCGCTGCGGTCGCAGCCGTCGCCCGCACCCTCCTGGAGGCACTGCACGATGAGCGTCGGCTGGTCCCGCGCGCGACGCCCCCGCGCACCGTGGTGCTTGATTTCAGCTCGCCGAACGTCGCCAAACCAATGCACGTCGGCCACATTCGCTCGACGGTCCTGGGCGACTCCCTCGCCCGCACCCTCCGCCTGCTCGGCCACCGCGTCATCACGGACAACCACATCGGCGACTGGGGCACGCAGTTCGGCATGCTGTTGGTCGGCTGGAAAACCCGGTTGGACCGCGCGGCCCTGGCGGCCGATCCGTTGCGGGAAATGGAGCGAATTTACCGGGAGATCAACGCCCGGTGCGACCCGGACAAAGCGGGCTTCGACGCCGACCTGCTCGCGGCGGCCCGCGGCGAATTGGTCAAACTGCAGGCCGGCGATCCGGAGAACCTCGCCATCTGGCGCGAAATGCAGCGGCTGTCCCAGGCTCAGTTTGACACGATCTACGCGCGGCTGGGGGTCCGCTTTGACCACACGCTGGGCGAGAGCTTTTACAATCCCCTGCTCAAGGCCGTGGTCGCCGACTTGCAAGCCCGGGGCATCGCCCGCGAAAGCGAGGGGGCCATCGTGGTGTTCTTCGACGATCACCCCGAACTGAAAAACTCTCCGACCATCATCCAGAAGCGCGACGGCGGCTTCAACTACGCCACCACCGATCTGGCCACGCTTGCCTATCGCCTCGAGACGTGGCAGCCGCAAGAGATCATCTACGTGACCGACGGCCGCCAGCAGTTGCATTTCAAGCAGGTCTTTGAAGCTTTCCGACGGTGGCGAGCCGACGCCGCCGTCACCCTGGCCCACGTCTGGTTCGGTTCCATTCTGGGCGAGGACAACACGCCGCTGAAAACGCGGGCCGGCGACACGGTGAAACTGGCGGATTTGCTGGATGAGGCCGAGGAGCGCGCGCTCCAGGTGGTCACCGAAAAGAATGCCGACCTGCCGGAGGCCGAGCGCCGCGCGATCGCGCGGATCGTGGGCATCGGCGCGGTCAAATACCAGGACCTGCTCCCCAACCGCCAAAGCGACTACGTGTTTAGCTGGCGCAAGATGCTCGCCCTGAGCGGCAACACCGCCCCCTACCTCCAGTACGCCTACGCCCGCATCCGCAGCATCTTTCGCAAGCTGGCGGAAGCCGACACGCCGGCCGGCTGGGATCCTGCCGCCGTGACCGGCCTGACACTGGCAGCCCCGGAGGAACTCCGGCTCGGCAAGCACCTGCTCAACTTCGGCCTCGTGGTCCAGATGGTCGCGGACGAATACCGGCCGAACTACCTCTGCAACTACCTCTACGAACTCGCCGGCCACTTTACCGGATTCTACGAGTCCTGCCCGGTGCTGAAAGCGGAGGGCGACCAGCGAACCTCCCGCCTGGCCCTCTGCGAACTCACCGCGCGCGTGCTGCACCGGGGATTGGATTTGCTGGGCATTGAAACCGCCGAGCGCATGTAGCGCCGCCCCCTCCCAAGTCTTCGCTTCGGACTTCGGACTTCGGAGTTCACCCTTCGCCCTCAAGCCCGTTACCTGCCCCCCCGGGCTCACGACGCCGGCGATCTCGCGGCCCTTCGGCGCCCGTCGAAACGGCAGTTGCCGCCGCGTTTGCGTCGGGCCTATGCTGCGGCCTGCGGAGTGATGCGATGCAGATTCACCTGTTGAAATCCAAGCTTCACCGCGCCCGGGTCACCGGCGCAAATGTCGAGTACGAGGGCAGCCTCACGATCGCCCGGGACCTGATGGACAAGGCCGGGCTGCTGCCCTACGAACGCATTCTGTGCGGGAACACGGCCAACGGCGCGCGGTTCGAAACCTACGTGATTCCCGGCAAGCCGGGTTCGGGCGCCATCGTGCTCAACGGCGCCGTGGCGCATCTGGGCCGCGTGGGCGACTCGATCACCATCATGAGCTATGCCGTCGTGGACCCAGCCGAAGCCGCGGGCTGGCAGCCGCGCGTCGTGGTGCTGGACGCGGACAACCGCATCGTCACCGAGCGCGGCATCTGAACCGTCGTCGCCCACTCGTGAACGCCCATTCCATCGCCGAAATTGCCGCCCGTCTCCAGGGGGAAGTCGTGGGAGACGCCTCGCTGTCCATCACCGGCTTCGCGCGGGCCGACCTCGCCCGCCCCGGGGACCTGACCTTCGCGGAAAACGAGAAGTACTTTGCCCGGGCGCTGGAAAGCGCGGCGGCCGCCGTACTGGTCGGTCCGGGCCTGACCTCCTCCACCAAGACCCTCATCCGGGTTGCGAATCCGCGACTGGCCTTTGCCCAGGTGCTGCCGTTTTTCTTCCCCGAACCCACCTGGTCGCCCGGGGTGCATCCGACCGCGCAGATCTCCGCTTCTGCCCGAGTGGATCCCACCGCGCATGTCGGGCCCCACGTGGTGATTGGTGAGCGGGCGGTGGTGGGGCCGCGCTGCGTCCTGGAGGGCAGTAACCATATCGGTGACGACTGCGTCCTGGGCGAGGACTGCCGGCTCTTTCCGCGCGTGACGTTATATCCCCGCTGCCAGCTTGGCGCGCGGGTGCGGCTGCATGCCGGCGTGGTCATCGGTTCCGATGGCTTCGGTTATGTGTTCGATGGCCGCCAGCATCTCAAGGTCCTCCAGATCGGGAACGTCATCATTCAGGACGACGTCGAGATCGGCGCCAATTCGACCGTGGATCGCGGCGCGCTGGGCCCCACCGTCATCGGCCGCGGCACCAAGATAGACAACCTGGTCCAGATCGCGCACAACGTCGTCATCGGCGAGCATTGCATCCTTGTCTCCCAGGTCGGCATCTCCGGCAGCACCACCCTCGGTGACTATGTCACCCTCGCGGGGCAGGTGGGGCTGGTGGGCCACTTGAAGATTGGCGACCGGGTAACCATCGGCGGCAAGTCCGGCGTCATGCACAACATCCCGGCCGGCGAGTCGTGGTTTGGCTACCCGGCCCAACCGGACCGGCAGGCCAAGCGCATGATCGTCGCCCGCGACCGCGTCCCCGACCTCCTGCGCCGGGTGGCGAACCTGGAAAAGGAGCTGGCGGAACTGAAGGCGGCGGTCGCCGACAAAACGGACGCTTCCCGATAGCTCCCACGCCGGCCCCGAGACCGGCGGCTGGGAACAGGGATCGAGGCGGGGCTGGCGGCGTTGGCGCCATCTCGGAATCGCGGCCCTTTCTATCGTCGCCGAGCTTCCTGGTCAGGGCGGCAATCTCCTCCTGGTAGAGGTCGGAGATGCACCGAGACAACCGAAGCGCAAAGACGCAGCCCCGAAAGTCAGAATGATCCACTTTGCCGCGCAGCGTGTCGGCAGATTCTTCCAGAAAGCCGGCCAATTCCGCTCGCGTCAGTCGCCGCACGAAACGCGTCTTGATGCCATCGCGAACACCCGCCAAGCCGGAACGATGCGATGCACGAGGTCTCCACTGAGGGGGCGGCTTCCGTCCGCACGGCTGGACGGCAAGTTGCCGCCCAGAACGGCCGAGTTGGCTGCTCCGCCCAAAACCCACTGCATCGTTCCGGCCACGGGTCCGGCCCCAAGCGGCGCATCGGGTGGGAGGCGGGATTACTCCCGCCGTCCCCCCACACCACCGGACGTACG
>CAYNCT010000149.1:0-7823 GCA_964396005.1 uncultured Verrucomicrobiota bacterium | reverse complement strand
GAACCGTTTGCGCGTGTTGTGGAAGTCGGGAATCGTCTCATGCAGACGCGCACCGGGCAGGTCGGACAGCAACGCCTGGAACTCGCCAAAAGCCCGGCCGGCCTCGTAGGCCTGCTGCGGGTTTTGCACGGCCTCAAAGGACTGGACCCGCTCGACGAAGACAAACGTGCGCCAATAGTCGCCCGCTTCATCCACGTAGTACGGCCGCCCGTCGCGCGTCGGCACCACGATCAGGGCGCGGCGGGTTGGCTGGCGCGCGCCATTGGCGAAGAGGCGGTTGCGGATGTGGGTGGTCACCCGCATGACGTTGTCCATCACCGCATCGGGCTGGCGGAAGACATGCTGGTTGATCTTCTGGTGGATGTAGCGCACCAGCACGCCGCCCTGGTCGTAGGTGGCGGTGTAGGTTTCGTTGATGTGGCCGATCTTGCACAACTCCGCGTGCAGGATGTGCCCGTAAATCTGGAACTGCTGCGAGATGTGCTGCAGATGCTTTTCGCGATACAACGGCATGGCGTGCGGTCTGGTTCGAGCGGGGCACCGGAGCGGATTTGAACCCACGGCCCGGCCTCCGGTGCTGGCCCCAAGTTGGTGAACGAAACTCTAGCGGAAAAGGGCCGCCCGGCGACAAGTCGTTTTTCCCGGCGCGTGCGGGCGACTTCGGCCAGGGCCGCTCGGCGCGGGCACGCCGTCGAGGTGCCGCTCACCGGCCAAAAATCAGCCTCAGCCCCACCAACACGAGGAACGCGCCGAAGTAGCGCTTCAGATCCTCCGCCGGGATGAGCCGCGTCAGCTTCGCCCCGTAGTAACCGCCAATCATCGCGCCCGGCGCGAGGGCAAGCGCGATCTTCCAGTTCAGGTTGCCGAGGAAATAGTGCTTGGCGCTGCCGGTGATCGCCGTGGGCACAATGATGGCCAGCGAGGTGCCGATGGCCGTTTTGATGTCCACCCCGAGCAGAAGCATCATGGCGGGCACCATGACCACGCCGCCGCCGACGCCAAACAAACCGCTGGTCACTCCGCCCAGGAGCCCGATCACCGCTGCGCATGCGTAGAACATGGTGTCGTTCATGCCGCAGGGCGCCCGGAGGGACAATCGTTTTGTCCGGCCAACCGATTCACGGGGAGTCGGTCGGGGCGTTCCCGGAAGGCGCGGCTCCGGCTCCACACGCGAATCCCCGCGACGCGCAGCGCGGCGGTCGCGCGAAGCCCAAGCCCGGTGTCAGGGTTTGACGGGATCGCGCCGCGGAAACAGCGGCTGCGGTTCGCCCACGGCGTGGCCGGGTTGCATTCCGCCCCAGGCGGCTTCAGCCAGGCGGTTGGGCGATCCCGGAAGGGCCAGTTGGCTAAAGATTTTCTCCGCGCTGGTGGGGATGAACGGCCACAACAGCACCGCGAGGAGGCGGCAGGTCTCGACCAAATTGTACAGCACTTCGTCCAGCCGGCCCGTTTGGGCAGGATCCTTGGCCAGCTTGAAGGGAGCCGTCTGGTCCACGTATTGGTTGGCGCGGTTGATCAGCGTCCAGATGCGGAGGAGGGCGGCCTGGAGTTCGAAGTCGAGCAGGTCCCGGCGCACGGCCGCCAGGAGGGGAGTGACTTCGGCCGCCAGTTCGTCCGACCGCGGGGGGACGACACCGCCCCGGTAGCGTCGCACCATCGCGATCGAGCGGTTGACGAGATTGCCCAGCCCGTTGGCCAGCTCCGCCGAGTAGCGCGCTTGAAAGCCGGCATCGGTCCAGTTGCCATCCGGGCCTATCGCCAGTTCGCGGACCACATAGTAGCGGAAGGCGTCGGCGCCCCATGCGTCCACGACCGCGATCGGGTCCACGACGTTGCCGGTGGTCTTGCTCATCTTGTCCCCGTCTTTCTGCCACCAACCGTGGGCGAGGACAGTGCGGGGCAATGGCAGTCCCGCAGCCCGCAGCATGATGGGCCAGTACACCGCGTGGAACTTGATAATGTCCTTGCCGATGACGTGGACGTCGGCAGGCCACAGGGCGGTGCCGGGCGCGCCTTCGGGGGCGGTGTAGTAGCCGGCAAACGGGGCGAGGGCGGCGGGGTCGCCCAGCGAAGCGGGCAGGCTGAAGTAGTTGGTCAGGGCGTCGAACCAGACGTAGTTCACATAGTCCGGCGCGAAGGGCAGGGGAATGCCCCAGCTCAGACGGGTCTTGGGCCGGCTGATGCACAAATCGTCCAGCTTCTCGGTTCGGAGGAAGCCGAGCACCTCGTTGCGGCGGTAGTCCGGGCGGACAAAATCCGGGTGCGCTTCCACGTGCGCGGCGAGCCAGTCCTGGTAACGGCTCATGCGGAAATACCAGTTCTCCTCCTCGATCTCCGCCACCTCGCCCCACCGGGAGGCAAAGGTGCCGTCCGGCTCGCGATCCTTGTCCGTCAGGAAGGTCTCCTCTTTCCACGAGTACCAGCCGCGATAGGGGGCTTTGTAGATGTCGCCCTGCGCGTGCAGCTTGTTGAGCAGCGCCGCCACGACCGCCTTGTGGCGCGGCTGGGTGGTGCGGATGAAGTCGTCGTTGGACAGGTTAAGTTTGACCGCCAGCACCTGGAACTGCGCCGCGAGCTCATCGCAATACGCCTGCGGTTCTTTGCCCTCCGCCCGCGCGGCGCGCTCCACCTTTTGCCCGTGCTCGTCCGTGCCGGTGAGGAAGAACACGTCCTCCCCGAGGCTGCGGCGCGCGCGGGCGATGACATCGGTGATGACCTTCTCGTAGGCGTGCCCGAGATGGGGCTGGCCGTTCACGTAGTCAATCGCGGTGGTGATGTAGAACCGTTTGCTCATCGGCCCGCAGTCTGCGGGAGCGATCCCGGGAACGCAAACGCTGGCGGTCAGTTCCGGCCCGGCGGCGGTGGCGGGGACGGACCCAGGTCCTCGAGCTGGTCGAGATGGGCGCCTGTCAGCGGCGTGGAGACGCGATGCTCCTCCCCCAGCCATTTCCCGAGGTCAATGAGCTTGCAGCGCTCGGAGCAAAACGGTCCAAACGGGCCGTCGAACCACGCTCCCCGTCGGTGGCAGGTGGGGCACCGGATGAGTCGGGAGTCGGCCACGGCGGTCTTGGGTTCACCGGGGGAACAGCCAGAGCAGGAGCGTCAGCGCGAGACTCACCACCAGGCAGGTTGCGACAGGGAAGTAGAAGCGGAAGTTGCCCTTCTCAAAGGTAATATCCCCCGGCAGCCCGGCGCCACCCCGGCTGTCCAGCAGCCACACCAGGCCGCCCACGGCCACCAGAACGCAGCCCGCCAGGATCAACAGCTTGCCCAATGATGCCATGACCGCAGCCCGCGCCGCCTGCCGTCCCGTTGTCGCTCACGATCCGCCGAGTGTCGCCGCCTCCACCGGCTGGCGACGCCACCCCGCAATGAACATGCCGTTGCCCGGGCGGTCTTCCTGTCGGAGCCACAACTGGGCGGCGGGCGGGGCGTCGGGCGCAAACGGGTTGACCAGCTCCAGCGGCGTGAAGTCGGGGTGCCTTGCGGCGAAGTTCGCCGCGACCTCGACGGTTTCGGGCCGGGTGAGCGTGCAGACCGAATAAATCAGTTTGCCGCCGGGCTTGACGGCCGCCGCCGCGTGATCGAGCAACATGGTCTGAAGTTCCGCCAGTTCCGCCACGTCGTTCGCAGAGCTGGTCCAACGCGCGTGCGGGTTTCGGTGCCACGTTCCCACGTTGCTGCACGGAGCGTCGAGCAGCACGCCGTCAAACGGCGTCCGCGTGGGCAGATCTTCCGAACCGTCCCAAACCTGCAGGCGGTAGTTGAAGACCCCCGCCCGGGCCGCGCGCCGCTTCAGGTGGTTGAGCCGCCAGTCTGCCCGGTCGCTGGCCCAAAGCTGTCCCTGATTCTCCATCAACGCGGAGAGGTGGAGGGTCTTGCCGCCCTCACCCGCGCAGGCGTCCCACCAGGTTTCGCCGGGGCGGGGCGCGCAAATCAGGGCGACCGCCTGGGAGTGCAGGTCCTGCAATTCGAAGTCGCCCGCGTGAAACTCCGCCGTACGGAACAAATCGTCCCGTCCGGTGTAGCAGAGGGCGTCCGCCAGTTCGCCCGTGCCCGCGGGCCGACACTGTTCCAGCCGCGCGGCCAGCTTGGCGCCCGTGCCGCGGCGGGCGCGAAGCCAGAGCGCGGGCTCGGTCTGCAAAGCGCGCAGCCAGCCGGGAGTGAGGTCCACGAACCCGCCAACCCAGTCCGGCACGGCGCGCCGGAGGTCGTCCGCCGGCCAGGCCCCGGGATCGCGCGCGAAGCGGTCGGCCAGCGCCATCGCAGCTTCGATGCGCTCGGCGGGCGGCCGGGAGGCATCGAGCCAGGGCAGCCAGCGGAAGTAGCTGAACACGGCGCGCGCCACTTCGGCGGTTTCGTCCGGTTCCAGTTCCCGGTGGGAGCGCAGCGTGTCCCGGAGCACCTTGTCTGCCGGGTGCGCGGCGTCGCTGGCGCGGATGACACTTTCGGCCACCTCGAGGACCGTTGCCACTTTCGTCGCCGCCTGGTGATGGAGCAGTTCCTCCGAGGAACTGCGCCGCCGGTTCCGGGCGGCGTAGTCGTCGAGGTCGTCCGTGCGTCGGAACCGGCGAGGTTGGGTGAAAGCTCGCCGGCCGCTGTTGGCGTCGCCCGGGTGCGAATCGCGTTCACCCCGTCTCCAGGGTCGCGAGCCGCCGCCCCGCTTGCCGAACGGCCGGCCCGGCCGGTCGTTCCCGCGATTGCTGCGGCCACCCCGGAAAGGGCGCCGTTCGTCGCCCGGTCCGCCCCCACCTTCCGTCTGCCGGAAATTGCCGCTGCCGGCCGCCGGCCGGTCAGCCCAGCGGCCACCGGCGCGATCACGAAATCCCCGTCCCCGGCGCCGATTACCGCCGAACTGCTCGCGCGGCCCGCCAGCGAAAGCACGCTCGCCTTGTCGGTCGCGTTGGCCGCCACCGCCCGGAGGTCCGCCCGGGCGACCGCGCCCGCCCTGCCGTTGGCGGTCACCGCCGAATTCGCGGCGGTCGGCGTAGTGGCCCTCGCGCGGCCCACCGGCGCCGCGGTCGTCGCGCCAGCCACCGGGCGGCCCGCCGCGGCCGCGCCCGCGGCGGCGACGCGCGAACCCGGGTTTGCCCCCGCGGCGTGAATCGTTGTTTTGTTCAGACGGCGCGCGCCAGACGCGGACCGTGGGTTGCTGAGGTTCCATGATGCAGAAAAGAGTGGATGAACGATCGTTCAGGACGCGGAGGCGGGACCGCTGGCACTGGCGCGATAGCTGGCCACAACCCAGTCGCTGAGTGCCTTGTCCGGCGCCTCCACCGCCGCCGGATCGAGCACAAATTCGGTCTGCCCGGTGTTGGCAGCGATGAGCTTGAGCCCGAACTGAAAATCCTTGAAGCGATCGAGGCACTCGTCCCGGACGTGGCGACCCGCCTCGCGGGCCAGCGCCACCAGGCGTTCCGCGGCAGCGTCCGTGAAGCGCAGGCGCAGGCCATGCTCCTTTTGGAATCGCTCGCCAAACTCATGCACGATCTGCCGCAGCAGCGATTGTTCGGCGTCCGCGCGCTCCGCCAACAGCCGGCTCAATTCGGCGGCCGGGGCGTCCACCACCTCGCGGGTGACGGCGAACCGCCGCACGGGCGTTGAGGGCAGTTCGAACTTGAAGTCGCGGAAGACACGTTCGCAGACGGTCATGAGCCCGCGGGCGCCGGTCTGTTCCTCGGCGGCCAGTTCGGCGATCCGCCGAAGACCATCGTCGCGAAACAGCACCTCGATCCCGTAGGCGGCGAACGTCTGTTCGTACTGACGGATGATGCTGCCCTCCGAGGTTTTGAGGATGTTGAACAGGTCGTCCACCGAGAGGGAGTGACAGAAGACCCGCACCGGCAGGCGACCGATGAACTCCGGCTCGAACCCGTAGTCAATGAAGTCGCGGGTGCTCGCCCGGGTCATGGTATCGAAGTCGCCCTCGAGGGGGTTGGTCCGGGCCGCGAAGCCGATGGTTGCTTCGCGCAGGCGCTTGCGGACCACGTTTTCCAGTCCCGGAAA
Source organism: uncultured Verrucomicrobiota bacterium (assembly GCA_964396005.1). Lineage (GTDB taxonomy): Bacteria > Verrucomicrobiota > Verrucomicrobiia > Limisphaerales > J093 > JADJWF01. The sequence goes on along the minus strand of CAYNCT010000149.1, from coordinate 1,817 downwards.
GGCGCCGCTGACAATGAAGAGAATGTGCTTGGTGTTGATGGTGCCGGCGGCCTTGCGTCCCCGCCGGTTGAAGTCCATGAGGGCTTCCAGTTGCCCGGCGAGGTCGTTCGGAGAGCGGGCCGGCACCTCGGTTTCCTCCATCAACTTGAGCAAATTGGTCTGAACGCCCCGCCCGCTGACGTCACGGCCCGTCACGTTGGGCGCGGCCGCGATCTTGTCAATTTCGTCAATGTAGATGATCCCATACTGCGCCCGGGCCACGTCTCCGTTGGCGCGCCGGTACAACTCGCGTACCAGGTCCTCGACGTCGCCTCCCACGTAGCCGGTCTCGCTGAATTTGGTGGCGTCGCCCTTGACAAACGGCACGCCGATGAGGTCGGCCACGCTGCGAATCAGGTAGGTCTTGCCCACGCCGGTGGGGCCGACCAGGAGGACGTTTTGCTTGGCGTAGTTGGGTTGCGCCTTGCCCTCGAGTGCCATACGCACGTGGTGATAGTGATCGCACAGCGCGACACTCAGCACTTTCTTCGCCTCCTCCTGGCGGATCACGAAGCGATCCAGGTACGCCTTCACGTCGCGCGGTTTTTGGTCGAACCGCACCGAAGGCGGAACCTCCTCGCCGGGGGCATCGCCGCCCGCGGCCGCCGCTTCCGGCTGAGGCCGCGCGAAACCCGCCTGCGGGAAGGCCTGGCGCATCATCTCCGCAAGCTGGCGCTGAAACTCTTCGGGCGTTGGCGGCCCGCTCACAACCGGTTTATGCATGAATTGCTCTTGATCCTGTCAGTCCGGCCCTGCCGAAGGCTCGCCGAATCGGAATGGGATCCACTCAAAAGCTGAACGTCCTTGACCACTCTCGTGCGCGCCGGCGGCGGAATCCGAGATGCGCGCCCGGGCGCCTTCGCGTGGGATGGTCAGCACCGCGCGAAGTGTCCTCCGATCAACTCCGGCTGAAACGATCCCGTGTGGCTTGATCCATTCGGGAGTTCCGAGCATCGGTCGTGCCGACGTTCGGGCCGGATTCCCGGCCGGGCGGGCCCTCAAGCGTCCGTTTTCCCGGACGGCAGGTCGAGCGACGCGAACGGGCTGTTGGCGAAGCCCGAATGCGTCTCGCCGGCTCCCCGGCTGTTGGGCGCGGGGGCGGTCGGCACCTCGACATCCACCTGAATGAGCGGCCCGGAGGCTTCTTTGACCGGCGGCTTTCCGGGCACCTCGGCCGACTTGGGATTCGGGGCGCGCTTGTTGCGCGGGAGCGGATTGATCATCACGGTGACATTCCGGCCCTGCAGCTTCGGTTCGGCGGCGGCCAGCCCCCACGACGATAGCTCCTGAATGTAGCGTTTGACCACCTGCAGCCCAAATTCCGTGTGCTTCATCTCCCGCCCGCGGAAGCGCAGGTTGACCTTGACGCTCATATCGTCGCACAGGAACGCAATCCCGTGCATGACTTTGGTGTTGAAGTCGTGCGCATCAATGGAGGCGGAAAGCTGGATCTCTTTGAGCCGGCTGCCCTGATGGTGCTTCTTGGATTCCTTGTCCCGCTTGGCTTGCTCGTAGCGGAACTTGCCGTAGTCCACAATGCGGCAAACCGGTGGGGTCGCATTGGGAGCGACCTCCACCAGGTCCACGCCCTGGGCGCGGGCCAGGTTGATCGCTTCGTGCAGGGAGAGGATTCCGATTTGCGAGCCATCGCTGCCGATGACGCGGACCTCGCGGGCACGTATTTTCCGGTGGTTGCGCGTGGTGGGCTGGGAAGAAGCACCGACACGACTCTGAAAAGGGCGGCTCAAGACGCCCTCCTCGGTTCATCGCAATTCATG
>CAYNCT010000148.1:0-7951 GCA_964396005.1 uncultured Verrucomicrobiota bacterium | reverse complement strand
ATGGCCGGTAATTCGTATTCGTAGATGGCCACGTCCAACCCCCAGCGGGGCCCGTTCGCCAGGGCGATGAAACCCAGGATCTGCTCGAGCAAACCGCGCGCGAGCCACGCAGCGGCCGCGGGCGGCCATTGCGCGATGGGCGGCGCGGGGCGCTTCTGACGACGGGCCTCGTCGAGGAGTTTCTCGACCTCGGGAAAGTCGCGGGCGAACGCCTGGCTGGCCGCAGCGGCCCGGTTGAAGACCACCGAATGCGCGCCCGCGTCCAGCCGGCCGGTGCGGACGGTGAGCGTCACGCCGGTGGCGGGCCGGGGTGCCCCGGGCGGACCGTACATCGGATACACGACGTAGTTGTAGGTTTGCCCGGGAGCGACCGTGTAATCGGACCAGCGGAATTTCTGGATGGGCGCCACATTGGTGGGGCTGAGGTGGCCGTCGGAATGGTGCTGGCCGGGGAAGGTCAACATGCCCTTGAGCCACTTGAAGTCCTGACCGGACGAACGACGCTTGAGGGCGAAGCCCAGCAGGCCCGTGCGGCGGGCGGGGCTGACGTTCATGGCCAGCAGGACACCCGTGACCCCGGCGTAAGCTTTTACGGTGACGCCGTCTTTGGCAGCCGTCTTTCGCATGGTTGCGTGCTGAGTTGGAAAATTCCTCTCTGAAGTGGCGCAAGTCTGGGCGGGGAATCGGTCGGTCGCCACAAAAATCGCGCCCTGGCGGCCGGGTCTTGCCGGAAATCCGGGCGGTCGGGCACACTCGCGGCCGGCCGCGTCACGCGGCGAACCGGGAAACGGAACCAACACATGAAGCGCAAGGTCCTTTGCATTTTGTCCAACCGGCTCAACCGGCTGCAGACGCCGAAGTATTTCGAGGTGCTGTGCGACGAGAAGGGACGCATCTCGTCCGAGCGGCGGCTGCGATCCGCCCCGCGCCGGGCGGAGTACGACGAAGTATGGGAGAGCGACGAGGGCAAGACCGAGCTGTCTTCCGCCTACCGGATGAAGCGCAAGTACGGCCACCCCTTGCAGAAAAAGCCGTAGGCGGGAAGGCGTGAGGACCTCGTCTGTCGTTCAGCGCCGCTCCCCTGGCGATCACGAGATGCCGATGCGCCGGTCACACGGCTGGAAGCGTGGCGTCCCGGCCTGGCCCTCGAGCGGCCGGTTCGCGCAGGGGCGAAGGCGTCTCGCCGGTGGGGCGGGCAGGACGTTGACTAAAGCCTTCTGCAACCCCGTCTAAGCCGCCATGTCGGGGTCCGACCCAGGTCGCGCCCGGGTGGTGGTGGACGGCAAAGGCTTTCGGGCCGGACCGGCCAAATTCCATCTGCGAGGCGTCACGTACGGCCCGTTTCCACCCAACGGAGATGGAGATTTGTATCCGTCACCAACGCAGGTGGGGAGCGACTTCGATCTCCTCCGGCAATTGGGGGCGAACGTGCTGCGCGTGTACACCGTTCCGCCCGGCTGGCTGCTGGACCTCGCCGCGGAGAAGGGGCTGCGGTTGCTGGTGGAAGCGCCGTGGGACCACGAACACTGCTTCCTCGACCATGAGGCATCCCGTGCAGCCGCGCGAACCGCGGTGCGCACCGCCGCCGCGCGCTGCGCGGGCCATCCGGCGGTGTTCGCGATCAGTGTCGCCAACGAGATCCCGCCCGACATCGTGCGGTGGAGCGGAGCGGCCGCGGTGGAAGCGTTTCTCGACCGGCTGGTGTTGGAGGTCAAGGAGGTGGACCCGGACCGGCTCTGCACCTTCGGCAACTTCCCGCCCACCGAGTACCTGCGGCCGCGGGAACCGGACTTCGTGTGCTTCAACGTGTACCTTCACCAGCGCCGGGCCTTTCGTAACTACCTTGCCCGTCTGCAAATGCTGGCGGACACCAAGCCGCTCGTCCTGGGTGAGTTTGGCATGGACGCGCTGCGGGAGGGCGAGGTGGCGCAGGCGGACTTGCTCGAATGGACGATTGAACTGGCGTTTCGCGGGGGCGCGGCGGGAACCATCGCCTTCGCCTTCACTGACGAGTGGTTCAGGACCCACTCCTGCAATCGCGGGCGGCTGATCACGGACTGGCAGTTCGGGTTGACCACCGCCGACCGCCGCCCGCGGCCGGCCTGGCGGGCGGTCCAGCGGGCCTACGCGCGGGCGCCGCGGTTTGCGGTCGCGCGGACGCCGCGCGTCTCGGTCGTGGTGGCGGCCTTCAATGCCGGGCGCACGATCGAGCGCTGCCTGGAGTCGCTGGCCCATCTCAACTACCCGGATTACGAAGTGCTCGTGGTGGATGATGGTTCCACGGACGTGACGCCCCAGATTGCGGCGTCGTTCAGCCACGTCCGGGTCCTCAGGCATCCGCAGAATCTGGGCCTGTCCACCGCCCGGAACACCGGCATCGCGGCCGCGAGCGGCGAGGTGGTGGCGTTCACGGACGCGGACTGCCGCGCGGATGAGGATTGGTTGCACCACACGGTGGCCGACCTGTTGGAGGGCGCGTACGCCGGGGTGGGCGGCCACAATCTGCTTCCGCCGGAGGACTCGCGCGTGCCGACGGCGGTCATGGCCTCCCCGGGTGGGCCGGCGCACGTGATGTTGACGGATCGAATCGCGGAGCACCTGCCGGGCTGCAACCTGGTATTGTGGAAGTGGGCCCTCGAGGAGATCGGCGGTTTTGACCCGGTGTTCCGGCAGGCGGGGGACGATGTGGACGTGTGCTGGCGGTTGCAACAACGCGGGCATCAACTGGGCTTCAGCCCGGGTGGATTCGTCTGGCACTACCGCCGGTCCACGGTCCGCGAATACCTCAAGCAACAGCGCGGATACGGCGCGGCCGAAGCCCTGCTGGAGCGGAAGCATCCGGAGCACTTCAACCGCTTCGGCGGCTCCATCTGGCGCGGGCGCATTTACGCGCAAGCCAGCGCCGGGCTGCGGCTGGGGCGCCCGATGATTTATCACGGGGCCTTCGGGGTGGGCTTTTTCCAGTCGTTGTACTCCCGCGTCTCGTGGTTGCCGCTGACGCTGCTGACCAGCATCGAATACTACGCCCTCGTGTGCCTGCCGCTGCTGGTGCTGGCCACGATGGCCCCCCAGTTTGCCTCGTGGTGGCTGGCCAGCGCGGCGGCCCCGGCGGTGGTGTGCGCGCTGGCCGCCAGCGAGGTGGTGATTTCGCGGCGACGGCGCGCGTGGTGGTCCCGCCCGTTGGTCGCCCTGTTGTTTTTGTTGCAACCCCTCGTTCGCGGTTGGGCGCGGTATCAAGGCCGGCTGGCCCGGCGCGATCTGCCGCTGGAGAACTTCGAGAATCTCGACTCGCTCAGCCGCCAGACCTCCGGCGACCTGCCGCCGGTGCAGTCCTATCGGTTGCCGTCCGGCTTCGACCGAACGCAATTCCTGGCCCGGCTCCTGACCTGCCTCGCGCAACAGCGCTGGCCGCACCGGCCGGACACCGGCTGGAGCAAGTTCGACCTCGAGGTGTACGGGAGCCGCTGGTGCAAGCTGCGGCTGACCACGGCCACCGAACGGGCGGTTACCGGCGGGTGGGCCATCCGGTGTCGCCTGCGCGGCGCTTGGACGCTCGCGACCCGGATCGGGATTTCGGCGTTGCTAGGGGTCGCCCTGGCGGCCATCGGTCTGTCACCCGCGGGACGACTCTGGCAATGGTTTCTCCTGATCATCCCGCCGCTCGCCGTGCTGCTGGTGCGGCGACGCCAACGCGATCTGCGCCGGGTGTTCGGCTCCTTTCTCGACCAGTTCGCCGCGGCTCACGGGCTGCAACGGCTCGATGAGAGCGGCAAAACGGTTCCGCTGACCGTCGAGCCGATATCGCCCTCGGCCTCCGCGCCGTCGCCCCCGCCGCCCGCTTTGGGCGACGGTCCCCGCCTATCGTAGCGCCGCGCCAGCGCTGGGCGGTAGTTCACCGGTGGTCGCGACGGTCGCCGGGAGCAAGCCCACGGCAGGACGGGCGCTTGGCCCCGGTTCGCCGTTGGCGACGAGCAGCAGCACCAGCGCCCCCAGCGCAATGCGGTACCAGCCGAATCCTTTGAAGGTGTGGGTCTGGACGAACCCGAGCAGCCACTTCACGACGATGAACGAAACCACGGCAGAAACGGCGGTACCCAACGCCAGCAGCAGCCAGTCCTCCTGCGGGCCGGCGGCGGGCGGGTGGAGGAGGGCTTTCGCGATTTTCAGCCCGCCGGCCGCGAGCATGGTGGGAATGCCCACGATGAAGGAAAACTCCGTGGCTGCCGGTCGCCTCAGACCGAAGGCGAGCATCAACAGAATCGTGGCCCCCGAGCGCGAGGTGCCGGGGAAGACCGCGGCGACCAGTTGCCCCAGCCCGACCACGACCGCGATGGTCCAGGTAATCTCCTGTTTCAACGCGCGCCCTCGCAGCCACTGCTCGGCCACCAGGAACAACACCCCGCCCACAATCAGGGCCACGGCGACCGGCAGGGCGCGCTCCGGAAGTTCCCACCCGAGGCGATCCAGGACAACCCCGCCGGCACCCGTGATGAGGAAGGCCAGGCCGATCTTGAGGGTGAAGTCGCGCGCAGCCGGATCGCGCGCGCAACGCAGCACCTGACGCAACCGCTCGGGGAAAAGCGGGATCACCGCCACGACGGCCCCGCTCTGGATGAAGATGTTGAACAGGTCGCTCTGCCGCGGCAGCCATTGTTGCGCCAGCAACAAATGCCCCGTGGACGATATCGGGAGGAACTCCGTGATGCCCTCGATGATGCCGAGGATGAGGACCGCGAGCCAGTCAGACATGCGCGCGGAATGGAAAGGAAGCGGTCGCCGGGGAGCAAGCGAATAGGCTGCCGGGTTCGGAAATCACGCGCCGCGGATGGCCGCATCTCTCCGCCCCCGGGGCGCGCCGTTCACCTCGCCAACGCCGGCTCGGCCTCGGCGAAGGGCAGCGTCAGTTCGCGCTGTCCCGCGGGCACTTGGTACGTGCGCTCCCGGCCGCCCGGCCAGCGAACCCAAATCGTCGTTGGGGGCTCAGGGCCGGTGAGCAGCACCGCGGCGCTGTCCTGTGACCAATAGCCGGACCCCGCGCACACCACGCGGGCCGGCCCCGATCGGTCAGCCCACACGGGGCGCACGATGGCTCCGATGCCCTCGGGGTTTCCCGGCGGGCCGACCAGTCGCACTCGCAGGCCGGGACGCGCGTGGTTGTTGCGGTAGAGCCGGAGGTCGTCGCCGTGTTGAGCGACGACCAAGTCCGCCCGCCCGTCGCGGTCAAAGTCCGCGGTCGCGGCACCGCGTTGCTGCCCGTAAATGCGCAACCCGCTCTCCTGCCCGGGCACGCCCTCGAAGCTGCCGTCGCCGCCGCCGCGCAGAAGCAGCCCGCGCCCGGCGTCGTAGCGCGAGGTCTCCGGCTCCACGTCGAAAAAGTTCTGGGCGAGGAAGGCGTCCAACGCCCCGTCACCGTCGTAGTCGGCCACCGCGATGCCAAAAGCCGGGGCGAATTGGGCGACCGGGGGCAGGGGCCGCCGCTCGAAGCGGTCGCCGCGATTCAGCAATAACAGCGAGTCGAGGGTGGCCGCTTCCAACACGCGAAAGTCCGCTGCGTGGTCGCCGAGGACCGCCTCCACGTTGGCCTCACCGTAGGCGCGAAACGTGGGGTGATGCTCGGCGATCCACGGCAGGTTGCGCGTGACCGTCTCATAGTCCCGCCACGGCGCGTAGCCCCGAAGCGCCGGTTCGTAATACGTCTCCAGAACCTCGACATGCCCGTGACCGAGATCGCCGTAGTACACGCGGATGGGCCGGTCGAGATAGCGTTGAAAGCGGGTGTTCCGTCCCCAGTTTGCTGCCAGCAGGTCCAACCGTCCGTCGCCGTCGAAGTCAGCGACCGCGACCGCATTCCACCACCCGGTGAGATCAGCCAGATGACCGCGCCCCGCGGCGATGGGCACAATCGCGGGATTCCAATCAGTCAGCCTGCCGTCCTGGTTGCGCAAAATCCGGAGCGGCCCCCATTCGCACGCGAGGATGAGCTCGGGCCAGCCATCGCCGGTCAGGTCGGCGAAGGTCGCGCCGCTGACCAGCGCTGCCCCGGCCAGGCCCGGGGCCAGGGCCGCAGACGCCGCCTCGAAGTGCCATTCGCCGGTGTTGCCCAGCCGCCCGGTGAAGAGCCCGGACCGGCCGGACTCGGGGTAGTGTCCGGGGAGATAACGCGCGCCGAGGAAGAGATCCAGGGCGCCGTCTCCGTTGACATCTCCGAGCGTTACCGGGCCGGCGCTGGGAAGGAAATCCGCGGCGACGGTGGCGGCGGGGCCGTCGGGCCAACGCGCCAACCGCAGACCACCAGCGAGGTTGGTGCCAGGGAGACGCGGTAGCGCCGCGAGCAACGTTGCGCCGTTGGTTCCGGTCCGCAGCCCCAGGACGGTCGTCGTCCCGCTCGCGCCGGTTGATTCCCACCCTCGGGAGTCGGCGCGCCGGAAGGTGCGGCCTTGTTCGTTCCGATACGCCGTGATGGTCTGGCCGCGGCCGCCGCTCACGAGCAAGTCGTCCCAGCCATCGGCGTCGAGGTCGAACCAGCTTACCCCCGGCCCGAGGGTGCTCAACTGGCGCGACAGCAAAGGCTGGGCGGCAAGGTCGTCGAAGTCATCTTCGCGATGGCGGTGCTGGAGGCGGTCGCTGACCTCCTCGAACCAGGGGGCCGGGGCGGGCCGCGGCGGGAGCGGGGCCAGCGGATTAACGTCTTCGACCACCTCCAGCCGGGAGTTGGCGGGCACGTCCTCCACCACCGTGCGGTTGCCGTTGCGCCAGACGACCTCGACGCGCAGCCGGTTGGTCTCGTGGCCGGCGGCGAAGGTCCGGAGGGGCTGGTCGCCGGACAGGTAGCGCCCGCCGGCCATGATTTGCTGGGTTTGGGTGACGGGCCCGCCGGTAACGATGATGCGCGCGCCGATACCCGCGGTGTTGGGGGCCCGTCCTTTCAACTGAACGGCCAGGCGCGGGGCGGGGCAGTCGTTGCGGAAGAGCCCGGCGGCGCCATTGAGACGATTCACCACGAAATCCTGATCGCCGTCGTTGTCGAGGTCGGCGAGGGCCAGGCCCTGCCACGGGCCGGGCTCGAGCAACCCCCACGCCGCCGAGCGGTCGGCGAAGGTGAGATCGTGTTGGTTCCGGTAGCCGAGCACCGGGGTGGCCAGGGGCGGGAACTGCCGCCACGAGCGCATCCGGCCTTCGGCGGAAAGGTCCCGCGGTTGGGACCGTTGCGCGCGCAACACGTCGGCATCCTGAACGTCGTGATTGTTGCCGGTGGGAATCAACAGGTCCTCCCAACCATCGAGGTCCACGTCCAGGAACACCGCGCCCCAGGACCACTCGGTGAAGTCCACGCCCGCCAGTTGCGCGATGTCCGCCCAGGTCTGATCACCGCGATTAAGCTGGAGCGTGTTGCGGGCGACTTCGGGGCGATTGGCGGCCACGCGGAGCACCTGCGTGAGGATGCCCTGCATGAGGTTGGGGCGCTGCCGGTGGCGCCAGTCGTGGCGGCGGCTCACCATGTCCGCCACAAAAAAATCGTCGTAGCCGTCGCGATCAATGTCGGCCACATCGGCGCCCATGGAAGACACCGGCTGCGAGCGCAGGGCCAGCGAAGGCACGGCGCGAAAGCGGCTGCCGAGCTCGTTGAGCCAGAGGCGATCCGGCCAGAAAAAGAAGTCATTGCAAACGAGCAGGTCCGGCAACCGGTCCGCGTTCAGATCGCGCAGCAGCACGGACAGGCCCCAGTCGGTCGGCGGCGCCGGGAGCGGTTGACCCGTCTCATCGAAAAAGGATTGAGTCCAGGAGACGGGAGAGAACCGCCCGTGGCCGTCGTTGAGGTAGAGGAAGTCCCGGTCGCCACGTTCCATCAACTCCACGCCGCCCGCGCGCTCGGTGACGACCACGAAGCGCTCGGCCGGGGGCAAGTGTCATCAGCAGTTGGTCAGGCGAGTGACATCAGCTCTTGGTCGGC
>CAYNCT010000147.1:0-7988 GCA_964396005.1 uncultured Verrucomicrobiota bacterium | reverse complement strand
TGCCGAACTTGGCCAGCCGCGCCGCCACCGCCTCGGCCTTGTTGGTGGGCATGAAGGGCGAATCGCCGGCGAAGTTCATGCCGAGGAACCGCACGCGTTCGCCCCGCACGACAAAATGACCCGCCGCGTCCACGGTCACCCGGTCTTCGGGGCTGACGATCGGGTGGTTCAGGCCAGAGAAATCCGTGACGCCGGGCGAGGCGTCGTTCCAAGGCAGCACAAACGGGGCAATTTCGGGCCGGACCGGACCGCAGCAGGTGACGGCGGCCGCCAGGGCCGCAAGCACGCGAAGATTCATGGCGCCAGAAAACTGAGCCACTCCCGTGCCAGAGGGAAGAGCCGACCGCGCGCGCGACCTGAAACCCGTCCCACTTGTTGCTTTGCCAGAGGGGCCGGCACGGCGCAACCTTGACGCCGACGCAATCGCCATGAACCGACGCGACTTTCTGACGTTGTCCAGCGGACTCACCGGCTACTCGCTGATCGTCAAGCTGGACGCAGCCGGGCCGACTGCTCCGCGCGAGGAGCTGGCCCGCCAATTCGAACGCATCGCGCCCGCCCGGCCGGCCGGCGACCGGTTTGCCGGTGAACCACACATGACGCTGGTGGACCTGGCCGCCGATATCCTCGTGGCGGGCGGCGGGATGGCAGGCGTCTGCGCGGCGCTCGCCGCCGCGCGGCACGGGGCGAAGGTGGTGCTCGTGCAGGATCGTTCTCGCCTCGGCGGCAATGCCAGCAGCGAGGTCAAGATGCACATCGTCGGCGCGGACCATCACGGTCAGCGCCCCGGCTGGCGCGAGGGCGGCATCATCGAGGAGTTGCGGCTGGACGACGCGGTCAACAATCCCCACCGCAGCTTCGAACTCTGGGACCTGCTCCTGTACGACAAGGTCCAATCCGAGCCCAACATCACCCTGCTCCTCGACACGACGCTGGTGGCGGCCGGGACCGGCAACGGCCTGATTCAGCGCGTCCTGGCGCGGTGTGACAAAACCGAGCACCTGTACCGGATCACCGCGCAGCAGTATCTCGATTGCACCGGCGATTGCCGCCTGGGGTTGGAGGCGGGCGCCGAGTACCGGGTTGGTCGCGAAGCCCGGAGCGAGTTTGGCGAATCGCTCGCCTACGAGGTCGCGGACCGCCAAACCCTCGGCAGCAGCATTCTCTTTACGGCGCGCGACTACGGCCGGCCGGTGCCCTTCAAGGCCCCGGCGTGGGCGAGGAAAGTCACCCGGGAGATGCTCCGATTCCGGCCGGTGGACTCGTGGGAATACGGGTATTGGTGGATCGAATGGGGCGGCCAGTTGGACAGCATCCGCAACAACGAACGCATTCGCTTCGAGTTGCTGAGCATCGTCCTCGGCGTGTGGGACTACATCAAGAACTCGGGCGACCAGCCGACCAGCGCCCACTGGGGCATGGACTGGATCGGCATGGTGCCGGGCAAGCGCGAAAGCCGCCGGCTCGTCGGCGATTATCTGCTCACCCAACACGACCTCGAGGGCCGGCGTGGCGAGCCGAAGGATGCCGTCGCCATCGGCGGCTGGCCCATGGACGATCACCCACCCTCGGGCTTCGAGAGATGGCAGGAACCGCCGTTCCGCTCCATCAAGGTCCCGGACGTGTACAACATCCCGTTGCGCTGCCTCTACAGCCGCAACGTCCGCAATCTCTGGATGGCCGGACGGAACATCAGCGCCAGCCACGTGGCCTTCAGTTCCACGCGCGTCATGGCCACCTGCGCCGTCCTGGGCCAGGCGGCCGGCACCGCCGCGGCCTTGTGCGTGCGCCACGGCCTCAATCCGCGGCAGTTGTATGAGGACAAGACGCGGCTGCGCGAACTCCAGCAAACGCTCCTGCGCGACGATCAAACCATCAAGGGCGTGACCCATGACGATTCGGCGGACCTGGCGCGGTCCGCGACGGTGACCGCCTCGGCGGCGCACGATCTGTCGCGACCGGAGAACGTCCTCAACGGCCTGGTCCGCGAGCGAAGCGGCGAGTGGCGGGCACGGTGGGGCGTGAAGCTGGACGAAGAACCCGCCTGGCTGCAATTGACCTGGCCCCGGCCCCTGCGCATTCGCGAGGTGCTGATCACCTTCGACACCGGCTTCCAACGCGAACTCACGCTGTCCGCCTCCGACAGCGTGAGCCGCCGGATGATCCGCGGCCCCCAACCGGAAACCGTGCGCGACTATGATCTGGAATGGACCGGCCCCGACGGCCCACAGTTGCGCTCCGTTCGCGGCAACCACCAGCGCCTGAACCGGCTCGCCTTCGACCACCTCGTCACCGACCACCTTCGCGTGCGCCTGCTCGCCACACACGGTGCGCCGATTGCCAGTGTGTACGAGGTGCGCGTGTACGGCGAACCGGCTTGATGGCGCTCGCCGGGGAAGCCCATCAGGCGTCAACCGCCAAGCCTCACCCGCCGCGCTCAGCCGGAACGACTCAATTGAATGCGGGGGGCGAACGAGCCGCTGGCCCGTTCTCTCGGGCGCCCCGCCGGACCGTCGAACGCACGCGGTTGCCATGGAACGGGGTGCGGCTACCGGGCGCACGACCGGGCGGCAGGTTGCCGACCAGAACGGGCCGGGTTGACCGCTCCACCCAAAACCTACCGCATCGTTCCGGCTCAGAGGACTGTCACCGGTCGCTCGCCGCGATCCAGGGTGCCGCGGGTGACGCCGAGTTGATGCTGCAGTTTCAATTCGCGCCAGAGCTGCGCGCCGGTGATTTCGCCCGCCAACAACTGCCGGTAACGGCCGATGGTCCGCGCGACCTCCCCGGCTGACTCGTCGAGGAACTCGAGGCGGAAATGCCGCGCGCCCAGCGCCAGGAAGCGTTGTACGTACTCCGCCCCCGTTTGGGCCCGCGCGTTGTACACCGTGTTGCGACACCCGGCGTCGGCCTTGAGCGGATGCCGCGCGCCGACCCGATCGCGGAGCTGGACCGCGTGCTTTTCGCACGGCCGGCCGCAGTCGCGGTAGTCCTTGCCGCGGCTGAGAAAGGCGCAGAACACGCAATGCTCCATGTGAAACATGGGCATGTGCTGATGAATCGTGATCTCGAACCAGGCAGGCGGCGCCGCCCGCAGCAGCGCCTCAAGCTGCGCGTTGTTCAGGTCGTACGATGCCGTCACGCGCTCCAGCCCAAACCGCTCCACGAAATATTCCGCCGCGAGCGGATTGGCCACGTTCAGCGAATAGTCCCCAACGCGCCGGCAGTCCGCGAAGAAACGGAGCTGGTCGTAGTTGCGCACCAGGTAGCCATCTGCTTCCGCCGCGCGCACCTGGCGCAAAATCCACTCCTCGCCCGGTTTGGTGATGCGCGGGGGCGCGACGAACAACCGCGCGGCGGAGGGGCCGGCATGGGCCAACGGCACCGCCTCGCGATAGCGTTTGGGATCCTCCAGTTCGCAATAAATCGTGGTCGCGCCCGCGGTTCGCGCCGCCTCGAGCTGCGCCAGGCTGCGCACCAGCACCACCAGTTCCACCGCGGCGTCCCGGGCGGGCGGCGGGTCGGGCAAGCGGTCAACCTCGCAGACCGACGGGCTCTCCGGGCGCAGGGTCCATCGCGCCGGTTGCGCCCGCTGCCGCTCCAGTTCGGACACCACCTCGCGGCGCAGCCGGTTCAGTTCGCTCACCGGCAACAACACCTCGCCCACCAGTTGATTGTCCAGGCGCCCAAGGCGAAACGCCGTGCCGCCAAGCCGGCCGAGTTGCCGGGTGAGAAGCTCCGCGGTCAACGGCTGCCGGGTCGCTGCCGTCAGCCGCATCGCTGACGATACCCGCGCAAGGTTTCCGGCGTGATCGCGGGCGATGACCGTGAGCGGCTCGCCGGCCCGGCCTTGAACCTCGAGGTCGAGCGGACGCTGGAAGCGCGCACGCTCCCCCTCGAAGGTCTGCCGCAACTCGCGCGTCAACGCCGGATCGCTCGTCTTCCACACCCGGTCGCCGGGACGAACGCGGCGGAAGTCCACCTCGCCATTGCCAAACGTCAGGATGACCTCGCGGCCAGCGAATCCCGCTGGCTCGGGCGCCCCCGGCGCCCGTTCGGGTCCCGGAATCGAGGCACCGGCAAACCGCTGCCCGCTTCGGACTTCGGACCGCGGACTTCGAATCTCATAGACCCGCCCGCCCTCCTCGCGTTCATCGGGCCGGCCGGCGTCAAAGACCACTCCGTCGCCGGGCTTGAGCGGCCCGGTCAGGCGCACCTGAACTCCCCCCTCGACCACTCGCAGGACCTCGCCCAGATAGACGCCCCGCTTCTTCGGATAGCGCGCATGGACAAGCTCTTGATTATTCACGCCGCCAAACCAACCGGTGTACAGGCCGCGCGAAAACGCCATCTGCAGCTCGTACACGGTCGCCGCCGCCGCTGCTGGCGCCGGTGCGGAGCCGGGCCCCGCGCAACACCGGTCGAGGGCCTGGCGGTAAATGCGCGTGATGCTCGCCACATACTCGGGCGACTTGAGACGCCCTTCGATCTTGAGCGAGGCGATGCCGGCGCGAACCAGTTCGGGCACCAGCTCCACGCTCGCCAGGTCCTGTGGGCTGAGCAGGTAACGCCGGTCGCCGAGCGGGATGGGGACGCCATCGCTCACCAACTCGTAGGGCAGCCGGCACGCCTGCGCGCACTCCCCGCGGTTGGCCGACCGTCCGCCGAGCGACTCGCTCGTCAGGCATTGGCCGGAGTAGGCCACGCAGAGCGCCCCATGGACAAACACTTCCAGCGGCACCGCGGCGCCGGTGGCCTGCTGAATCGCTGCGATGTCGCGCAACGAACATTCGCGCGCGAGCACCACCAGTTCGCAGCCCAGTTCGCGCGCGAAGTCCACGCCTGCCGCGCTGGTTACCGTCATCTGGGTCGAGGCATGAATCGGGAAATCCGGCGACAGCCGCCGGATCAACCGGCAGATCCCGACATCCTGGACAATCGCAGCGTCCACACCGGCAGCGATCACCGCGCGGAGAAATTGCGCGGCGTCAGGCAGTTCGCCGGGGAAAACCAGCGTGTTGAAGGTCACGCAGCCCCGCACCCCGCGCCGATGGAGAAACTCCATCAGCCGCGGCAGATCCGCCGCTGTAAAGTTCTCGGCCCGCATCCGGGCGTTGAAACGGTCGAGCCCGAAGTAAATCGCGTCGGCCCCGTTTTCGACGGCGGCGCGCACGCATTCCCAATCTCCCGCGGGCGCCAGCAGCTCGGGCAACCGTGGGCTTGCCTCCGCTTCCCCCGCGCGGGCGAGACGCAGCGGGGCGGCGGTCGCAGATGGTGGGAGAACACTCACGTTTCGCGGCAACGAATGCGCCGAAAGTAGCGTCCGCGCCGGCACTTCTCAACGCCGCCCCGCGGGCCGGCCCGCTGACCGGGACTGGCCCGGAAATCGCTCTTTACAGGTCACCGGTCGCCGATAGGCTTCCGCCACCGTTAAAGACGATATGCAAAACAAGCTCACACTGTTCGGCTCCGCCCTGGTTCTGGCCGCTTTCGCCACCGGGTGCGCTGGTCCCGAGAAAAAGCTCGGCCGGGGAATCAACAACGCCACCGAGTTCGTGCGCATGGGCGAGATCCGACGGTCCCAGGAGCAAACCTATCTCTGGGACGGCGCGGCGTCCTCTTACACCACCGGCTTAATCAAGGGGTTCAATCGCAGCTTGGTTCGCACCGGCGTGGGCTTGTACGAAATCGTCACCTTCCCGATTCCCAGCTACGACCCACTCCTCCGGCCCGGCGGCCCGATCCTCCCGGACGCAACGGTGGACCCCGCATTCCCGGACTCCTACAAGCCGAACGTGCGCAACTCCTCGGCCGTGGAGCCGGACGCCAGCCTAGGCTTTGCCGGCGGCGACATTGTGCCGTGGTTCCCCGGCAGCCGCTTCCGCATTTACGATTACTGACCCGTTCGGGTTCCGCGCGGCGCCGACATGCAAATGCCGGCGCCGTTTGCTTTTATGCGGCTGGAACGCGCCTCACCCTGCAAAATCAATCTCCTGCTGAACATCCTCGGCCGGCGCCCGGACGGTTTTCACGAGTTGGAAACGCTGATGCAGCCGGTGCCCGTCCATGACGATCTGGTGCTGGAGAAGTCGGCCTCGGGCATCACCCTGACCTGTAGCGATCCCCACCTGCCGGCGGACGGCTCGAACCTTGTTCATCGCGCCGTTGCGGGATTCCTGGCCGCCGCCGCGATCCGCGCCGGCGTTCGCATCCACCTCG
This sequence comes from uncultured Verrucomicrobiota bacterium, assembly GCA_964396005.1. GTDB lineage: Bacteria > Verrucomicrobiota > Verrucomicrobiia > Limisphaerales > J093 > JADJWF01. The sequence continues at coordinate 1,769 of CAYNCT010000147.1, read as the reverse complement.
AAAAGCGCCTGCCCCTCGCCGCGGGACTGGGCGGCGGCAGCAGCAACGCCGCAGCAACCCTCCTGGCCCTGAACGAACTGTACGGCCAGCCGCTGAGTCCTTCGCAACTCCACGCCATCGCGGCCGCCCTGGGCTCCGACGTGCCCTTCTTCCTCCAGCCCCACCCGGCGCTCGCGACGGGTCGCGGCGAGAACGTCCGGCCGTTGGAACCGTTCACCGTTCTGAAGGACGCGTGGGTGCTGCTAATTCACCCCGGTTTCGGCATTTCGACCGCGTGGGCTTACCAGCAACTGGCGCGTTTCCCCTGCGGGCTGCACGGCGAGCCCGGCCGCGGCGAACGATTGGTGGCGGCGTGGTCCTCGGGCGATCTCATTGGCGGCCTGACCCAGCTTTACAACTCGCTGGAAGCGCCGGCCCTCGAAAAATACCCCATCCTGGCGCTCTACCAGGAGCACCTGCGGGCCGCCGGCGCCCTGGCCACGTTGATGTCCGGCAGCGGGTCCACCACGTTCGCCCTGGCCGCGAACCGCCAGGCCGCCGAGCGACTACGCGAAGCCTTTTTTGCCCGGTTCGGGTCAACCGCCTGGACCGCGATAGCGCCGCTGTCCCCCGCCTGACCCCGGGGTGAGCCCGCCCGCCCGCGATCCGCCGGTAGGCCGCCACTGGGTGTCGGGACCAGCTCCGGTCGGTAGGGCGCCGCTGTGTCGGCGCCGGCTTCCGGCCGCGCCGCAGCGCAGCCCTACCGTGCCCAACCACGTCGCCGACCTTGTCGGCCCTCCCGAGGACTGAAGTTCGCACTCAGATGACCGGGCGCCGCTGTGCTGGTGCCAGGCCGCCCGTGGTAGGGCGCCGCTGTGTCGGCGCCGGCTTCCGGCCGCGCCGCAGCGCAGCCCTACCGTGCCCAACCACGTCGCCGACCTTGTCGGCCCTCCCGAGGACTGAAGTTCGCACTCAGATGATCGGGCGCCGCTGTGCCGGTGCCGTCTCCGGCCAGGACACAGCCCGGCACTACCAAGGGTCGAAGGCCGCAAGGCCGTAGCGGGACTTTCGCGGACTGAAGTCCGCGCTCCGTGAGGTAGGGCGCCGCTGCGCCGGCGCCGCTTTCCCGGCCGGGACGCAGCCCGGCCCTACCCGGCGCAAAGGGCCAAAGGCCAGGACCCAAACCAGCCCAGGGCAACGCCCTGGGCTGCGGACCGGACGAACGCAACGAGCCCTGAGGGGGCGAATCATCCCCGCCGCCCGAACCGGGAAAGGAAAGCGCCCACCGCCGAGTTTGCAATCGCCCGCGCCGCGGCGCGGCGTTCGAGCGGACTAAATTCCGCGCTCCGACGGCAGGGCGCCGCTGCGCCGGCGCCGCTCACCCGGCCGCGGCACAGCGCGGCCCTACCCGGGCTCGTGAGGAATCGCCGTCCCCCGCGGTAAGGCGCCGCTGGGCTGGGCGAGCCGCCGGCCGGCGCGCAGGCCGTAAAGGTTGGTTACGGTCACCTCGTCATTGGCCCATGGAGCGTCTTCGGTGAAGGTGCGTTGGCCGTTGCCCAGCACGGCGTAACTGTACCGGGTCTGGCCCAAGCCGTCCAGCCGGTTGGTGAGGCGGTCCAGGGCGTCGTACTGGTTAGTGAGCGAGGCGGTGCCGGCGGGGTAGGTGACGGTGAGGAGGTTGCCCACGATGTTAGAGATGTGGGTTACCACTTGTCTGGAGATGCTACCACCGGTCCGAGTGAGCGTCGTTGGTTAGAAAAAAGTTCAATTGTAGTCCAACAAATCTACTG
>CAYNCT010000146.1:0-8000 GCA_964396005.1 uncultured Verrucomicrobiota bacterium | reverse complement strand
ACGACCGGTTCATTGACACCTACTTCACGATGTATCCCAACATCTACTTCACCGGCGACGGCTGCCGGATTGACGAGGATGGCGATTACTGGCTGATGGGCCGCATTGACGACGTGGTGAACGTCTCCGGCCACCGGATCGGCACTGCCGAGGTCGAGAGCGCGCTGGTGAGTCACCCCAAAGTGGCCGAGGCCGCCGTGGCGCCCATGCCCCATGACATCAAAGGCCAGGCCCTCTACGCGTTCGTCACCCTCAAGGACGGCATCCATCCGAGTGAGGAGTTGAAGAAGGAACTCATCGCTCATGTGCGCAAGGAGATCGGGCCGATTGCGGCGCCGGACAAGCTGCAGTTCGCGCCCGCCCTGCCGAAAACGCGCTCGGGCAAGATCATGCGCCGCATCCTGCGCAAGATTGCCGAGAACGCCGTGGATCAAATTGGCGACACCACAACGCTGGCCGACCCGCACGTCGTCGAAGTGTTGGTGAAGGAACGACAGTAAGCTGATGCAGGGTGAGTCTCGAGGCTGTTGCCGGGTGGAACGGGCTACCAGCCCGTTCTGCCCGGCCGCCAGCCGGGCAGCCGCCCGGAGCGTTCGATGGATCGGGTGCCGCTGCTCAGGTGAGGCGTCTCACCAGACCGCGCGGCAAGTTGCCGCGCGGAACGGGCTGGCAGCCCGTGCTACCCTGCGCTCGCACCCGACGCCCGCCTTCGACCCCTCCGGGGTCGCCCCGCGTTCGCCATCGGCTGACAGTGGGTTGGCACCCACGGTTGTTCTATTCACTTCGCAGCCCTTCCGGGCTGTGCCTGCGGCAACGCTCCGGAGCGCGGACTTCAGTTCGCTTCCGCTTTCCTGCGCCGGGGATTCCGCATTCAGCCTGGCGCCCCAACTCGTGCGCCAGCGTTTTGGACTGCGCCAGCCTTCTGGCGCTTTGGCCTCGCTCTGTCACCCGGCGTGCCGTGCGAAAATCGCCGGAGGACCGCATTCCAGGACGCTGCCGCAAAACAGGTGTCCGCGACAGTCATCTACGGCCCCGGCTTGCAGCAATTGGATGCCGGTCTTTGTTTGGACTTCGCACCTCTGACTTTGAAAAACCATGACCACTCTATCCCCCGCCAACCCCGCCCCCGCCGCGAATCGCGGCTGGATCGTCACGTTCGCCGGGCTGGGCATTAACCTTGCCCTGGGCATCCTCTACGCCTGGAGCCTCACCAAGGGCGCCATCGAGAAGGAGTTTGGCTGGAAGGGCACCCAGCTCAACGATCCCTACGCCCTCTGTTGCCTGGTCTTTGCCTTCGCGATGATCGTGGCTGGGCGCTGCCAGGACAGGTTCGGCCCACGTCTCACCGCCACGATTGGCGGCGTGCTCGTGGGTGCGGGCTTCGTGCTGTGCTCGACCACCAGCAGCTACGCGGTTTGGCTGCTGGGCTTTGGCGTCCTCGCCGGCATCGGTATCGGGTTCGGCTATTCCTCGGCGACGCCGCCCGCGCTGAAGTGGTTTCCACCCGCCAGGACCGGCTTGATCGCGGGTATGGTCGTGGCGGGTTTCGGTCTGGCGCCGGTGTATCTGGCCCCGGTCTCCCAGTATTTGTTGGGGCATTTTGGCGTCCAGAAGACGATGTTGATTCTGGGACTGGCGTTCGTGGTGATCGTCTGCGGGCTGGCCCAGTTGCTGGTCAATCCGCCCGCCGGTTATGTAGCGGGTCCCACGGCGACCGGCAGTGCCGCTGTCAAGCCGGCGGCCGCCAGCGCGACACCTACAGAGATCCTGCGCCAGTCCACGTTCTGGTTGCTGTGGGGGATTTACTTCATCGGCGCCGGCGCGGGCTTGATGGTCATTGGCAGCATCAGCGGCATGGCCAAGACCAGTATGGGCGAGTTGGCCTTTGTAGCGGTCGCGATCATGGCCATCGGCAATGCCGGCGGACGGGTCCTGGCCGGGACGCTCTCGGACAAAATCGGCCGCCGCTGGACGCTCTGCCTGGTGCTCTTGATCCAGGCGGGGTTGATGTTCATCGCCATACCGGTGACGGCGTCGAAGGACATGGCTGCCGCGATCATTGTGGTGGTGGCCGCTCTGATCGGCGCCAACTACGGCGCGAACCTCGCGTTGTTTCCCGCCTACACGAAGGATCTTTGGGGCTTGAAGAGCTTCGGCATGAACTACGGGGTGCTGTTTACCGCCTGGGGTGTGGGCGGATTGGTGCTGCCCCGGCTCCAGCAAATGCTGACCGCATCGAGCGGCAGTTACCGCTCATCGTTCATCGTCGCTGGCCTGCTATTGCTCGTGGGCGCCGCGCTCACCTTCCTGATCCGTCCCCCTCAAGCTCGACCGAACACCTGGCTCAATGCCGGGGCCGAGACCGCAACCTGCAAACACTCCCCGGAACTTCACGATGAAAACTCCGGACTCTGATGGTCGAGCCACCGGTGCCTTTTGGCTCGCTACAGCCACCCTCCTGCCAGTGGCCGCCGCGGTGGCTGACACGAACCTCACTTTCAAAGCTGACTTCACGCTGAAGGAGACGTTCGACAGCAATGTGTACCTACAGGACTACGAGCCGTCGCCGTTGGTGCCCGATGCCGTCCGGCCCTTCCAGCAGTCCCTGATAACAACCGTGACGCCGCGCGTGGCACTCGACTGGAAGCCGGCCACGCAGTTTGGCCTGTCTTCGTCCTATGCGCCCGAGATCGTCACGTTTCACGACGAGCCTTCCGAGAGTCATGTGGCACATCGCGCGGCGCTCAACTTCGCAGGCAAGGTCGGCACGGTCGAGTGGCAGCAGTTTAATTCGTTCACCTGGATAGATGGCAGTACGGAGGGGCTGGCGTTCGGGATTGTGGATCCGGTCAGCGGGCGTCCGGTGGGTGCGCCGGCCATCGGCGGCATCCCGATCCGCGATCGCCGCGAGGCCCTCATCTTCCGCAACGGCTTCGGCGCGTATCATCCGCGGGGGAGATTCTTTTTTCGCCCGCGTTTTTCCACGTACATTCACGACTTTCGGACCGAACTCCGCAATCCCCGGCAGTTTCCGTTCTACCAGAACTATGTCGATCGGGACGACCTGAACTTGGGCATTGACTTCGGGTACCAGGTGGCCCGGGGACTCCACCTGGTGTGTGGGTACTGGTTCGGTTATCAGATGGAACCGCCGCTGCCCGGTTCGACAGTGGATTACTCCAACCACTATCACCGCGGTATCGGCGGACTGGAAGGGACAATCACCCGGTGGCTGAAGCTGAAACTCAATCTGGGGCCCGCGTACCACGACTTTGACCACGCCACGCCGCCCAGCTTTGACGACCACCAGGTCCTGCTGTTCGTGGACTCATCCGCCGTGGTCACCGTGTCCGCCAAGGACACCCTTACCCTGACCGTGAAGCAGTTCATGCAGCCGGCGTTCGGGGCTCCCTCAGCCTACGAGGACATCACCTATGACGCGGCGTGGCGGCGCAAGTTCTGCGAGCACGCCGCGCTGACGCTGGGGTTTCGCGCGTACGGCGGCGACTGGCTGGATCCGGTCAAACGCACGGACTGGATTTTCACGCCCAGTCTGGGCCTGGAGGTCTCGTTCAACGCGCACTGGAGCGGGACGGCGGCGTACTCCTACGATTGGGTGGAGAGCTACGTGCCGAACACCGCCGGCCGCGAATTCACCCGCCACCTTGGATCGCTGGCGGTGAAATACGCGTTCTGACGCGCGGCCGGGCGCCTGGCCAATCCAAACCCGAAGCTGGGCTGTTCGGGCCGGGCAGGTGGTTGGTGACGGGGCAGGGGCCGGCCGGCCGTCACACCGTCATGATCTCTTTCTCCTTCACGACGAGGTGGTCGTCTATCTTCTTGATGTACTCATCGTGAAGCTTTTGGACCTCCTTCTCGGCGTGTTTCTCCTCGTCCTCGGTCACCCCGCCCGCCTTCGCGGTTTTCTTGAGGTGCTCGATGGCGTCCCGCCGGACGTGGCGAATGGCGACGCGCGCGTCCTCGGCCATCTTTTTCACGATCTTGGTGAATTCCTGCCGGCGCTCGGTGCTCAGCTCCGGAAAGACCACCCGGATGACCTTTTTATCAATCGCGGGATTGAGGCCGAGGTTGGCCTTTTGAATCGCTTTTTCGATCGGATGCAACATGGAGGCATCCCACGGCTGGATGACCAGCATGCGCGGTTCGGGGGTGGTGATGCCCGCCAGTTCCCGGAGGCGCATGTGAGAGCCGTAGGCCTCGACCTGGAGGTTTTCCACCAGGCCGGGGGAGGCCTTGCCGGTCCGCACGCCGGCGAACTCGTGCAGCAATACCTGTTCGGTCTTGCTCATTTTCTCTTCCGATTCCAACAGGATGTCGTCGAGCGTCATGGTCGTCTTGGGATTGAGGGTTTGCGCAGGGGCCGGGGGGGCGGGCCGGTTCAACTGGTCACCAAAGTGCCAATCGGCTCGCCCAGCACCACGCGCCGGATGCTATGCGGTTGGAAAAAATCGAAGACGATGATGGGCAGCTTGTTGTCCATGCAGAGGCTGAAAGCCGTGGCGTCCATCACTTTCAGCCGGCGGGCGAGGGCTTCCGAATAGGTGATGGTGTCGAACCGCTTGGCGTCCGGATTCTTCTTCGGGTCGCAATCGTAAATCCCGTCCACCTTCGTCGCCTTGAGCACGACCTCGGCGCCGATTTCGCTGGCGCGCAGTGCCGCGGCGGTGTCGGTTGAGAAATACGGGTTGCCCGTGCCCGCGCCGAACACCACCACCCGGCCGCGTTCCAAATGGCGCACGGCGCGCCGGCGGATGAACGGTTCGGCCACCTGCGCGACCGGGATTGCGGTCTGGACGCGCGTGGGCACGCCGTTCTTTTCCAGCGCGTCCTGGAGGGCCAGGGCGTTGATGACGGTGGCCAGCATGCCCATGTAGTCGCCGGTGGCTCGCTCGATTCCGCGTTCGCTGCCGACCTGCCCCCGGAAAATGTTCCCACCACCGACCACGATGACGATCTCCACGCCCAGTTCGCGCACTTCGCGCACCTGACGCGCGATGGCGTGAACCGTTTCCGGGCAGATGCCGAAGCCGGTGTCGCCCGCCAGCGCCTCTCCGCTGAGTTTGAGAAGTACGCGACGAAATCTGGGGGTGGGCGAATCGCTCATGACCGGGACGCGGGGAACGAAAACGGGCGCTCTGATGCCTCAATGGTGGCCACTTCGCGACAGAACCGGGCGCTGGAAGTGGTCTTCATAGAGCGGCGGTGTTGTACCAACCGGGTCCGGCCGCGTCAATCCGCGCTCCAGCCCCTGTAGCCCGCGCGCGCCGAGGTGCGCCTGGAGAACCGCGCGCACCACCGCCCTCTGCGTGGTCAATCCACCACGTCGGCCGCCTTCAATGTCGGAGGTTCCTGCCCGGTGAGCCACGGTGTCAGGATCACCGTCAATCGCGCGTCCCGCACCTCGGGCAGGTGAATGGCCAGTTTCCGCACGCCGGCGTTGGCGCTCTGCTTTTCCGGCCGGGGCGAGGTGGGCAGGGGTTGCGCGTCCATGACGGCGAACCTGACGCCTTCGGGTTCAGCCAGCCGGACGTGCAGCCGCTGACCCTCCTGTTTCAGGGTGACCTCGCGACCGTGGTCGGCAAGGTCGGCCTCCGCCCGGGTATGCAGAAACCACCAGAGCCGGGCCGGCGAATCCGCCTTCACCCGGTCGCGAATGACCACCCGGCTGCCGTCCACCAGGCTGACCCGACGTGTGACCTGGCGCGCATGACGCGCATAGGCCGGGGTTAGGTCCGCCTCGGCGAACGCTCGCTCCGGATGCGGATCGAAGGCGGTCATCCGCGCCGCGGCGGCGGGGTCCTGATCGGGTTCGGCGTCCGGGTTCAGGACCAGCGTGTTGTGGCCCTCGGCGCGCATTCGATAGTAGGTCCAACGTTGCCGGCCGAAATAGCCGGGCAGGTTGTAGTCGTCGGCGCCCAAATCCACCACCCAGCGCACGCCCAAGGCATCGAGGACAAAAGAACCCAGATCGAGGTTGCTGTGGTTGGCCCGGTTGTCGCCCGCCTTGAATCCAACGAACAGCGCGTTCCGATCCGACCATCGGTTGCGCAGCGTCGCCACCTCCGCCACGCGAAACTGCTTGTTCGGCGGCAGGGCCTCGCGGCTGACGGCGCCGAATTCGGGCCGCCACCACACCAGATCGAGCGGATGCGGCGAGGCCACTTCGCGCTGGTACGCGGCGTAGGCGGGACGGTCAAACCGGCTGGCCATCCAGAAGAGGTGGGGAGCGCGAATGGTGCCGTCGCTCCCATCGGCGTAGTTGAAGGTCCGGCCCAGGGGGCCAGTGAGGTAGATGGGAAACCAGCCGGCATCGGCGAAGCCCGGCAGCGCGCCGAGTCCAAAGTCGGTGCCGAGGGCGGACTCGACCGCCGCGAGGAAGTCGCAGTTGTAGGTGGTGGCGTAATTCCAGTAGCCCGGGCCCTCGGCCCAGGCGCCGTCCGGGGCAAACTCGCGCATGGGCAATTGCAGGCTTTTCAGAGCGGCGGACAGGATCTCGCCAGCCAGCGCGGGTTCGACGTGCGCCAGGGCCAGCGCGCCCAAACCAAGGCCTCCGTTGCACACCTGGTTCCAGTTGTGCCGGGCGCGGGTCCAGCCGGAGTTCTTGCGATACAATTCGAGAGCGGGCCGAAGGCCCTTTTCGACCATCGCGGCCCGCAGCGCGTCGCGGCTGGCGGCTGGCCATTCGTGGTAGAGCCAGTCGTAACCGATGGCGAACGCGTGAGTCATTTCCGCGGTGTCGAGGAAGTGCCGGGGGTTCCAATCCGGGAAGGCGGCGGCAGCCTCGAGTTCCCGCCACGTGCGGGCAGTGTAGTTGGTGTCCCCGGTGATCCGGGCGAGCAGGGCGAGGGTCTGGACCCGCAGGAGCACGCGCCGGCTGGTGCTCAACAGACGCAGGCCGTCGGGGATCTCGTAGCGGGCCGGCTCGGCGAGCAGCAGACGGTCGCCTTCCGCTTTGAGTTTGCCGAACCAGTCGCGCGCGGTGGCATCGGTACGGACCCGCGAACGAAGGGCGGCGAAGTCCGTATTGTTCGCGATCAGGCGCGGGTGTCCGGGGCGCAGGGTGGACAGAATCTCCGCGGCCGGCGGAATCGGGAGCTCGCGGGCCGGCTCCGACGCGCTCAGGGCGCTTAGCAGCAGGCCGCTCAACAGCCAGGCGGGGCAGGGGAGGGAGCGACGATTCATGGTGGGTCAGACGTCCGGCGGGTTGCGGGGCATTCGATCCGGCCGGACGAGTGAGGAGGTCGGGGTTGCCCGCGCGGGGCAGGCACGGCGGGTGACCAGCGGGCCCCGGCCACGAAGTCCGGAGTCCGGCGGGCGATCGGCGAAGTCGGACGCCCGGGAATCGGGCTGCCATCCCGGCACCGGGTGTGCTACCCTCGGGCATCACGCGCAGAGAGCGGCAAGAGAAAGGACCCGCGACATGGCCCAGGCAATCATGGATCCGGAGAAGGTGCGGCGTTTCGCCGATGAACTGCATCGCTTCAACAACGATCTGCAGAACCGCATGGCGCTGTTGCAGGCTCGCTTCGCCGCCTTGGGCGAAACCTGGCAGGACCAGGAGCACGAAAAGTTCCGCGAGGAGTTTCTTCAGACCATGAGGGCGATGAAGAAGTTCATCGAGCTGTCGAACCAGCACGCGCCGTATCTGCTGCGCAAGGCCCAGCGCATCGAGGAGTACTTGCAGCAGCGTTAGCGCATGTCCGCGCCGGCCCATGTCGCGTCACTCGAGGCGCTCGCAGCGTTCCGCTCCGGCTTGATCGTGTACTTGAGCAAGGCGCGTCCGGCGCTGGAGGAGGCGCAGGCCGAGGCAGCCCGGAACCGCGCCTGGCTGGAACACGACCGCCGGCCCTTCTGGGAGGCGGAGTTGCGGCGACGGGAGTTCCGACTCGAAGAGGCGCGCCAGGAACTGTTCAGCGCGCGGTTGTCCGCGTTGCGGGGTTCTCCCGCGGCGCTGCAAATGGCGGTCCATCGCGCCGAAC
>CAYNCT010000145.1:0-8047 GCA_964396005.1 uncultured Verrucomicrobiota bacterium | reverse complement strand
CATCATCAGAACAACGCGGGCCGGAAAAACGCCACTTTTTCAACAGCCTGCTAGAATCCCCACCAACCGCCCGCGCGCCGACCAGACCTCCCCTGCCGGATGGCGGTCAGGCCCGCAGCCATCCGCGACCGCCGGGCCGCGTCCGTTGCATGCTCCGCGCCGCAGGGTCAGTCCTCACTATTGACACAAAGGACCGATGCGTGCCTCGGGGAGGGAGGCAACTGTCAGGCCAGTGGAACGCGACCCGCACGCCCAGCCCCGCACCCCGGGCCAGCGGGATGAGGAGTTCCAGCCCACGGGGGCGGGACCCAACGAGGCAGGCGGAAGGCCGCACCTTTCGGGAATTCCGACGGCACCGGCAAACGATGAGTTTTGAGTTGAGGATTTTGACGGCATCTCGCGACACTCGGCGCGTTATTCAAGCCTATGAAACTCATCGCTTCCGCACCTCGTTCCAAGTCGGCTGATCGCTCCCGGCAGGACGGCTGGCGCCCGGCCCTCGGAGCAGGATTGCTGGCCGCCGTGCTCGGCATTCCCATGTTCACCAGTTCCTGCACCAGCGTCGTCCCGACCAAAGCGGCGACCTTCCGCGACGACGTCCGATTTCTCAGGCGCCACACGGATGTGATCGTTCTTTCCGACGCTGTGAACCGGGCGAAGGTGGCGGTGGTCCCGGCGTATCAGGGCCGCGTCATGACCAGCACCGCCCGGGGCGACAGTGGAACCAGCTTCGGCTGGGTGAATCGCGAACTCATCGCGTCCGGAAGCTTCCAGCCGCACATCAACGTCTTCGGCGGCGAGGATCGTTTCTGGCTGGGTCCGGAAGGCGGGCAGTTCTCGATCTTTTTCGCGAAGGACGCCCCGTTTGATCTCGACCACTGGTTCACCCCGGCGCCGATTGACACCGAGCCGTTCGCGACGGTGGAGCAAAGCGCTCGTGCCGCCCGATTCCGGCGCGACATGACGCTGACCAACTACAGCGGCACCCGTCTCCAGCTCGAGGCTACGCGCGAAATCCGGCTGCTCGACGCCCGCACCGTCCTCGCGCCGCTGGGAATCAGCCTGCCTGCCGAGGTGGCTTCGGTGGGCTTTGAGTCCATCAATACGATCCGCAACACCGGCCCGGAGGCCTGGCGAAAGGAAACCGGCCTGCTGTCCATCTGGATTCTGGGGATGTTCAACGCCGCGCCCGAGACGACGGTGGTAATTCCGTTTGTGTCCGGACCGGAAAGCGTCCTGGGGCCGATCGTCAACGACACCTATTTCGGCAAGGTGCCGTCCGACCGGCTCGTGGTGGGCGAGAACGCGCTCTTCTTCAAGGCCGACGCGAACTATCGAAGCAAGATCGGCATCAACCCGCGCCGGGCCAAACCGTGGATGGGTAGTTACGACGCCGCAAAGGGCGTGCTCACGCTGGTGGAATTCACCCTGCCACCGGGCGCGACCGACTACGTCAACTCGATGTGGGAATTGCAGAAGGAACCGTACGGGGGCGACGCTGTGAACAGTTACAATGACGGTCCGCCCAAACCCGGGGCCACCGGGCTCGGCCGCTTCTACGAACTCGAAAGCTCCTCCCCGGCCCTGGCGCTGGCGCCGGGCGAATCGGCGACGCATCATCACCGCACGTTCCACCTCGAGGGAAACCCGGACGCGCTGGACGCGGTGGCCCGCCAAGTCCTGGGCGTCGGCCTCGCCGAAATCAAGGCAGCGTTTGGCCGTTAAGGCCCGTGGATCGCCCTGCGCGGGCCGGCCGGCGCCTCACTGCGTCGGCACGGCTCGGACCAGTCCGCTGGCGGGGTCGTACTGGTACCGCATTCCCGACGGCAACGCCGGGAGGCGCGGCAGGTAGCCCTCTTTGACCAGTTCAGCGAGATCGCGCGGATAACGATCCTCCGCCGCCTGAAACTGGCGGATGGCCTGTTGAACTTGCACCGTGTCCACAACCTTGGCGGCCTGCTTTTGCGCCTGGCCCACCGCGCCGAGGTAGTCGGCCGGGGCGGAGAGCGGGTTGCCAGTCGTGGACTGATTGGTCGTGGCCGGGGGAGCGGACGGAGTTTTCTGACCGCAGGCCGCCAGCGTGAGCGCGGCCGCCAACAAAGGAAGCGTGGTGCGTTTCATGAGGGGAACATAACGCCGGCGAGACGCCTGGCGAGCCGGCGCTTTCGCCGTTGACGAGCAGGGAGCGGCGGCTGCGAGCCAGGCGGATCGCGGCAGGGCGCGGCGGGCGCGGTGTTACTGCTTGCGTCGCACGACACGTTCCCCTACACGTTTCGCCCGTTGCCTGAACGACGCCTTGCGAATGTCGAACGAACTCTCGCCAGCCACCGCCGAAGCCCCTGCGTCGCCAGCGGCTCCCCGGCGTCTGCTCTCGCTCGATGCGCTGCGCGGCCTGGACATGTTCTGGATCATTGGTGCGGACACGATCCTCGGCAGCTTGCGGCGGTTCAATGACAACCCGGTCACGCGTTTCCTCGCGGATCAGTTCGATCACAAGGACTGGGAGGGCTTCGCCTTTTACGATCTGATCTTCCCGCTCTTTGTCTTCATCGTCGGGATGTCCCTGGTGTTTTCCCTCACGCGCACGATCGCGAGCGAGGGCCGGGTGGCGGCGTTGCAGCGTGTCGTGCGGCGGGGATTGCTGCTGTATCTGGTGGGGGTCTTTTACTACGGCGGCCTCGCGAAGGAGTGGGGGGACATCCGCTGGCTGGGCGTGCTGCAGCGGATTGCCCTGTGCTACTTCTTCGCCGGGCTGTTGTTCTGTTGGGTCAAGACCAAGGCCCTCGCGGCGGTCGCCGGCGGCCTGCTGCTGGGGTACTGGGCGCTGATGGCGTGGGTCCCGTTCCCGGATGTCCGGCCGGTCCCGGGCGGCGACCTTCCGATCTGCCGCGAAACGGGTTTCACGAACGTGGCCCAGTTGAACTTCGGCAGCAGCGTCATGCTGCGGGGCAGCTACCTCAAGGGCGTCAATCTCGCGCACTACGTGGATCAGAAATACCTGCCCGGGTACAAGTGGGACGGCACCTGGGATCCGGAGGGGCTGCTGAGCACCCTTCCGGCCATCGCCACCTGTCTGCTGGGGGCGCTGGTGGGCTTGCTGATCCAAAACCGCCAGATCGAGGACCGGCGCAAGATCTGGATTCTGCTGGCCGGGGGAGCGGCGGCCGTGGTGGCCGGCTGGCTCTGGCACCTCCAGTTCCCGGTTATCAAGAAGATCTGGACGTCCTCCTACGTGCTGGTGGCGGCCGGTTACAGCGCCTGGTTGTTCGCCGCCTTCTACTGGGTGATCGAAATGCGCGGCTGGCAGCGGTGGGCCATGCCGTTCGTCTGGATCGGGATGAACCCGATCACCGTGTACCTCGCGAACAACCTGCTGAATTTCGATCGCGTCGCCGAGCGATTGGTCGGCGGCAGCGTGCGCGTGTTCCTGAACACCTCGGTCGTGTCCGGCTTCGGTGACCTTGTCCTGGCGGCGGTATCTCTCGGGCTGGCGGTGGCGTTCTGCCGCTACCTCTATCAGCGAAAGATTTTCATTCGCCTCTGAAACCCCGTCCGTCCATGCTCCGGTCTGACCGGCCCCACTTGACCCTGGTCAACGATGCGGTCGGCCTCGCTCGCGACGCTGCCGGACACTGAGCGCACAAGACAACTATGCAAGACCTCAAGGCCCTGTACGACGCCGTGCTCAACGGCGACGCGAAGGCGTCGCGGGAACTCACCGAGCAGGCCCTCGCTGCCGGGGTATCCCCGCTGGCACTGGTGAACGACTTCATGGTTCCGGCCATGGACGAAGTCGGCAAGCGATTCGAGTGCAACGAGTATTTCGTGCCCGAGTTGCTGATTTCGGCCCGCGCGATGAAGGCATCGCTCGAGCTGATCCGGCCGCTCCTGACCGCCTCGGGCGCTCAACCGCTCGCCCGGGTGGCCATCGGCACCGTCAAGGGCGACCTGCACGACATTGGCAAGAACCTGGTGGCCGCCATGCTCGAGGGCGGCGGCTTCGAAGTGGTGGACCTTGGCGTCAACGTCGCTCCGGAGCAGTTCGTCAACGCCGTGCGCGAGCGCGGCGCCACGGTCGTCGCCATGTCGGCCCTGCTCACGACCACCATGCCCTCCATGAAGCACACCATCGAGGCGCTGAAGACCGCGGGGGTTCGCGACAAGGTCAAAGTGATCATCGGCGGCGCACCGATCACTCAGAAGTTCGCCGACGAGATCGGTGCTGACGGCTACAGCGACAGCGCGCCGGGCGCCGTCACGCTGGCCAAAAAGCAACTCGCCGCCCGCCCCGCGTGAGGGCGGCGCCGCTGACACTCTCCCGGCTCCGCCACCCTCGCAGCTCGCCGGGACGAGGCGCGCGCGAGGCGAACGAACCGCCTCTCCACGGCCCCCGGCGCCAGACCAAGTCCGCGGGCTCGCGAATTGATCGCCATGACTGACTTCATCGCCAACCTGCTCGCGAACGGTCCGGTCGTCACGGATGGCGCCTGGGGCACGGAGCTGCAAGCCCGTGGCTTGCAGAGCGGGGACATCCCGGACCTCTGGAATCTGACGCATCCGGACCTCGTGGGCGCCGTGGCGCGCGCGTACGTCGAGGCCGGCAGTCGCGTCATTCTCACCAACACCTTTGGCGCCAACCGGCTCCGTCTCGGGGCACACGGGGCCGCTGCGGACGTTGTCGAAATCAATCGGCGCGGGGTCGAAATCTCCAAGGCCGCCGCGGGTGACCGGGCCCGGGTTTTCGCTTCCATCGGTCCGTCCGGCAAAATGCTGTTGAGCGGCGAAACGACGATCGAGGAACTCGCCAGGGCGTTCACGGAACAAGCGCAGGCCCTCGCAGCGGGAGGCGCCGACGCTCTGGTCATCGAAACGATGTCCGACTTGGATGAAGCGAAAGCCGCCCTGGCCGCGGCCCGGGCCACCCGCCTGCCGGTGGTGGCCTGCGTGGTGTTCGACGCCGGCCGGGACAAGGACCGCACCATGATGGGCGCCACCCCGGAAGTCGTGGCCGGTGAACTGACCGCGGCGGGCGCCGACGTGATTGGCGCCAATTGCGGCGTGGGCATCGAGCGCTACGTGCCCGTCTGCCGGCGGCTAAAGGCCGCCACGGACCGCCCGATTTGGATCAAGGCCAACGCAGGCCTCCCGGTGATGGACGGCGGCCGGCCCATGTATCGCGTCACGCCGGACGACTTCGCCCGCCAGGTGCCCGCTCTGTTGGCGGCGGGCGCCAGCTTCGTCGGCGGCTGTTGCGGAACCAATCCCGCTTTCATTCGCGCAGTCTGCGCAACCCTGGCCCGGGGCTGATCGCGGCTTCACCGCCCTCCTGCCTCGCCGCCCATCGCCCGTGCGGCGCTGCGGTTGCCCGACCGCGCCGGTCAGGTATGCTGCGCGCATGGGCCCATCGGCGGCAGCCAACACTCAACTGCGGATCCACGGCATGACGTGCCAGAACTGCGTCCGTCACGCGGGCGACGCCTTGCGCGCCGTGCCCGGCGTGCGAGACGCCGTGATTGACCTGTCCGCGGGGCTTGCGTCCGTGACCTGGCAGGCGAACGTCCCGCCCGCCCCGGATTTCCTCCTGGCGGCGGTGCAGCGTGCCGGGTTCAGGGCATCCGTTGCGCCGCCCGCCGCCGAAGCAGCGGCCGACGGCCACGCGCACTGCGGTTGTGGCCCGACCGACACCGCCGTCCGTCAGCCGTGGCTGGACGGATGGGGAACAAATCTGGCGCTTGGCGTCCCGGTGACGCTGTTCCTGATGGCGGGCGAGTGGTTCCTCGGCTGGGGCGGCCAGCGCTGGTTTCACGGGCTGGCGTTTGCGCTGGCGCTGCCCGTACAGGTCATCGCGGGCGGCCGGTTCTATCGCGGCGCGTGGGCGCAGCTCAAGGTCGGACGCTCCAGCATGGACACGCTGGTTTCCCTGGGCTCGACGACGGCCTTCGGATTCAGCGTCTGGAGATTGCTGGCCGGCGGGCACGCGCACCTTTACTTCATGGAGGCGGCGGCCATTCTCACGCTCATCAGCCTCGGCCACTGGCTCGAGGCCCGGGTCGCGCAGCGTGCCGCCAGTTCCCTGCGCGGGCTGCTCACGCTGGCCCCGGCGACCGCCCGCGCGCTCGCCGCCGACGGCACCGCCCGCGAGTTGCCCGTCGCGCAATTGCGCCCCGGCGACCGGGTACTTCTCCTCCCCGGTGATCGCGTTCCCGTGGACGGCGAAGTGACGGAAGGCCGGTCGGCCGTGAATGAAGCCATGTTGACGGGTGAATCGTTGCCGGTCGAGAAGGCCCCCGGCGACCGGCTCTACGCGGGAACCATCAACCAGAACGGTCGCCTCGTCCTCCGGGTCACCGCCACCGGCGCGGGAACGGCACTGGCGCACATCATCGCCGTCGTGCAACGCGCCCAAAACAGCCGCGCTTCGATTCAACGCCTCGCGGATGCCGTGAGCAACGTGTTCGTGCCCGTGGTGGTGCTGGTCGCCATCCTCACTGCCGCAGCCTGGGGCCTGGCACCAGAAACCGCCCGCGCCTGGCACCGCACGCTGGCCGCTTGGCTCTGGCACTCATCGCTACCGGACACCGCCCTCGCGGCGGTGATCATCCACGCCGCGGCCGTGCTCATTGTGGCGTGTCCCTGCGCGATGGGACTCGCCACCCCGGCCGCCATCATGGCCGGCGCGAACGCCGCCGCCCGGCGGGGCATTCTCATCCGCGACGGCATCGCCCTCGAGAAATGCGGAACCATCACCGCCATCGCCTTCGACAAAACGGGCACTCTGACCACCGGGGTCGTAACGGTCGCCGCCCTGGAGGAAGTGAACGCCCCCGGCCTCGAAGGCTGGACGGCCCGCAGGCTTGCCGCTGAGTTGGCCGCCGGATCCCACCACCCCCTGAGCCGCGCGATTGCTGCGCTGGCGCCGACGCCAACACCGGCCGGATCGGATTCGCGACGTGGGCCGCTCGCCCCCGTGCCGGTCCCCGAATTCGCGCCCACCGGACGGGCGTGGTCGCCGATTTTGCCGGCCCGTGAGCTGGCGGGTCATCGCCGCGAAGGGACTGAGCCCGGCGGGTCGGGCTCCGCTCCCTTGAAGCTCGACCAGCCCCTCCCGGCCGCGGCCTTCTCCGAATGGCGGGAGATTCGCGGCCGGGGCCTCGAGGCGCGCTGCCAGGGCCGGCTGGTGCGACTCGGCGCGTTGGACTGGATCTTCGCCGACGGGCCGCATCGCGCCACCGGCCTGCCCTTCGTCGCGCATTGGACCGCTCAGGGCGCCTCGGTGGTTGGGCTGACCGTGTCGGGCGAACTGGTCGGGCTTTTCGCTCTGCGCGACGAACCCAAGGCCCGGGCGCCGGAAGTCATCGCCCGGCTCCAGCGCGAGGCCAAAGTGGTCTTCCTCGTGACCGGCGACAGCCCGGCCACCGCAACCGCGGTCGCGCGGCAACTGGGCGTCCCTGCTACCAACGTCTTCGCCGCCGTCCGACCCGAGCGGAAGGCGGAGTTGGTCACGGAACTGCGACGACGGGGCCTGCGCGTCGCGTTCGTAGGCGACGGGATCAACGACGCGCCCGCGCTCGAAGAGGCCGACCTCGGCATCGCCGTCAGCCGCGCGAGCGACGTGGCGCGCGAGGCGGCGGACCTTATCCTGTTGCGCTCAGACATTGAGGCGATTCCCGAAGCGCTGGGACTGGCGCGGGCGACTCTGCGCACCGTCCGGCAGAATCTGTTCTGGGCGTTCTTCTACAACGCCGCCGCCATTCCCCTCGCGGCCCTGGGATTTCTCAGCCCGGTGATTTGCGCCGCGGCCATGGGGCTCTCGGACGTGTTGGTCATCGCCAACTCGCTCCGCCTGTTGCGCTGGCAAGCGCCGGCCGCACACTCGTGAGGCGTCCCCCCGAAAGCGGCGAACATCCGGGCCGACGCACGGACGACCGGTCCCCTCGTGCGACGCTCCGGGCAGGAAGGACCCGCGAGACCGCCGGGCGTCGCCGCTCAGCAACCATGTGCCTTGACCGAACAAGCATTCTTCAGCCGGTCGGCGCCGCGCCCTTTC
>CAYNCT010000144.1:0-8310 GCA_964396005.1 uncultured Verrucomicrobiota bacterium | reverse complement strand
TTAGCGATCCTGGTAGTCGTCACAACCTACTTGCAGTCAAAATTGATGACCCCGATGACTCAGCCGGGTGATCAAAGTGCTCAAATGGGCCAGATGATGAACCTGTATATGCCTTTTTTCATGGGCTACCTGGCATTGACATTTGCAGCAGGCCTCTCTCTCTACTTTATAACCACCAATGTGATCACGGTGGCGCAATATGCGATTATGGGAAAGGTGGATTGGTCGAACCTGACGCTAAAAAATTTGATCCCAAAGTTCTCTTTACCCCGGCCTGCAACGCAAAACCAACCGATACCGACGTCTAGCAATCCGAGTACTAAGCAAACAGCCTCGAAGACCATCCATCCCCGAAAAAAGAAAAAATCCGGGTCCAGGAAGTAGCTGGTCTGATTTGGCTTGAATATAGTGAAAAGGTGAGGTCAATATGGACGATAAACACACCAGCTTGGAGGTGATTGCAGCCAGTGTTGAAGAAGCGGTCGCCCAGGGGTTAACAGAGCTGGGTATCTCCGAAAATGAAGTTGAAATTGAAGTGTTAGATCCTGGCAGCCGCGGCCTGTTTGGTTTAGGTTCAAGGCAGGCTCGTGTTCGTTTGTCTTTGAAATCAGGTGGGGGGACAGGGGAGTCGAAACCTGCCCCTGCTATTCCTTTACCTCTTCCTGTTTCTGTTGAAAATATCCCACCGGTTGGTGAGCTTGGCCAGCCAATCCTGGAAGTGGATGAATCGCAACTGGATGAAACTTTACGGGTTGCTCGGGATACGGTCCGAGAGCTGCTTCAGAACATGAGGGTTAAGGCAAGGGTCTTGGCGCGTTATGTTGATACGGAAGAGCCTGGAAAGAAGAGCAGTGTTTGGGTAGATGTCTTGGGAGAGGACCTAAGTATCCTGATTGGGCCTAAATCTGAAACCCTTGCTGCTTTGTCTTATATATCAGGGTTGATCATAGCCAAAGAATTGGGCCATCAGGTCAACCTGGTTGTGGATGTGCAGGGATACCGGGCACGCCGTGAAAAACAACTCCGGCAAATTGCTCAACGCATGGCAGAACAGGCCATTAAGACAGGGCGCCGGCAGATCTTGGAACCGATGCCGGCTAATGAACGCCGGATTATCCATATTGAGTTGCGGGCAAATCCCGCTGTTTATACTGAAAGTATTGGCGAAGAACCCCGTCGAAAAGTGACCATTATTCCGAAATAGAGAAAGCAAACAGTTACCAGTTTCTTGACCTGGTTTCAGGCAAGTGGTAAAATCCCGTCGCTAATCGCATGGAATTTGTAAATGCCCCCATCGTCTAGGGGACCAGGACGCAGCCCTTTCAAGGCTAAAACCAGGGTTCGAATCCCTGTGGGGGCACAGAGTAAAAATACCGCCGGATAACACCGGCGGCATTTTGTTACTCTATGCTCATCATCTAGAATATCATGCTTCCAACAACTTAAATGCAATTCGCCGCCCTTTGCCTTGCCCGAAGACCAGCGCAAACCAGGCGCGGGTCAGTCCGTCTACGGCTGGGATGGCTTCCAACCCACAGAGCCAGACCAGGCGCAATCAAATGCCGTTGATTAATTGCTCGGCGACGGATCGCGCGGAGGGATGCCTGGCGTAGAACAGGTCAATTTGCTGGCCGCCTAGATACGGATCGGCAAAGTTTTCCCAACCGAGGGTGCTGAAAGCGCGCACAAGAATGGCCTCGGGCGCGGTGGTTTGGAGCGCATCCAGGTTGTTCATCACAGGGTTACGCGGGTTGTTTATGGCATCGATAACGATTTTCCTGCCAGGGCTGGGCCAAATTGTGCAGAAAATTCCGTTACGGCTCAGCCGGGCATAGCGAGTAAGACAACTTCGGCGTCTACGAGCGCTTCTGCAATCGGGGCCACGGCCTAGCCTGTATGTTTAGGGTCGGCCGGGTTGCACAAAGCGTACCTGACCTGGTGACCAGATTGTGCCCATTTGCTACCCGGCTTTTTACCGATATTGCCTGTGCCAATGATAGTGAGATTCATAATTTTTCTCCTTTGCTTTCAGAATATAACGATACCAGCCGTGACATGACAATGGTAATGAAAAATACGCCTGCAATCATTTCCAGGTTGGCGAGTGAATGCGCCCACCACGAGACGGGCAAAATGTCGCCGTAACCGGAGGAGGTGAGGGTGGTGTACGAGAAATAGATGAGTTGCTGCCACTGCACTGGAGCGTCGGGATATGTCCCGTCGCGGAAAGAGCCGGGGAGCAGAACATCCAGCAGCCCGTAGATGGGGACAAAAATCGCCCCAATCAACAGGTATAAGGCTATCGCCGCATAAAGCACATCTCGGGTGATGGTTTGGGCAATCAGGAGGAAGCGCCCTAAAATCCAGAGCAGCAATGCCAGGTAAGGAATGAGCGCCAGGTAGGTGATGAAGACTGCCCAGGTTGCGCCGGGGTTGAGCGCGTAGAGCAGGCTGACGCCCAGGTAGGTGAGACCAGTGACTGTGAGGAAGGTGGTATGGAAGCGCGAATCACGCCCCAGTAAAATGCCGACCACAATCATCGAGGCGTAAAAAAATTCATAGACGATGAGCGCGGTTGTGCCATACGCGGTGATTGGGTAGCCAAACTGCACCAGCACAATCAGCGCCAGCAGGTAGATAACTTTGCCTTTTACGGCATGTTCTAGGGCAAGATTTTGTTTTTGCATCATAAAGTTTGGGTTTATGCCAGCGCACCCTCGGCAAGTGCGGCGGCGCGCTCTCCTAAAAAAAGGTGGACAACACTGCCTGCCGCGACTGCCCAAAAGATCATATATTCTTCGGGCGATTGCCCCCTACGATTTTTGGGCAGTGGTCGGGCAGGCGCAAGCGGATCTGCAAAGTTGATGTATTCGGTGGGCAGGTAGGCTTCGGCGATGTACTTTATGCCAAAATTTTGGGGAGCCATCGTTATTTCGATAAAATGCTAACGGCATCAAATAAATAAATTTTTGCGCTGCGCGTTTGGCGCAGTTGATTGGCAGCATTTGCCAAGCCCTGATTATATTCCACAATCAGGCGCGTGGCGAGGTTGCCCTTCTCTGTTCCGTAATAAGCGGGGGTACTTCCGAGATCCGGCATATTGCCGAGAATAAAGTTGCGTGCGCCGGCATTTGCGAGTTTTTCCAGGGCATTTTGAATGTTGGCGGCGGGTGGATATGCCACGACATCTGGCATTCTGTATTCGAGATAATTGCCGAAATCATGTCCACCAGCCCAAACCACATACAACGCATTTTTGTCCAGTTGTGGGGTTTGCGTGAGATCGGTATCAATTTAGGCATGAACACCGCGTATAGGCGCATCGGCATCCAGCCCCAGCGCCTGGCGCAGCGGCTCGTTGATGTTATAGTAGCCGGTGGTCGCTCCGCCCTGCGCCCAGTTATCAGCATCGCTCAGCGGTAAGTTTAATTGCCGGGCAAGAACTTCTACCCAGGTTAAGCCGTTTGTCCAGCGTCCTTCCAAAAAGGGCGGGCGGGGTGAGTAACGGTTTTGCGTCAGTTTAACAAAGCGACCCTGGTCTGAAAGACCGTCACCAAAGACGATTAGTTTGCTCCATTTGGTCATTCGTTTCCCCTGCATAAATTAAGAGGTTGACAGGCATCGATCCCAATCATAAGATAAAGCATTCAAGTCAACAAGTAAGCACTTTTTTGGAATATACTGCTTAAAAAGTGGTCTCTCTGTGAATAAAGGTGAGTTCAACTTGATTTGGTAGCAAAAAAAATTTGATAAGGCAACCTATAAAATAATCAAAGATGGCAATGGGACACCGCTACCTTTTGGCGACTAAGGCACGTTAACGCACGGTACCCCTGTGTGGGCACCTGAAACATGACCCATCCCAGATTTAATCTTTCCAGGAGGTGTCATGGTTGATTTCTGATCCCATCCCCCTTGCCTTTTGAGTTTAGCCTTTTCTGTTTATGTTACAGCTCAATCCCGGATATGGCGGTATTCTCACAATAAAACACTGCCTGGGATGGAAAAGGCAAACTTCTGGGGTTTTCGGAATTTCCCCTCTTCTGATTTTGGGGAATGGGCAGGGGTGGGGGTCTATCAGTGATATAACAAATCCTGAATACTAATTTCTGGGTTAGTTATGTTTCCGGAGATTATTCGACAATTACCTCAATATTGATATCTGGCCTGTAAAAAGTCGATCCGGTCATCTCTGACCAGGTAAATAATACGGTGATCCTGGGTTAATCTGCGTGACCAAGCTCCTGGTGTGATGTACTTGAGCGGTTCAGGTTTGCCAATGCCATCAAAAGGCTCACGTAAAATCACCTCTATCATATCGAAGGCTCTTAGCGCCAGTTTGCGATTTGTTTCTACCCAAAAACGCAAATCTTCAATGATTTCAAATTGAAAAACCGCAAACCGCTTTTTAGGGCTCAAGGTTCACCTATTGCGCAGCGCTGCGATGGTTTGCACCTCGCCTTCGCCCTTTAATGCCCGCCCCAATGCTGTAAGCAGGCGTTCTGCATTTGCAGTTGAGCGCAGCAAGTAAGCAGTTTCCATCAGGCTTTCTAATTCTGATGCAGCGATCATAGCAACCTCTTCTTCGCTGCGGCGTTGAATAATTACCACTTCGCGGATACGTTTCACCTGATCGAGTAATTTTGCTAGGCCAGCGCGAGCCTGAGTTTAGGTGGTTGAATCGTCATTGCTCCTCCAGTATGTACAGATATACTGAACGGTATTTGACAGAGATTGTCAAGGGCTTTTGATTCTTTTTTAGATCCTGCACCCTTTCACAAATAAGACCAATTAGCATTCGGTATCATTGTGGGGACACCTGAAGTTTGCGTGTCGTATCTCGAAGATGTGACATGCTTTCTGTTAATCGCTAATTGCCCACCAAGTCCACAAATTATGAGTGGACCCAACTCCTGAACCAGGCCTAATAATCGGCAATTTTCACGATTGGCTGGGAGCAAAAAATAAAATCTCAGCGCATAAGTCTGTCTATCGCTGCCCACACAGGACATCGATCATAAACACCCAGAAATGTCACGAATCCTCCAATAACTGCCAGGAACCAGGCGCCGGTGGTTATCCCTACAATGATGAGCGATGCTCCTGCTCCCAACCGCAACAGTCGGTCGAAAGAAGAGAGGTGGATTTTGACTTCTTTGCCTTCTGCCAACGCCTCGAACATCGTGCGATACCCGGCTTCGTTCTGCGCGCCCGTCACGCGCCCAATCACTTTCCCCTCACGAATAGCCAGCACTGTAGGAATGCCCATAACCCCGAAATTTTTCAAGACTTCAGGCGACTCGTCTCCGTTGATGGCCAGAAAATCCACTTTTTGAGTATATTCCTGCGCCAGTTTTTCCAAAACCGGTTTGGTCATTTTGCATGGTATGCACCAGGTTGCCCAGAAATCGACGATGACCGGTCTGCCATTTTTTGAAATCTCTTGATTGAATTCGATTTGGTTCATAAGAATCACCTCGGAGCGGACGATTAATCATCCGCTCCCGGGGGAAACATGCTTTAGCCCTTGTAGGTGCTGAACTTGAAAGGAACATAAAGAGGACAGAAGCCGATGATGGCGGTCAGCAGAAGTACTGCACCGAGAACAACCAATACGATACCAATCGCGCCTGTGACAACCCCGCCAAAATAAAGGTAAGCAAATACGGCGGCAAGAAGGGCACGAAGGATTCGATCCAGGTTTGACATGTTGCGTTTCATAATAATTCTCCTTTAGTAGATTGTAGTAGATTGAACTTAGTTTATGCAGATACGATTCATATTCGTATTTTAAGAGGTCTTCTGCTAATTGTCTGTGATAAAGTCACATAACAGCCCTGGATTCAAGCCCCTCTTGATCTAGTATTTCGATTAATCCTCGACCTAACTGGATCAATCCTGCCTGAGAGAAATCTTCTAAAAGGCGGCTGATCACCTCGCGCGAACTGCCCAATTCTGCGGCGATTTCCAGGTGCGTCAACCTTATCGGGTGCTGAGTTTTGGATTTAGAGATCAGCAAGGTTGCCACGCGCCGATCCATACGCTGAAAAACCACCTCATCTATGATTGTTAATACTGTCACCATGCGATCAGAAAGCAGATCAAAAACAAATTCACGCCAGAGATCATGACGTTTGACCCAATCCCGAAATGTATTAGCCGGGATCATCACAGCTTCGGCGTCCTTTTCAACTGTAGCAATTGCTGGAAAAGATTTACAACTGAGAATTGCATTGGCAGTGAGGATGCAGGATTCACCGTGCCCAAAGCGGTATAGAGTGATCTCCCGGCCAGTTTCGCCAATTTTATATACTCGCACTACGCCCGAAATTAATAATGCAATTGCGTCGGCCTGGTCTCCCTCAATAAATACATCCTTGCCTGCCGGGATACGCACAACAAATGTACTTGTCTGAAACTCGCGCTCCAATTGGGGGGTGGCTTTCTTAAGAATCGGCAAAACACGTGAAATACGAAAGTATTGTTCTGGAGTTAGCATTGGAAAACTTTTTTGGAAAAACCTACTCGCCAGGTCTTCCGTTCTCACCACAAGAAGGCAACACTGCGCTTACCCAGGATCTGGTCATCAAACACCAGTTGAGCAGGCCTGCCTGCCATGCCGAGACAAACGTGCAGAGGCAAGAGGTGTTCCTCGCGGGGGTGGCAATAGCGGGCAGAAGGGGCTTTTTCCCATTGAACCAGGCGTTCCTCTCGCTCTGGTTGAGAGTACGAGCCGGTGCAGGTATCAATCAGCCAGTCTTGGAAGGCGTCATTAGCTGGGTCAGGTGACCCACCTCCCCCCCAAGAAAATGCTCGCATATTGTGGAAAGAGAATCCCGATCCAATGACCAGGATATTCTTGTCCATCAAACCACGCAAGGCCCGCCCAAGGGCAATATGGGTCGCGGGATTTAAGCCGCGGACCAATGAAAGCTGGAGACAGGGGATATCGGCCTGGGGATACATCAGTTTCAAGGGGATGAATAGACCATGGTCGAACCCGCGCTGTGAATCAATGCGGGCAGGGATATTGTTTTGAGTCAATAAATCAGCAATCCTGGTCGCATATTCAGGGCTTCCTGGCGCCGGGTAGGTGATTTCGTAAGCTTGATCTGGGAAGCCATAATAATCATAGTACATTTCGGGTTTTTCTGCTCCCATCAAGGTTACCGTGTTCTCTTCCCAATGGGCACTGATCACGAGGGCGAATTCGGGTTTTCTAAGCTGAGATGGCATCCAGTGCATAAAATCGATCATGGCTTGATGGCTGGCATCCTCCAGAATGGGTAAAGGCCCCCCGCCATGACTGAAATAGACGACCTGGGCTGGAAGATTGGAATGGCTTGGGTTCACCAGGATTTCCTTTTTGTTTAGAGATTTATTTGACCGTGATTGTCACGGCAATTGAACCGTCTTTGAAGAAGCAGGTCACATATCCTGAAAGTGTCCCGTCCTCGAAGGAGATGGTCCCTTCTGCAGAAAATCCGCCGAAGTTGCAACTGGTGAAAGTAACGGTCTGATCCAGGGTGTTGGTTGTGCCGTTGGCATACCAGGTTTCATTGGTGGAGGTGGTGCAGTTATAGTGATCGGTGACTGAGGGACCCGTCGTGACCAATTCGGCCAAGTCATCTCCCCGCAAAGTGAGGGTCATGGGTTGTTCGAGCTGGCAGTAGACATCGGCTGTTGAACCAAAACTGGTCTTGCTTACTGTACTTTGGAAAACCTGATCGGAAGCAGGGGAGGAGGCGGTAGATGTGTGCTCGGTCTCGGAGATGGGTGGTTCTTTGGTAGGCGCTGGTGTTGGAGCAAGCGTGGGTTGGGAGGTAGGCAAATCCAGGAACTCTTCAGGTGATTCTGCCAGGGGTGTGATCGCTGCTCGGGAGCCGGTGGGAGGTGAAGAGCAGGCAGAAATAATCGCAGGACTGAAGATAAGGGCAAAAAAAGACAATTGGAGACAAATGTTTTTGCAGTTTTCATATGTAAATTATACCGATAAATTTTGTATGGACGGGAGGATTCTGATGAATCTATAAAATTCCCAGGATTGTCCTTGACAAGATTTCAAAAGTAGATATAATCAATAACGCACTTTGAACAAAGTCTTGTCCTTTTCAGACGGACCGTAACAACCAAATAGGACGCTGCGCATCAAGGATGTATCGCGTCAGAGACCAGAACCAGATCAGGTTTGTCGGTCTGACGAGCCGATGTTATATAACATCGGCGGATTTGTCTCCCTGCAGCGTTCGGTATCAGCACCTTACCAATTGAAGAGTGATAGGAAGCGAGGGAAAGGGAGAGGGAGAGAAG
>CAYNCT010000143.1:2716-8389 GCA_964396005.1 uncultured Verrucomicrobiota bacterium | reverse complement strand
CCAATGCCATCGCCGGGGAGGACGACAATTTTGGCTTTCATGCCGCCTCCGGCAGGGCCCCTGGCCGGTTTTCGTAGGCAGCGATCCACGGCTCCTGGCTGAGCAGGTAGCCCAGCTCGTCCACGCCCTCGAGCAGGCAGGTCCTGGCAAAGGGGTCTATTGGAAAATACAGCTCACAGCCGGAAGGCGTGGAGAGCACCTGTTCCTGCAAATCAATCTCCAGCTCAGATCCAGGGACTGCCTGCACCAGCTCCATCAACGCCTGGCTGGCATCCGCGTCCAGCTCCACCGTCAGCAGGCCATTTTTCAGGGCATTGCTGCGAAAGATGTCGGCGAAGGAGGTGGAAAGAACTGCCCGGATGCCGTAATCCATCAGCGCCCAAACGGCATGCTCGCGCGATGAGCCGCAGCCGAAGTTATCGCCGGCCAGGAGAATTTGCGCCTGGGCTGCGGCGGGCTGGTTGAGGAGAAAAGCCGGGTTGGGAGTGCCGTCTTCCCGGTAGCGCCAGTCAGCGAACAGGGCTGCCCCCAGGCCGTCCTTGCGGGTGCCTTTCAGGTAGCGGGCGGGGATGATCTGGTCGGTGTCAATGTTACTGCGCGGCAGTAACAGGACGGTCGAGCGGAGAAGGGTGAATTTTTCCATGTGGGCTGCCTTACCTTCCATTCGCCAAGAATGGGCGGGGGTCACAGATGGATCCGTTGACGGCCGCCGCGGCGGCTGTCAGGGGGCTGGCCAGGAAGGTGCGGCTGCCCTTGCCCTGGCGTCCCTCGAAATTGCGGTTGCTGGTGCTGAGTGCGTACTGGCCGGGAGAGAGGTGGTCGCCGTTCATGCCGATGCACATCGAACAGCCCGGCTGCCTCCATTCTGCGCCAGCCCGCAGGAAGACCTGGTCCAGGCCTTCCAACTCGGCCTGCCGCTTGACCTGCTGTGAACCTGGCACGACCAGGACACGCAGGCCAGGGGCAACCCGGCGGCCGCGCAGGATTTGGGCGGCCTGGCGCAGGTCCGAAATCCGCCCATTGGTGCAGGAACCGATAAACACGGCGTCCAGGGGATGCCCCAGGAGCGAATCGCCGGGGTTAAGCTGCATGTAGGCCAGGGCGCTCTCCACCTGGCGGCGCTGATCTGCCTGGGACACCTGCCGGGGATCGGGGATGCGCCCGCTGAGCGGGATGCCCATGCCGGGGTGGGTGCCAAAGGTGATCATCGGTTCCAGGGCCGAGACATCCAGGGACAGGCTGCGGTCAAAGCTGGCGCCGTCATCCGAGGGCAAACGGGACCAGCGCAGCAGGGCCGCGTCCCATTCCCGGCCGCGCGGGGCGTATTCCCGCCCGTATAAATAGGCGTAAGTGGTATCATCCGGAGCGACCAAGCCCGCCCGCGCCCCCGCTTCGATGGACATGTTGCACAGGGTCATCCTGGCTTCCATGTCCAGGGAGCGCACCGCCGGCCCGCAGTACTCGAACACGCAGCCGGTGCCGCCGCCAGTGCCGATTTTAGCGATCAACGCCAGGATCATGTCCTTGGCGGTCACCCCCGGCTGAAGCGCACCCTGGAATTCCACCTGGCAGGTCAGCGGCCTCTGCTGCAGCAGGCATTGGGTGGCCAGGACATTTTCGACCTCGCTGGATCCAATCCCAAAGGCCAGCGCCCCGAACGCGCCGTGGGTGGCCGTGTGGCTGTCGCCGCACACGATGGTCATCCCCGGCTGGGTCAAGCCCAACTCGGGGCCAATGATGTGGACGATTCCCTGGGAGGGATGATCCAGGCCGAACAAAGGGATGCCGAACTCTCGGCAGTTGCGTTCGAGCTGGCTGACCTGCTGAACGGCCAGCGGGTCCGCAAAGGCCATGCGGCCCGCTGCACCGGCCAGGGTGGGGACAGAATGGTCGAGGGTAGCCGCCGTCCGGCCGGGCTGGCGCACCTTCAGGCCGCGCTGGCGCAAGCCATCAAAAGCCTGCGGCGAGGTCACTTCATGCACCAGGTGCAGGTCAATATACAGGATAGCCGGCGAGCCGGGTTCCTGGCGGACGATGTGGCTGTCCCAGATCTTACTGAACAGGGTTCGCGCTTCCGGCATGCGGTTCAGCCTTGGAGATCTGGGCCAGGCAGGCCTGGGTCTTTCCCGCCTGGGAGGCAGGCAGGATGGCGCTCAAGTCCCAGCCATCCGGAAAGACGGTCAGCTTGGGAAAGGCTTCGGGCGTGCGCTCGAATTGCGGACGAGGCTGATTTGCGGCGTTGGGGTTTTGCATGGGTTCCTCCTGGATTAAAAGGTTTACGATCGGACTACTGGCTATGCAGGCACCTGCAAAGTTGCAGGCACTTCCAGCGGGCCATACCTGCCAATGGCCACCAGTAATTTGTTCAGCGCGGCCAGGTAGGCTTTCACACTGGCGACGACAATATCACTATCTGCGCCGTACCCGCCAAAGGTGCGCGGGGTATCGCTCTCGGTTTGGGCGTTCAAGGACGAGCGGTCTGTGGCGCTCTCGATGCGCACGGTGACCTCGCCCAGGGCGTCAATCCCCTCGGTGACGGCATGGACGACAAATTCCAACAAGGTGTTGGGGGCCTGGACGATGGCATCAATCGCCTTGTAGGAGGCATCCACCGGGCCGGTGCCGACGCAGGCCTGGACATGGATGCTGCCCAGGGCGTCTTTCAGGCGGATCGTGGCGGTGGGCATGCCCATCGTGCCGCAGGTGACCTGCAAGCCGTCCAGGCTGAAAAATTCGCGCGGCTGGTACAGCTCGTCCGAAACCAGCGCTTCCAGGTCGGCATCGGTGATGACCTTCTTGCGGTCAGCCAGCGCCTTGAAGCGTTCAAAGACCAGGCTGACCTCAGTTTCGTCCAGGGCATAACCGAGCGACACCAGGCGGGCTTTCAAGGCGTGCCGCCCGGAATGCTTGCCCAGCACCAGCCTGCTCTGCACAGCGCCGACCATTTCCGGGTTCATGATCTCGTAAGTCAGGCTGTTCTTCAGCATGCCGTCTTGATGGATGCCCGCCTCGTGGGCGAAAGCGTTAGCGCCCACGATGGCCTTGTTCGGCTGGACGGTGATGCCGGTGTAGTTGCTGACCAGCTTGCTGAGGCGCGTGATCTGGGTGGTGTCTATGCGGGTGGACAGGTGGAAGGTATTGCGCCGGGTTTGCAGCGCCATGACCACTTCCTCCAGGGCGGTATTGCCCGCCCGCTCCCCGATGCCGTTGATGGTCACCTCCGCCTGGCGGGCGCCGGCGGCGATCCCGGCCAGGGTGTTGGCGGTTGCCAGGCCCAGGTCGTTATGGCAATGCACCGAGACGATGCACTTCTGGATGCCTGGGGTATGCTGGCGGATGCCGGCGATCAGCGCGCCAAATTCTTCCGGGGTGGTGTAGCCGACCGTATCGGGGATGTTGAGGGTGGATGCGCCGGCCTGGATGGCCACTGCCAGCACGTGATACAGGAAGCCAGGATCGCTGCGGCCGGCATCTTCCGGGCTGAACTCCACATCTTCACACAGGCTGCGGGCCAGGGCCACCATCTCCGCCACACGCTGGACGACCTGTTCGCGGGTCATCTTCAGCTTATGCTGCATGTGGATTTCAGAAGTGGCCAGGAACGTGTGAATGCGCGGCTTGCGCGCCTGGCGCACAGCCTCCCAGCATTTGTGGATATCGCCCGGCACGGCGCGCGCCAGCCCGCAGATCACCGGCGCGCCTTCCAGGCTGCCCACTTCGACGGCAATCCGGCGCACAGCTTCCAGGTCGTCCGGCGAGGAGGCCGGGAAACCAGCCTCGATCACATCCACGCCCAGGCGGGCCAGGGAGCGCGCCACTTCCAGCTTTTCGGCGCTGGTCATGGTCGCCCCGGGAGACTGCTCCCCATCCCGCAAGGTGGTGTCAAAAATGCGCACAAACTCGTTCATCTGGCCTGCCCTCCTGCCGGGGAGTCCTGCCAGTTTTCGGGGCGCAGCGAACGCACCACTTTCCCGGTTTGCCAGATTTCGGAATTGCCCATCTCGTCCAGTTCCACCTGCAGGCGGTTCTTGTAATCCGGGGCGGAGTTGGCCTGCAGGACGATGCGGGTCTCTTCTCCTTTTTCGACGCTTTGGTACAAGCGCTCAAAAACGGGTTCAACCGCCCGGCGAAACTCGTGCCGCCAGTCCAGCGCGCCGCGTTGGGCAGTAGTTGAGCAGTTGGCGTACATCCAATCCATCCCATTTTCCGCCACCAGGCGGATCAGGCTCTGGGTCAGTTCTTCGACCGTCTCGTTAAACGCTTCGGAGGGAGAATGGCCGTGGGAGCGCAGGGTGGCATATTGGGCTTCCATCAAGCCGGCCAGGGCGCCCATCAGGATGCCGCGCTCGCCGGTCAGGTCGCTGTACACTTCGTGCTTGAAGGTGGTGGGGAACAGGTAACCCGAACCTATGCTGATGCCGGCAGCCAGGGCGCGTTGGCGCGCCCGGCCGGTGTAATCCTGCTCAACCGCAAAAGAAGCATTGATCCCCGATCCGTTGAGGAAGTTCTGGCGCACGCTGCGCCCGGAGCCCTTCGGAGCGACCAGGATGACGTCCACGTACTCCGGCGGCACCACGCCGGTTTGATCCTGGTACACCACGGCAAAGCCGTGGGAGAAGTACAGGGCATCGCCGGGCTTCAAGCGGGGCTTGATGGCTGGCCAGGTCAACTTCTGGCCGGCATCCGAAACGAGGAACTGGATCAGCGTGCCGCGTTCGGCGGCTTCTTCCAGCGGGAACAGGGTTTCCCCCGGCACCCAGCCATCCGCCACGGCCTTCTCCCAGGATTTGCTGTTCGGTTTCTGCCCAACAATCACCCGGATGCCGTTATCGCGCAGGTTGAGAGCCTGGGCCGGCCCTTGCACCCCGTATCCCAGGACGGCAACCACTTCGTTTGCCAGCACCTGGCGGGCTTTTTCCAGGGGAAATTCATCCCTGGTGACAACTTCTTCTTCAATTCCACCAAAATTTAACTTTGCCATGATCCTTTCATCCATCCTTTGCCTGGAGTAGGGTGTAATTACGCTAGGGGTGAAAGCCATTGGTGCTGAAGGAGGGGTTCGGGTTAGCGCCGCGCGCCATGCTGACCGTTCCAGTCCGCACCATTTCGATGATGCCAAAGGGCTTGAGCACTTCCATCAAACCCTCGATTTTTTCTTCATCCCCGGTGACCTCAACAATGAAGGACTCGTTGGTCACGTCCACGATGCGGGCGCGGAACACGTCCACCGTTTGCATGATGTGGGTGCGGTTCTCAGGAGAGGCCTTGACCTTGATCATGGCCAGGTCGCGGTGGACGCTGGGCATGGCGGCCAGGTCTTGCACCTGGATCACGTTGACCAACTTGTACAGGTAAGCCATCAACCGCTCAATTTGGACATCATCACCGGTAACCGCGATGGTCATGCGTGAGACGCCGGGCTGGTGAGTGCGGCCAACCGTCAGGGAGTCGATGTTGTAGGCTCTGCGGCGAAACAGCGAGGCGATGCGGTTCAACACGCCGGGTTTATCTTCGACAAGGGCTACCAATGTATGCTGCATCTTCGTTCTTCTCCTGAAGGGCTAAAATGAATCGGAAGTTTCCACCAGGACGCTGGGCTTTGGCCGGCGGATCATCTGGTGCAGGTCTGCCCCAGCCGGCACCATGGGATAGACCGAATCTTCCTGTTCCACG
>CAYNCT010000143.1:0-2706 GCA_964396005.1 uncultured Verrucomicrobiota bacterium | reverse complement strand
CGGAAATCAATCACCACCGTCCCCTCCACCTGGCGGGCTTGCTGAACGGCCGGGATGACTTCCGAACGCCGGGTGACCCGCAGGCCGGTCAGGCCCATGGCTTCGGCCAGCCTGACAAAATCCGGGCTGCGCATGGGAGTGGCGGCATAGCGTTTTTCATAGAAAAATTCCTGCCATTGACGCACCATGCCCAGGTAGCCGTTGTTGATGATGGCCACGTTGACCTTGACATTCTCCTGGGCGGCCGTGGTCAGTTCCGCCATGGTCATTTGAAAACCGCCATCTCCAGCGATGACCCACACTTCCTGGCCAGGGCGGGCGATCCTGGCGCCGATCCCGGCCGGCAAACCGAAACCCATCGTCCCCAGCCCGCCGGAAGTGATCCACATGTCGGGATCGTCGAAATGGTAATATTGGGCGGTCCACATCTGGTGTTGACCCACGTCCGTGACGATCAAGGCCTTCCCCTGGGTGGCCCGCCACAGGTCGTGGATGACATGAGCAGCATACAGGTGGCCGTTGTCGGGCAGGTTTTGAATGTCACGCACCGAGGCATCCCCGCGGTGTTCTTCGATGTGCTTCAGCCAGTCTGCATGATCCAGGCTGTCCAGGTGAGGCAGGAGCTGCTGCAGGTTCTCACGCAAGTCACCCACCAGGGCCAGGTCCACCTTCACATTCTTGTTGACCTCCGACGAATCAATCTCGAAATGAATCTTGCGGGCGTTGGGGGCGTAGTTCTTCAGGTTGCCGGTGACCCGGTCATCAAAGCGCATGCCCATGGCCAGGAGGAAATCGGCCTCCTGGATGGCATGGTTCACCCAGGCTTCGCCGTGCATCCCCATCATCCCCAGGTTGAGCGGGTGGCTGGCCGGCATACAGCCAATTCCCAGCAGGGTCATGGCGACCGGGATGTGAGCCGTTTCGGCGAATTGGAGCAATTCCTTCATGGCGCGCGCCTGCAGCACACCGTGCCCGGCCAGGATGACCGGGCGCCTGGCGGAGCGGATCATCTCCAGGGCGCGCTGGATGTCCTGGCTGACCGGGTGATACACTGGCCGATAACCAGACAGCCGAATCGGGCTGTCATCATAGGTCCACGGGATCGAGGCCTGCTGGGCATCCTTGGATATATCTATCAGCACCGGGCCTGGGCGGCCCGTCTGGGCGATGTAGAAGGCTTCACGCACCACGTGGTTGATCTCGTGCACGTCCGTGACCAGGTAATTGTGCTTGGTGATCGGCAGGGTGATGCCGGTGACGTCCGTTTCCTGGAAGGCATCGTAACCGATCAGCTTGCTGACCACCTGGCCGGTGATGAATACCAGCGGGATCGAGTCCATCATGGCGGTGGCGATGCCGGTGACCAGGTTGGTAGCACCAGGCCCTGAAGTCGCCAGGGCCACCCCCACCCTGCCGCTGGCGCGGGCATAGCCGTCCGCCATGTGTGCGCCGCCCTGTTCATGCCGCGGCAGGACATGGCGGATGGGGTAATCCAGCATGGCATCGTAAAGCGGCAGGTTCGCCCCGCCCGGGTAACCGAATACCACCTCTACTCCCTGGCGCACCAGGCATTCCCAAACAATTTGAGCACCGGTAAAGTTCATGGGTTATCTCCTTCTGTGTGATAGGGGTCTCTCAAGACTGCGCCTGTATCTGCGCTGGTGACAAACCAGGCGTAGCGGCGAAGCCAGCGGCTGTTGCTTTTCAATTGAAAGGCGGGCAGGCTGTCCAGGCGGGTGCGGATCTCTGCCTGTGGCAGGTCCACGGTCAATCGTTTGTGGTCCAGGTCAATGTGAATGCGGTCCCCGGGGCGCAGAGCAGCGATCGGGCCGCGGGCGGCAGCTTCCGGCGAGACGTGCCCGATGCAGATGCCGCGCGTGCCGCCGGAAAAACGGCCATCGGTGATCAAGGCCACCTGTTCCCCCAGGCCCATCCCCATGATGGCGCTGGTCGGGCTGAGCATCTCCTGCATCCCCGGGCCGCCCTGCGGGCCTTCATAGCGCACCACCACCACATCCCCGGCTTTCACCCGGCCGGCAAGGATGCCCTGCATGGCTTCCTCCTGGGATTCAAAAATCACAGCCGGGCCGTGGAATTCGCGGATGCCGGCAGACACGCCCCCCACCTTGATCACCGCACCGCGGGGAGCCAGGTTGCCAAACAGGATTGCCAGGCCTCCGCTGCTGGAATGGGCATGCGCCACCTCACGGATCACCTGGGGATCCAGGATTTCCGCCCCCGCCAGGCTGGCGCGTAGCGTTTTCCCGCTGACGGTCGGGCGGTCTGGATGGAGCAAACCGGCCTTGATTAACTCATTCAGGATGGCCGGCACCCCGCCGGCGCGGTGCACGTCCTCCATGTGCCAGGGACCGGAGGGGCTGACCTTGCAGAGATGAGGGACGCGGGCCGCCACCTGGTTGATCCGTTCTAAGGAATAATCCAGTCTGGCTTCATGGGCCAGGGCCAGGGTGTGCAGGACGGTGTTGGTTGAACCCCCCATGGCCATGTCGAGGGCAAAAGCATCATCAATCGCCTCGGCGCTGACCACCTGGCGGGGCGTCAGGTTCCTTTCCACCAGTTCCAGGATCAGGCCGGCGGCCTGCCGGGCCAGGGCTTCCCGCTGGGAACTCCTGGCCAGGGCACTTCCGTTATAGGGCAGCGCCAGGCCGATGGCTTCCATCAGGCAGTTCATGCTGTTGGCGGTGA
>CAYNCT010000142.1:0-8410 GCA_964396005.1 uncultured Verrucomicrobiota bacterium | reverse complement strand
CACCGAGCAAGGCACTCTTGGGGAGCCACCCGAGAACAAAAAACCGGGGCCGCCGCGCGGCGGCCCCGGTTTGTGGGAGGAATCCCTGACTTAGAACTTCGTGCTCGCCTGGACATACCAGAACCGGCCACGCAGGTCGTGCGTGTCGCGGTCATAGTTGTCGGCGAACGCCCCGCGCACCAGCGGCGGCTCCTGGTCAGCAATGTTCAAGCAACCGGCCGTCAGCCGGACATCGTACGGCAGCGTGTAGCTGGCCTGGAGGTCGAACGTCAGGTAGTCGTCAATCTCCCGGTCGAAGCCCGATGCCTTGTCATCCAGGTACGAACTGATGTAGTTGGCCGTGACGCCGAACTGGAATTTTTGATAGTCCCAAAACAGGCTGAACTGCCCCTTGAACCGCGGGAGCGAGCCCAGGCCGAAGGATTGGGAGGGATCCACGAAATCCCCAAGCCGGTCCTGCAGACCATCGCCCGGGATGTTCTCCTGCTCGAACGTCATATAGTACGTGGCATTGCCCGAGAGGGTGAAGACGCCCGCCTTGTCCGTGTCCCATTGATAGATGGCGTTGAAGTCCAGGCCCTCGATGTTCCGTTGGCTCAAATTGAGTGTCGGCGCGTAGAGCGTGGTGTACACCGAGGTAGCCGGATCGAACACGATCAAATCGGCGTATTTGGCGTTGGGGTTGAACGGACCGCCATCCGCGTAGTTCTGGTCGAGGATGTATTGGTCCACGGACCCGGGAACACCCTCCTGCTCGATGCGGAACCAATCCACGCCGAGCGTCAGAGTGCGGATGAACGAGGGCGTCCAGGCGCCGCCGACCGTGTAGTTCTTCGCTTCGGTGGGCTTCAGATCAGGATTGCCCGAGTAGAAGGTGCGAATCTGATCGAAGTAGTCGGGGTCTCCGGCCGCGAACTTGACCGGGTTGCGGAGTTCCGGATAGCTCTCCTGTGAGGGGCTGTAAAGGTCCCCAAACCCGGGGGCCGTGAAGGATTCCGAGTAGGAGCCGCGGATGACGAAGGTGTCGTCAATCGGCTTCCACATCGCCCCCACCTTCGGGGTGTAGGTATCGCCGAAATCCGAGTAGTCCTCGAACCGGCCGGAATGGTTAACGCTCAGGTGGTGGAACAGGGGCAATTTGAAGTCCTCGCCCCCGAGAATGGGCACGTTGATTTCGTAGAAGCCGCCCCACACCTCGCGTTGCCCGGAGTAGGGTTGGGAGGAATTGAAGCCGACCACGTTGCCGTAAATCAGGCTGGAATCCGGCATGTAGTCACCCTTTTCCTCGCGGAACTCGGTTCCCACGGCAAGACCGAGCGGACCGGCGGGCAGTTGCAGCACTTCCCCGTTGACCTTGAAGTCCCAGAGGAACAACTGATCTTCCGTGAAGGAGTAGTGGTTGAGGCGGATGGCGTCGAGCACCTCCTTGCTGTTGGCAGCGTTGCCAAACGGGTTGAAGGCGCGCGCGGGATCCTTTTCGTTGATGCGCTCTTCCAGCCCGGCCCGGCTCAGGTCGTTGCCCTGCAGATTGACACCCTCCTGCTTGGTGAACAGCAGGCCGGTTTCGTAATTCCACGAGCTGTCCCCGATCTGGCCGCGCAGGCCCGCCACGAAGCGGAAGATGTCGTAGTCTTGCTCGTCAATGCGCGGCCCCAATTCGGTCGGGCGGTAGCGCATGCGGTCAATGGGCACGCCGAAGACGTTGTACGGGTGATCGGCCGGCACCACGATTCCGTTGGGCGACGTGGGCGTGGAATTGAACTGGAACACGATCGGCACCGGGGCCAACTGGTTGTAGCTCCAACTCTTCGTGTAGTAGGCTTCGGTGAAGAACTTCAACCATTCGCCCGAGATCCGTTGTTCGCCGTTGCCGAAGATGCTGTAACGTTCCGAATCCCGAATCGCCGGCGTGTACAAACCATAGTTGAACCGGTCGGTGGTGTTGCTGAAGCTCGTGTATTGCGAAGCACTGGTGCCGCTCGTTCCCGGGGCGCCGCGATAAACCACGCCCGGGCTGCGCAAGGCCGCCGGCGCGCTGGGATCGGTCGTCTGCACCCGGCCCGGCATTGAGGTCGGGCTGGTCTGCCCGGGATCGGTCGGGTCGGGCCGCGACCGGCTCCGGTCGGCGCTGTAGAGCGAGTTCGCGCGATAGTAGCTGCCGCCAATGGTCACCGCGGTGTTCTCGGTGACCGTGCCCGTGACAAACGTGTAGGTCTGTTCACCGGTGTCCGACTCAGTGGTGTTGCCGTAACGGGCGCTCACCTCGGTGCCGGTGAAGTTCTTCTTCATGATGATGTTCACCACACCGGCCACGGCGTCCGCGCCGTAGATGGACGACCCGCCGTCCTTGAGGATTTCGATCCGCTCAATGGCTCCGAGGGGGATGGCGTTCAGGTCCTGGTTGGCAGTGCGGCGACCGTTGATCAGCAGCAACGTGCCGCCCGGGATACCGCGGAGCGAGACGCCCACGGTGCCGTCGCCGCCGTTACCGCGGGACATGCCGAAGTTGCCTGCGCCCACCGTGGAGGGCAGTTTCTTGGTCAGAATCTCGAGGTTGCCGCCGGCACCCGACCGCTCAATGGTCTCGGCGCTGAGAACTTCCACCGGAGCAATCGCAACGGTCTCCGCGGTCGGGATGTTGGAGCCGGTGACAATAACCTTCTCCATCTTTTCAGGCTCCGCGGGAGCGCTGGCATCCTGGGCCTGCGAGGTCGCCGGCA
This sequence comes from uncultured Verrucomicrobiota bacterium, assembly GCA_964396005.1. Taxonomy (GTDB): domain Bacteria; phylum Verrucomicrobiota; class Verrucomicrobiia; order Limisphaerales; family J093; genus JADJWF01. The sequence goes on along the minus strand of CAYNCT010000142.1, from coordinate 5,690 downwards.
CAGTCAACCCAAACGCCACGGACGCCGCCAAGGGGAAGGCGATTCTGGTCTGTGGGGTCAGTCGTTTTCTCATAGGTTGGGCACTTTGTTTTGTTACTGAAAAGTCGCGCCACCGTCACGGGTCGCTGCGATCTTTGCGGCTTAAATACCAGCGGATAAGGCCGGTACAAGAAAAAAAGCATCTTGGATTACCGGCGGGACCCGGGCCCGCGGCGGGCGTCGGAGGACCGTTGCCGCTGTGCCGCAGTCAGTTGCGCCGTTACGGCCGCGGATCAACTTCCCGCCGCACTGCGGGCTCAGCGCGGGAGCAAGTCCGCGAGCCGGCGCGCGTCAGCGTGAGCGGGATTGATTTCAAGGCACCGCCGGGCCGCATCGCGAGCCGCCTCCAGCTCGCCGCGTCGCGCGTGAATGGTCGCGCGCGCGTAGGGGAATTCGGCGTCGGCCGGTTGCAGCATTTCCGCCCGGTGCAGAGCGGCAATCGCGCCCGTGTCATCGCCCGCCGCGCTCCGGGCCAGGCCAAGGTTGTACCAGGCACGCGCGTGGCGGGGTTCAAGCCGTACCGCCTCTTCGAGCAGCGGCCGGACGCGCGCCGGCTCCCCTGCCTCCGCCGCTGCCAACGCGAGTTTGAACGCATACTCGGCCTCCCGCGGCGCGAGCCGGCGCGCGGTCTCCAGTTGCGCCACGGCTTCCTGCGGGCGGCCCAGGGCGCCAAGGACGATCGCCAGTTCGTGGCGGAAAGCGGCCGACCCCGGATCCCAGGTGACAGCCTTGCGCAGATGCGCCTCGGCCGCCGTCGGGTCCCCGCGCGCGAAGGCCCGGCCGGCCTGCTGGAACTGCCCGGCGGGCTGGTCGGCGTTGAGGTCCAGGAAGTGCCGCCACTCGGCTCCGGCCAGGCCGCCAGCGGATTCCTCGAGCCGCAACGCCCAAGCCGCCTGCACGCGCACGGCGCGCACGGGGTCGGTCAGCCGTCGCCTGAGAGCCTCGCTGGCCCGTGCGCCCGGCGTGTCGGCCAACGGGGCGAGAGCGGCGGCCGCCTTCGAGCGAACCAAGGGCTCGGAGTGTCCGAGTTCGCCCTCCACGGCAGCGGCCACTTCGGGATGATCCACCCACCGGGCCAGCAGTTCGATGATCGCCGCCCGCCAATGAGGAATCTTCTCTTCACCCAGCAGCGCGAGCAACGGCGCCCGCGCGGTCTCCTCGCCCGCGCGCGCCTGCGCGATCAACCGCGCCCGGGCGCGCGTCGGCCGGTCCATTTTCGCCCCGTACCATTGGTCCACCCACTTGATGGACCAGTCCACGGTCTGGTCGAGGTGGCAGCGGTTGCAGGCGTTGGGAATGCCATGCTCTTTGGTCAGCAGCGGATCGGGGATGGTGAAGCCGTGATCGTGCCGCCAGTGTCGCTGCATGTAGGGCGTCTGCGGCATGTGGCAGTTCACACATTCCCCGCCCGTTTCGCGGAGGCGGCGCGGGTCGTAGGCCGTCAGGTCCAGGTTCTCCGGCTGCCCCGCCGCATCAAAGCCCCAAACCTTGTGCCGGCTGTGCGCGACCGGATTGATGACCGGCGCATTGGTCTGGCTGCCGTCGTGACACCGCAGGCAGAGCCAGTTGCCGGGCAGGATGGTCTTCGCGGAATGCGGCTGATGACAATCCCCGCACCCAACTCCCGCGGCATGCATCTTGGAACTGAGAAACGAGGCGTATTCGAAATTCTCGTCCCGAACCTGACCGTCCGGGAAATACGTGTCCGTCTCGTCAGTGATCGTTAGCAGGTAGTGATCGAAGAAACCGTCCCGCGGCACGAAATCGCCCGTCAGCTCCGACCGACGCGCGTGGCACGAGCCGCAGGTGTCCACCCACCGCGACTTGGGGAACGGCGCCAACGTCGGGTCCTTCTGCCCCGACCGGCCGAAAGCGCGCTGCCAATCGTTGTGATCCTTCATCGGTCCGTGGCAGGCCTCGCAGCCCACGCTCATTTCCACCATCGCGGTTTGGTAGGTGTCCTCGCGCTCGGAATAGTTCTTGCGGACGCGGGTGTTGTGACATCCCGCGCACATGGAGTTCCAATTCATGCCGCGTCCGGTCCAGTGGCCCCATTCACCGGGTTGGCGATCCTCGTTTCCGTACACGTTGAACCACTCGTTGGTGACCGGATCATAGGCCGCTTCGAGCGTCTGCAGCCGCCCGCCGGGCGCCGCCACGAGAAACTGCCGCAGCGGCAGGTACCCGATCACTCGCTCGACCGAATGCGTCTCCATCCCCCCGGTCAACCCCACGCTCGCCACGCATAAACGATCGCTGGCGGTGAAAACCCGCGAGGTCTGGCTGCCGTGGGTAAATTCCCTCGGCGGATCGAACCCGGCGCGGTCCAGCGCGTCCGCCGGTGCCCGTTCGGCGAGGCCGTGATGAGAAGCGCGCCAGAGGGTGTAGGCCTCCTCATGGCAGTCGCGGCAGCTCGCCGAGCCCGCATACTTCGCGTACGCTGCGGCCTGCGGCTCGAGTTGGAATCGCGGGCTGGCGGCCGCGGGGGGCGTTATTTCCGGCACGCGCTCGCGCGGCAACCAGAACAAGAGCGCGGCTCCCAGAACGATAGCGGCAACGATCAACGCGCCGACCCGTCGCGACGGACGGGGAACGGATTGCCGGTGTTTCCGAGGCTTACTGGCCACCGGCCCCAACCTAAACAAGCCCGCGGCCCACCGCATCAAAAAGCCGCCCGGGACGCGCCGGCCGTCATCTGCGCGCGGCTGCATTCCCGCCTGGCCGGGACGATGCAGGAGGTCCTTGGTGAAACGGCCAACTGGGCCTTTCCGGGCGGCAACTTGCCGTCCAGCCGTGCGCTCGGAAGCCCCACCCCTTTCAGTGGCAGCCTCGTGCGTTCGACGGTCGGGCGGGGCGCCCGACCGAACGGGCCCGTGGCCGTGCCACCCTGCATTTAATCGAATCGTTACGGCTTGGTTCAGCCGTCGCCCGCTGTTACACCGCCGAGGTGTCCGGGCGCGCGTTTCATCCCTGCCTCCGCTTCCCGCGGGCCACGTTGCTGATCGCGGCCGTGGTGTGTCTGCCGTGGCTGGCCCGGCTGCCCGGATTCGAGTTCGAGGCCGAGACCCGCGTCCTTCTGGGCGGCGACCAGCGCAACCTCGCCAGCTACGAGCAGGTCCGCGAGATCCTCGGCGACACCGAGGCGGTGGTCGTCAGTTTGGAACTCGAGGATTTGTTCTCGCCGTCCGGGCTGGATGTCGTACGGCGCGTCAGTGACGCCTTTGCGGCGCAGCCGGGAGTCGTCGGCGTTCACAGCCTCACCCACGCGGTCCGGCCGGTTCGCCGCGGCCTGACCTTCGAGATGGTGCCGCTGGTGTCGGCCGGCGCCACCGGGGCCGAACTGGCCGAACTGCGCAACTTCTGTCTCACGCATCCGCTCGTCCGGAATCTGCTGGTCGCCGCGGATGGCCGGCACACGTTGGTCACGGTCACCTTCGGACGCCGCGCGGTGACGGCCGCCGACCGGCGCGCGCTGGGCGCGGTGCTCACTGCCACTCTCGCGCCGTTCCGCGCGCAGGGCGTGCGCGCGCGGGTGCTGGCGCTGCCGCTGATCGAGGAGGAATTGCGCGCGACGTTGGCGCGGGACCTTCGGCGCTTCGTGCCTGTGGCGGGCGCGGTGGTGCTGGGCGTGTTGGGCTTCACCTTCCGGTCCTGGCGCCTGGTGCTGTTTGTGCTGGCGAATCAGGCGTTCGCGCTGGCGCTGTTGCCGGGATTGGCTGCCGCGACCGGTGCCCGCCTGACCGTCTTTACGCTGCTGCTGGTGCCTTTGCTCTCCGGCCTTCACCTCACGCTGCTGGCGCACCTGCTCACCGCTCGGCAAAGAAATCTCGCGGCCGGGCAAAGCCCCGCGGCGGCGCTGGCCGAAGCCGTCCGCCTGACGTGGAAGCCGTCGTCCTTCGCCACGTTGACCACTGTCGCCGGGCTGCTCTCGCTGGCCACCAGCGGACTGGCGCCCATCCGCACGTTCGGCCTGCTGGGGGCGGCGGGTCTGCTGGTGATTCACCTGCTCACGTACGGTCCCACGCTGGCCTTGCTGGCGCTCACGGACCGGCCCCAACCGGAGTTGCCGCCGCCGCCGCGCGCGGACGCTTGCGGCGCGCCGCCGGGGCCGGCCGGCTGGGTGGCGTTCACCGCCCAATGGCGGCGCGCGATCCTCGCCACGGCGGGGGGCGCACTGTTGCTGGCGGTGGCCGGCTTGACGCAGCTTCGCACCGACATCCGCGCGGTCGAATTCCTCAGTCCCGCCAGCCCGACCCGGCAGGCGCTGGAGGAACTGGATCAGGTGTGGGGCGGCATCAACGTGGTGGCCATCGCCTTCGACACCGGGCGGGCAGGCGGTGCCAACGACCCGGGTTTCCTGCGCTATCTCGAGTCCGTTCACCGCCACGCCGAAGGCTTGCGGGACCTGGCGGGGGCGTACTCGTATGCCCGGCTGCTGGCGATGATCAATCAGGTGTGGGAGGGCGGCTCGAGCGAGGCCCTCCGCCTGCCGGCCAATCCGTTGCTCACGCGCCTGTTCGTGGTGGCGTTGAAGTCCTACGAGTTTCCGTTCCTCAAGGGCCTCACCGACGCCGACTTCCGGACGGCGCAACTGGTTTTGCGCACGCGCGACCTGCCGGCGACCCGCTACCTGGCGCTGGTGAACGACGTGCTGGCGTTCGCCGAGCGCGAGCGACCGTCCGCGGTCACGGTGTCTGCCGCGGCGGGCATCCATTCCCTGCTCGATGCCGACCGGCAGATCCGGCGAAGCCTGCTGCGCAGCGCCGGGCTGACCGTGGTCGTCATCTTCGCGACCCTCGCGCTGCTCTGGCGCTCGTGGCGGCTGCCGCTGCTGGCGCTGGGCATCAATTTGCTTCCGGTCAGTCTGGTGATCGCCCTCGCCGCTTGGGCGGCACTGCCGCTCAACTCGATCACCGTCATGGTCGCTGCCGTCTCCCTCGGCATTGCGGTGGACGACTCGATCCACTTCCTGACTCACTGGCGGGAGCGACGGCAGGCGGGCGCCCCGCCGGCGACCGCGTTGCGGGAGACGCTGGCGTTGAAGGGACGCACCTTGGTATGGACGAGCCTCATTCTCATTGCCGTGTGCCTGGTGTTCTGGTGCTCCTCGTTTCCACCGGTGCGGGATTTCGGTCTGCTCTCGGCGGCGGCCTTCGCAGCGGCGCTGGCGGCGGTGCTGATGCTCCTGCCCGCGCTGTTGCACCGCCCGGGTGGCCGGGAGGTTCCGGCCCGGTGACGCGGTGAGCCGGGCATCCACCGCTGAGCCGGAGCGATTCAATTGTATGCGGGGCGGAACAGGCCATTGGCGCGTTCTGTCGCGCGCCCCGCCCGACCGTCGAGCGCATGAGTCTGCCACTGGAGGATGCGCGGCTGCCGGGCGCACGGCTGGGCGGCAAGTTGCCGCCCAGAACGGCCAGGTTGGCCGTTCCACCAAAGACCTGCTGCATCGTTCCGGCTGAGCTGAGTCCCCGGCAACCTGGCGCTACCGTTCCAAAGTGTGGAGTCGAATGAACCGGGCATTCTCCTTCTCGGGCAGGGCAAACTCGGCCGTGGGTTCATAGCCCTCGACCCGCACCTGACCCGCGGGTTGCCATTCCACCAGGTCCGCGGAAGCCGTGACGACGTACTGAGCGCCGATCAAGCCCTGCACC
>CAYNCT010000141.1:0-8671 GCA_964396005.1 uncultured Verrucomicrobiota bacterium | reverse complement strand
AGAAAGCCGTGGCCGAGGCTTTGGAGAAGAGGCTTCAGGAGGTGCTAAACGCTTCCAATCACAACTGGTACCTCAACAAGATGGACCCGGCGGAAGCCAAGGCGAGGGCCGAACGACAAGCGGAGTTCCAGAAGCGCTACGCGAAATAGCCCGCCGGGGATGCCCGCGGCTGGGGAAGTTGCCACCTTGGAGCCGAGAGGCTTGGACGAAGCCTCCGGCTCTCAGGCGTGCTGGTCTTCCGCGCCTCAGCCGGGCGAGAATGTGGCAGCAGATTGGGTAGCGGCCGTTGCCGGGACGGGCAGCTTAAAGCGTCAGTTGTCTGGGGAAGGCTCATCCGCGCCACGGGCCACGCGCTGAATCTCCTCCCATTGACGCTGCCACGCGGACGCCATTTCCGCCACCTTGTCGGGCTTTTGCGCCGCGAGGTTGCGGGTTTCGCCGCGATCCGAGCCCAGGTCGTACAGTTCCCAAGCGGCGTTGGTCCCGCTCGCGACAAGCTTCCAGTCCCCCTGGCGCAACGCGCGATTGCCCTCGTGCTGCCACCAAAAGTGGGCGCGGGGAAGAGTTGTATCTCGACGGAACGCCGTCACCAGGCTCTGGCCCGGCCGGGGTGGCGCGCCGCTCGAGTGGGGCAGGGACGTGGCGGTCGCCCGGGCCAATTCCAGAACCGTCGGCACCACGTCAATAACATGCGCGGGCGTGTGGCGGAGTTCGCCGCGAGCGCGAATGCCCCGTGGCCACTGCGCAATGAACGGCGTCGCGATGCCGCCCTCGTGAACCCAGGTCTTGTGCCGACGGAAGGGGGTGTTGGACACCGTGGACCAGCCGGGGCCGAGGCAGAGGAAAGTTGCCGATGAGCCGGCCGGGGCACCGGAGTCGTGACCGTCGCCCCGCACCATGATCTCGGCGCTCGCGCCGTTGTCCGAGAGGAACATGACCAGCGTGTCCTCGCGGACGTTCATGGCTGAGAGCTGCGCGAGGACGCGCCCGATTTCGCGATCCATGCGTTCGACCATGGCCGCATGAAGCGCCATCTTCGCCGCCTGAAAGTCGCGCTGGGCGGGGGTGAGTTGGCTCCACGGAATGGGTCGGTTCACTTCGTTCGGACCGAGTCGCAGCAACGCCTCGGGAAAGTGATAGGGCGGGCCGACGTCCGGTTCAAAAGGCGGCGTCACGTGATGCTCCAGCCCAAGGTCCGCCAGGCGGCGGGCGCGGTGCTCGCGCACCACCTCCCAGCCGGGGGTGTAGGTCCGGTCGTAGCGGCGGATGTCCTCCGGGAGCGCCTGGAGCGGGAAATGGGGCGCCGTGAAACAGAGATAGTGGAAGAACGGTTGCCCGGCGTGGTGGGTTGTATGCTCTCGCAGAAACGCGATGGCGTGGTCCGCGATCAAGGTGGTGACGTAGGTGGTTTGGTTCGTGGGGCTCGCGGGCAGCGGCTGATCGTCCAGGAAATGTAGCCGGGGCCCAAAGTAACGATCGTGGTCCTCGACGCTGTACGAACGATCGAAGCCGGCGCGCAAGCGCGGGCCGTCCAGGTGCCACTTTCCTGAGTGATACGACCGGTAGCCGCAGGGCCGCAGCAATTCGGGTAAGAGGTGTGCCCAGGACGGACGGACTCCGCGGGCACCGCTGGGCACGCCCGGCACCGTGTCGCGCCGGACTTGTTGTGCATAATATCCGGTGAGGAGGGCTGCCCGGGTCGGCCAGCACCGGCCCGTGTTGTAAAACTGGGTGAAGCGCAGACCTTCCCGGGCAAGTTGGTCGAGATTGGGCGTGTGAATCTCTCCGCCGTAACAACCGAGGTCCGAAAACCCCAGGTCGTCAGCCACAATCAGCAGCACATTCGGCCGGTCAGCGGGGACGTCGGAAGTCCAACCGCGAGAGCTCCTCGCCAGCGTGAGCCCGACGACCAGCCGCCACAAGGTTCGCCAGGGCATGGAGCTACTCCTTCAGCGGCCGGGCGCCGGAGTGAAACTCTGGCCGTCCACGCCGTCTGGCGGCAGCGAATCCGCGAATTCATCGCGGTCGTCCACCTCCCGTTCCAGGCGGCTCAACTCCGCCTTGAGCGCCGCGACGGTGTTGGCGTACGCCGGGTCGTTGTACACGTTGCGCAGCTCGAGGGGGTCTTTGACCAGGTCAAAGCACTCCCACTGGTCCTTCTTCCAGAAGTAAATGAGCTTGTGCGTCTCGGTGCGGACGCCGTAGTGGGCGCGCGTGTTGTGATGGCCCGGATCGTGGTAGTAACGGTAGTACATGCTGGTCCGCCAGTCCGGCGGCCGTCCGCCGTTGAGGATCGGGACGAGGCTTCTGCCCTGCATGTCAGCGGGCACGGGCACGCCGGCCAGTTCGAGGAAGGTGGGCGCGAAATCAATGTTCAAAGCCATGGCGCTTTGGGTCGAACCGGGCGGAATGGTTCCCGGCAGGCGCGCGAGAAACGGCATCCGCAGGCATTCCTCGTACATGAAGCGCTTGTCATACCAGCCGTGGTCCCCGAGGAAAAAGCCCTGGTCGCTGGTGTAAATCACCAGCGTGTTGTCGCGGAGCCCCTGCCGGTCGAGATAGTCCAGAACCCGGCCGACGTTGTCGTCCACCGAGGCGATGCAGCGGAGGTAGTCCTTGATGTAACGTTGATATTTCCACTTCACCAGCGCCTCGCCGGTCAGGGTGTGCCGCTGCCCACGGATCTCGGCGGTGACCTCCATGGGAACCTGGTTGAGCCAGCGCTGCCGGTCCGGGCCGGCGAGGTCCGCGGGCGGAGGCAGCTTCAGGTCCCGGTTGTTCAAATGCCGGGCGATGGTCATGGTCGCCTCCCGGGCCGCGTCGGTACGCGTGGCGTAATCGTCCCAGAGCGTCGGCGGCTCGGGGATGTCCACGTTGTCGTAAAGCGTGGCGTGCTTCGGGCCGGGCGACCATTCCCGATGCGGCGCTTTATGGTGCAGGCAAAGGAAGAACGGCTTGTCCTTGGGCCGCTTGTCCAGCGCTTCCAGCGCCAGATCGGTGATGATATCCGTGGCGTAGCCCTGAATTGCGCGCCGGCCATTACGGTCGAGAAACACTGGATCGTGGTACAGTCCCTGACCGGGCAGGACGATGTAGTGATCGAAGCCGGTGGGCTCGCTGCCCAGATGCCATTTGCCGATCAAGGCGGTGTGGTAGCCGGCGGCTTGCAGGTACTTGGCGACATGGGGCTGGGAACCGTCGAAGCGGTTGAACACCGGCACGCCGTTCTTGTGGCTGTACTTCCCCGTCAAGATGGCGGCGCGGCTGGGCGTGCAGATCGAGTTCACCACGAAACAGCGGTCCAGGCGCATGCCTTCGCGCGCGAGGCGGTCGAGTTGGGGCGTTTGATTGATCCGGCTGCCGTAGGCGCTGATGGCGTGTGCCGCGTGGTCGTCCGTCATGATAAACAGAATGTTGGGAGGTTGCGACGCGGCTCCGGCACTGACCGCGAGAGCAACGAGCCCGGCGCAACAGAGGGTGATCGGGTGAAGCATGGGGGCAAGCTAGCGCAACCCGGTCGGGCGGGAAGCTCGAATTCGCACCTTCGATCGAGGACGCTCCGGCTTGCTTTTCAGGCCGTTTGCTCTTCCCGGGAATAGGCGATTGCGGCCCGGTGTCCCGTCGAGGCTGAGCGGCCCGCGTCCTGCCCGGTTTGGTGCTTCCGTCAAGCATAGGCGGAGGAGGGGGGGGAAGGGCGGCGGGCCGACTGCGGGGCTTCCGCTCTGGGAAACCGTCTCTCCGAACGTGCAGCGCGGCTGCAGGTCTGGCAGTCTGTCCCCGATGCAACACGAATCCGATCATCTGCCGCCGCCGACTCTCGGGCAGCGTTACGTGGTCAAGATCACCGACATCGCGTTTGGAGGCGACGGCGTGGCGCGCGTCGCAGACTTCGTCATCTTCGTCCCGTTCGTTGTGATCGGCGAGGAGGTCGAGGTGGAATTGACCGAGGTGAAGAAGCACTTCGCGCGCGCCCGGTTGCTGCGGGTGATCCACCCTTCCTCCCTGCGGGCGGAGCCCCGCTGTCGCTACTTCGCCCGGTGCGGGGGCTGCCAGTATCAACACGTGGCGTACGAGGAACAACTTCGCCTCAAGCAGAAGCAGGTGGCCGACCTGATGCAGCGGCTGGGGGGCTTTGACCCCGGATTGGTCCAGCCGGTCCGGGGGTGTCCGCAACCGTACGGCTACCGCAATCGCCTGTTGATCCGCAGCCAGTGGAACAAGCCGGAGCAGCGATTAAACATCGGCTTTTTGCGCCACGACTGCGGCCTGGTGGAGGACATCGAGGAGTGCGCAATCGCGGAGCCCGCGTTGAACGAGCAGATTCGGGCGGTGCGCCGCCATCCGCCGCCGAAGGGAGGAATCAAGGTAGCCCTGCGGATTCAGCCGGAGGGTTGGGAGGTGCCGCCGGACTCGTTTTTCCAGAACAACTTCTTTCTGTTGCCCGAACTGGTGAACACCGTGCGGGAGCGGCTGCGGGCCTCCGGGGCGAGGTTCCTCGTGGATGCCTACTGCGGCGTGGGCTTTTTCGCGTTGGAACTGGCGGCGGATGTCGAGGCCTTTGTCGGGGTCGAATACGACCGCATGGCGATCCGGGCGGCGCGCCGAAATGCGGCGCTCCGTCGGGTCAGCAACGGGGAGTTTTTGGCCGCTGACGTTGGCGACGCGCTGCCCGAGCTGCTGGAAAAGTTCGACCCGGCGCGAACGGCCCTGATCCTGGATCCGCCGCGCACGGGATGCCGGCCCGCCGCGCTCGAGGCCTTGCGGCGCCTGCGGCCCGCGCAAGTCCTGCACGTGTCGTGTCATCCGGCGACGTTGGCGCGCGACCTCAAGGCCTTGTGTGCGGACGGCCGTTACGAGCTGGTGCGGTTGGACCCGCTCGACATGTTTCCCCAGACGCAGCACGTGGAATGCGTGGCGGATTTGCGGCGGCTGCCGGGCGCGGCCGGGGACGGCCAAACTAACCTTGCCGCGGGCGCAGGCATGGGTTGAACTAAATGGCGTGACGCCGATGCAACCGAAGTCGCCGACCGCCGCGGATTTTGTTCGTGGACGCCTGCCGTGGATCGTCACGGCAGTGATGTTGATCGTGTACCTGTTCACGCTGAACCGCTGGGTGCGGCTGGAAAGCCTGCCCACCGTGGCCCGCGTGGCGGGCTGGGACTGGACGGCTCCGGCCCACGCACCGCTTTATTTCCTGCTGACGCTGCCGTTCAAACTCCTGGCGCCGGCTCACCTGCCGCTGGCGCTCAATGCTCTGTCCGCCGTGCTGGCAGCGGCGACGCTCGGAGTGCTGGCCCGGTGCATCGCGCTGTTGCCGTTTGACCGGACGCGCGAAGCGCGCCTCCGGGAGCGGGATCCCAACGGGTTCCTGACCATTCCGCTCTGCTGGCTGCCGCCGTTGTTTGCGGTGCTGGCGTGCGGCTTGCAACTGACCTTCTGGGAGCACGCCACCGCCGCCACCGGCGAGATGCTCGACTTGTTCCTGTTCGCGTGGCTGGTGCGGTGTCTGCTTGAGTTCCGGGTCGAGCGCAAGGAAGGGTGGCTGATGCAATTTGCGGTGATCTATGGCGCGGCGGTGACAAACAACTACGCCATGATGGCGTTCTTCCCGGTGTTCCTCGCCGCGTTGGTGTGGATCAAGGGATGGGAGTTTTTCCAACTGCGGTTCGTGGTGCGAATGGTGTTGCTGGGATTGGCGGGGCTCGCGTTCTACCTGGTGCTGCCCTTGGTGGGAACGTTCAGCGGCGTGAGCGACCTTGGCTTTGGCGCGTATCTCAGGAACGTGCTTGGATTGCAGAAGCAGTCGCTGGCGAGTTTCCCGCCTTACGTGGTTTTGTTGCTTGCCCTGCAGGTGATGGTACCGGTTCTGGTCATGGGCGTACGGACCAAGACGAACCCCGGCGACACCAACGCCGCCGGCGCCGCGGCCACGCGGCTCGTGGTGGGGCTGATCCATGTGCTGATGCTCGCGCTCTGTTTGACCGCGTTTTTGGACCTGCAATGGGGTCCGCGCCGGCTCGGCTTCGGGATGGCGCTGTTGCCGTTTTACTTCCTGGCGGCCCTGGGGCTGGCCTACTACTCCGGCTACCTCTTGCTGGTGGTGCGGCAGCCTGCCAGCCGCGTGTGGCGCCGGCCCACCGCGGCCAGTTCGTTTGCGCTGCAAGCCGTCACCACACTGGTGGTGCTGATGGCCGCCGGTACGACGCTGTTCTTGATCTACAAGAACGTTCGCGTGCTCCGCGAGAACGACGGGCGGGCGTTGTCGCAGATGGCCGAGGCGATGGTGCTGAACCTGCCCGAAGAGGGCGCGTACCTTATTGCCGATACGCCCACGGAGCTGATGCTCGCGGAGGCGGCGCTGCACCGGCGCAAGGCGGACCATTCGCATGTGTTGCTGCGTTCCTCGCTGCTGCCCTATCACGCCTACCACGCGCAGTTGGCGAAGCGTCACCCGGACCGCTGGCTGCCATTGGCCGATGCCCAGACGCTGCCGGAGCCGCTGCCGGCGTCCTTCCTCGCCAATTTGGTGACTTCGCTGGCGGCAACCAACCGGGTCTTCTACCTCCATCCCAGCCTCGGCTATTACTTCGAGACGCTCTACGCCGAACCGCACGGGCTGGTATTCGCCCTGAAACAGCGTCCCCCGGATCCGACAGCGCCGCTGCCGCTCGGCGAGGAAGTCCGGCAACAAAATCAGACGTTCTGGGAAGGGGTGCAACCCGCGCTGCAGCGTCTGGCAGCCGTCAAGGATGAGACGAACAACGAACGCTACTACCTCCGCACCTATTATGCCCGCGCCTTGAATCACTGGGGCGTGGCGTTGCAGCGGGCAGGGGAGTTGCAGCGGGCGGCGGCGCAGTTCGAACTGGCGCTCAAGCTCAATCCGTACAGCGACCAGGCGCGCGTTAACCTCGACTTCAACAAGGAACTGGCCGCCGCGGCCGCCGGCGGACAACCCCTGGCGGACCGCGACTTCAATCAACTCCCGCCGCTGAAGTCGGGCTACCAGACGTGGGACGAGTTGATCCTGATGAACGGGCCGTTTGATAGTCCGGCCTTTACCGCCCAGGTCGGCTGGGTGTTCGCGCAGGGTGGCAATTACCGCCAGGGCTTTACCGAACTTAGCCGGGTGCAGACATGGTTTCCGACCAATTCCGTGATCGCGCTGCTGGCCGGTTACGCGCGGGGGATGGCGCGCTTCACGGCGGGAGACGTCGAGGGCGCGGAGCGCGACTTGCGGAAGCTGCAGGCCGCTTTCCCGAACAAATCGCTGCCCTCTTTCGGCCTGAGCCAAATCCTTCTCGCCCGGGGCGAATTCGAGCAGGCCGTGCCGGAACTGGAGCGTCAACTGGCCCTGGATCCCAACGACCGCGGGGCGCTGCTCAATCTCGCCGTGGTGAAGTTTCAGCAGAAGAAGTTCGACGAAGTGGTCGGGCTGATGAACCGGTTGCTCGAGGTCGCGCCCGACTATCCGCCAGCGTTGATGAACCGCGCGACGGCCCACCTGCAGCTCGGCAATCTGGACGGCGCAGAGCGCGACTATCTGGCGCTGGTGAGGGCGTTACCTAGATCCCACGCGGTCCAGTACGGGCTGGCGGAAATCGCCGCGCGCCGCAACGACACCGCGACGGCGATCCGCCACTGGCAGAGCTATCTGGAGACCGCGCCCAAAAACACCGACGAATACCGCGCCGTGGAGCAACGCCTGCGCGAGGCCCGAGGCGGCCGCGCGGGCTGACGGGCGCGATGCGCGTCACGCACGTTATCACCCGGCTCATCGTCGGCGGCGCGCAGGAGAACACCATCGCTACCGTGCTCGGTCTGCGCCGGTTGCCGGGCTTCGAGGTGGGTTTGATCGCAGGGCCAACGACCGGCCCCGAGGGGTCCCTTGAGTCACGGGTGACGGATCCGCCCGGCCTGCTGACGGTGGTGCCCTCCCTGGTCCGTCCGGTTCATCCCTGGCGAGACGTGCAAGCCTGGCGGCAGCTCACGCGAATGCTGCGCGAACGACGTCCGGACATCGTCCACACCCACAGTGGCAAGGCGGGCATTCTGGGCCGGTTTGCCGCGCGCGCTTCCCGGACGCCGCGAATCATTCACACGATTCACGGTCCGTCGTTCGGCCCGTTTCAGGGGCGGCTGGCCAACCTGGTCTTTACCGATGCCGAGTGCCGCGCCGGGCGGATCACGGATCACTTCGTGGTGGTCGCCGAGGCGATGGCGCGCCAATACCTGGCCGCCGGGATCGGGACACCCGAGCAATACACGCGCATCTTCAGCGGCTTTGATCTGCGTCCGTTCCTGACCGCCACCAACAATCCAGAACTGCGGCGCGCGCTGGGGCTCGGTCCGGACGACTTCGTCATCGGAAAAATCGCCCGGCTGTTTCAGCTCAAGGGGCACGACGACCTTTTCGCGATCGCGCCGGAGCTGATCCGGCGTTGCCCGCAGGTCAAATTCTTGCTCGTGGGCGACGGTCGGTGGCGGGGGCGATTCGAATCGCTGGCCCGCTCGCCTGGGCTGGCGGGGCATTTCGTTTTCACGGGCCTGGTCGCGCCGGAGGAGGTGCCCCGGTATGTCGGCGTCATGGACGCGCTGGTCCACCTGTCGCTGCGCGAAGGTTTGCCGCGCGCCTTGCCCCAGGCCCTGGCGGCCGGCAAGCCGGTGGTGG
>CAYNCT010000140.1:0-8742 GCA_964396005.1 uncultured Verrucomicrobiota bacterium | reverse complement strand
GACTTTTCGCGCGGCGAATTCACCGACGACTATTTCGGCTGCGGGATGAGCCTGATGGGCACTTCATTCGGCATCGCGGGCTGCTTGTTGGAGTCGGTGCCCATTGTCGGCCAAGCCGTCGGTTGTGGGCTGGGAGCGATCAGCATCGCCCGCGCCTGTTTTCCCGCCGCCCTGGCCGCGGCCGGTCAGCCCAGTCGACACGGTCCGGTCGAGGGAGCTTCGGAAGTCGTCTGGCGGGTTTACGAGCTCCATCTGAGGATCGTGGAGGCATATGCCGAGATCCTCCGGTTGCTGACCGGTTCGAGCGTGTGGGTCGAGGCGGTCCACGTCGAAGCGGGCGGCTGGCTTGAGCAACAACGGCAGGTGACCGAGCTCCTGCGACAATTCGTCGCCTTTGCTGCCCCGAACTCGAGTGGGGGCGTGCCCCTTTCACCCGAGGAACTGGCCGCCTGGAAAGCGGCTCCGCGCCCGGCCGGCTTCCCCGCAGCGGCCTTTGACCAGATGGCCGACTACCACAACCGGACCTTTGCTTTCTATCAGCAGGGCCTGATGACCCATGCCGCCGCGGGCCGGACCGATTTTCAGGACCGCGACCAGATGCGTGCGGCCATTCGACGATTGCTGGATCTGTTTGCCGAGCTGGAGGCGCTGGGGGCGACCGCATTCTCGCTGCCCGATGCCCATGCGGCGTTCCTCGATGAACTCGAACGGCGCGGCACCAGCGCACCGCTTGATCATCTGGACCGCCTATTCTTCCGCCTGGAACTGCTCTACACCGACCTGGACCTCCTCGGGACACCCTTGGTGCGAAGTCCCCAGCACGGGCGGATGCTGGGCGACGGCCGACTGCCCTTCGCTGCCCTGGCGCCCAAGGCGCTCTATCTGGCGGAGTTCTTCGATCCCTCCCGCAACCTCTATGGCAAGACCCATTTTCGCACGGGTCCGTCGGGCTCGGTCACCCAGATGCCGAAGGTAGAGTTGACCGGGGTGGAGGACCACCCGGACACCGACGGCGATGGCCTGCCCGATCTGGGCGAGTGGGTCATCGGGTTCCTCGACCCGTTAAACCAGGATACCGATGGTCAGGGCGGAAACGACCGCGAGGATCTGCTGGCGGCGCTGGCCTCCGGCGTGGCCGGACCCCTAAGCACGGGGATCATCGCTGCCGTCGACACGGATGGTGAAGCCGCAGACCTGGCCGCACACGAACGTTACACAGTGGTGGCGGATTCGGGCGGTGGCCTGGTTGTGGTCGAGGTGGACGGTTTGAATCTGACGCGCGTCGCCGTCCTTCCCACGCCCGGCCTGGCCCGTGCGGTCGCTGTGGATGGCCACTGGGCGGTCGGCGGCGACAGTCGTGGCGTGCTCACGGTGCTGGACTTGAGCCGGCCCGTTGCCGAGCTCGCGACGCCGCGCGCCCGCCTCAGTGCCGGTACACCGGTCTGGGGCGTGGCGGTGGCCAATCCGGTGGCGTTTGCGGGCTTGGACAGCGGTCAACTGCTGGCCGTGAATCTCGAGGCTGGCGTCATCTTGGACCGTCTCCCGGTGAGCGGTCAGAAGGTGGAAGATGTCGTGGTGTTCGGCAGCCAGGTGGCGGCGTTGGCAGCGGCGACGGTGCACCTGTTCGAGTGGGACGGCGCGTCGCTGAGGCGTCTGGGTCAGGCTCCCAGCGAGGGCACCCAGCCCAGCCCTTTCGGGGGTCGCAGCCGGTTGTTCGTGGACGGCCGCCGCGTCTTCGCCACGCACCGCACCGGGTTCAACGTGTTCGAGACCACCGGCCCGGCGCCAGAACTACGGCGCCGAGTCGAGACCGGCCAGCTTCATTGGAAGCAGATCATCAGCCCGGACGGCTCGCTTGGCGTGGCCGCCATGGGCGTGAACTTGGGCATCAGGCCGGTGGATGACAACGTCAGCCTTTACGATCTGGGTGCGCCCGCCGGGTCGGATGGCTTCCTGGCGACCCTGGCGACCCCCGGCATCACCCGGGCGGTCCTCAGCCGGCAGGGATTCATTCACGCGGCGGACCACCAGGCCGGCGTGCAGGTGCTGAATCTCCATGCGCCGGACCGGACGGGCATCGCTCCGAGTGTGACGGTCCGGCGGGATGCGGGCGGCACGACGACCGAGCCTGATCGTTGGGTCGAACTCGTGGCCGAGGCGGTGGACAACATCGCCGTGCGTGAAGTGGAGTTCCTCGTCAATGACACTCGCGTCTATACCGACACCAGTTTTCCCTTCCGCCATCGCTTCCGCGCACCCGCGGCGGCCGGTGCGCCCTTCGTTAACAGCACGGGCGGTGGACATCGCCGGAAACGCTGCGCTCTCGTCGCCGCTGCCGATCACCGTGCTGCCTGACAGTTCCCCGCCGCGACTGCTGCGGACGTCGCCGACCTCGGGTCAACCCGTCGGCGCGTTGCACGAGATCGTGGCGCTGTTCAGCGAGCGGCTCGATCCCACCACCGTGACGAGCACCAGCGTGGTCGCCCGGGCGGCCGGACCCGACGGCATCTTCGACACCGACGATGACACCCTGCCGTCGGTGGCCACGCAGACGCTGCGTCTGGCGGGCGATGCCTTGGTGGTCTCGCTGGCGGCGCCCCTTCCGCCGGGGCGTTACCGCCTCGAGATCAGTGCCGCACTCACCGATCTGGCCGGCCATGCGCTCACGGGCTCGTTCGCGCCCGTGTTCCGCGTCGCCGGGCCGGCGGACATGACGGACACCGACCGTGATGGCTTGCCCGATGCCTGGGAGCTCGCGGTGTCAGGCACGGATCCCTCCCAGTCGGACACCAACGGCAACGGCATTCCGGATGGGGAGGAAGACGCCGACGGCGACGGGCTGACGGCGCGGTTTGAACTTTTTGCGGGCACGGAGCCCGCCCAGGCCGACACCTTCCAGACCGGGCGCAGCGATGCCGCGCTAGATGCGGACGGTGACGCGCTGAACTTGCTTCAGGAGATGTTGCTCGGCACCGACCCAACGCTCCCGGACACCGATGGCGACGGCTGGAATGACGAAGCCGAGATCACGCTCGGCAGCCGCCCGACCGATCCGCGCAGTCTGCCGTGGCTCTTCTCGATCGCTCCGGCGCACGCCGGTCTCGCGAGGCCAGCCTGGGAGCCGGGCGCCGGTCAGTACGCCGCCCCGCAACAACCTGTCGGACTGGCTCGGCCGGCTTGGGAACCGGCCGCGGAGATCCACTACGGAACCTCCCGGGGCCAGCCGCCACTCACGCTGCAACGTAACGATCCATGAAAACCAAGCATACGCTGCTCATTAACCGGTTGACTCTCCCCGCCGCACTCCTGCTGGTCGCTGGCCTGACGGTGGGCGCGCAAGTCCAGGCCTTTGAGTCTGGCAGCGATGGGTCCTACGGCCCGCTTGAGATCACCACTAACACGACGCTCGCGATGCCGGCGGATGGGGTCTTTCACTGCACGACCATCACGGTGAACAGCGGCGCGACGCTGCGGTTCATTCCCAATGCCCAGAATACGCCGGTCCGACTGCTGGCCACGGGGGACGTGTTGATCAGCGGAACGGTTGACGTCAGTGGCAGCGACGGCACGGCTCTCAGGGGAGGCGCTGGTGGTCCCGGCGGTTTCGCGGGCGGGAACCCGGGCCGGTTGAACCTGCCGCCCAGCGCCGGCGCCGGCCCGGGGGGCGGACCGACCAACGTGGATCTCGCGTTGCGGCACGGGGTCTTCGCGAATCGCCGGGCGGATGCTCCCGCCGAATTGGCACAACCGTACGGCAATGCCCTCCTCCTGCCATTGATCGGCGGTTCAGGCGGCGGTGGCAGCCCCACGGGTGCGGGCGGCGGCGGCGGCGGAGCCATTCTCATCGCCTCCTCGACTTCCATCCGCGTCGCGGCGTCCGGACGGATCCTGGCCACCGGCGGCTACAACTACGGTTCGGCGGTTAGGAGCGTGGGCAGCGGGGGGGCGATCCGGCTCGTGGCCCCCCAGGTGATCGGCCAACGGGAGGCGGGCGCCTTTGGAGCCGTGCTCTCTGTGGCCAGCGGAGGCGGTACTGCGGACGCCTACTTTGGCCGCATTCGCATTGACTCCAACGACCTCAGTTAAGCGAGTGAACTCAACTTTACGTTCCAACCCGTCGCCGCGGTCAGCATCGGATCCTTCATGACGCTGAACCCGGCGCCCCTCCCTCGTCTGGACCTGGTACGGGCTGCCGGGCAGGACATCGCGGCGGATTCCGGACCGGTCTTTCTGGAGCTCCCGTTTGGCAGCCCGGCAACCCAGGAGATCGAGGTGCAGGCGCGTGATTTTCGGGCGGTGGTGCCTGTTCGTGTGCGGTTGGTGCCGGAGGCCGGGGCGGCGACCGAGTACGCTCTGACGCTCGATAACCGGAGCGAGAACCCGGTGCGCGGCACGGTCGCGGTCCACGTGCCGCCCAACGTCCGCACGGCCGTCGAGGTCTGGACCGCGCCGGTGCCCGCGCCCTGATGCTGCGCCGTCCGTTGTCGGCGGGCCGGTGACTGTGGTCGGGCTGCCGTACTTGCAGCCCCCCGCGCGCGCAACGAGCCCCCCGCGCGCGCAACGGCGGGGTCGCTCTCGCCCTGGACGATGCCGAAGACCCGAGAAACCGTCTCGTGTCACCAGAGCAACCCATTCGTCCAGGGGTCTGTTCTCACCATGGACACTCGCTGACGGATGGGGCTCTGCGCCGCCCTGTCGTGCAAGCTGTGGATTGACTTTGAAGGCGCGATTTACCAAGCGATGAACCGCAGCGAACGCCGCAAGCCCGTTTTCCGAGCTGACGATAGCCGCCGATCCCACGTGGCGCGGCTGGCCGAGAGCAGACTCTGACGCACGTCGGCCTCCGGGCGGTGAGGGTCGGCCTCGTAGTCGGCCAGCCACTCGGGCAGGCAGGCCCTCAGGCGCACGCCACAAGGTTGGAGGGCCGCCAGCCAGATTGTATCGAGCGGAGGCAGCAGCTTCTGCGGCGAGTATTCCCTGGGCCGACCGCGGACAAAGGGCGCACGCGACGGGGGCCTTGGGTCGCAGGGCGCGCAGGGCGGTCTTGCGATGGTAGCCGAACCGTTCGACCAGTTCGGTGACCCGTTGGGACTTGTAGGGGCGCCCGGCGTGCAGGTAGCGCCGGCGTACCTGGGGGAGGATTTGCTGACGGGTTTTTTGGCTCATTGGGGTGTTCATGGCTCGGTAACACCCATTTTTGAGTCAACCGGGGCTGCCCAGCAGCCCCATTCCCCCGCTTCGGTAACAATCTTTTTGAGTCAAATCGCCATCGCGACTGCCCAAAGAACAAGCTTGCGCCGGGACCGCATCCTTGGACGATCCTCGCCTTCGCGGGCGATCCGTCCTCCCGGCTCCGACCGGGGGGGGCTCTGCCGCCGGGAGGCCGGCAGCCGCGCAGATCCATGAGTCAGCAAACAAAACGTACCCTTCTTCGTTTGGGGCTGCCCAAAGGCAGCTTGCAGGAGGCGACCATTGAGAAAATGGCCAAGGCCGGGTTCAACATCACGGTCAGCAGCCGGTCCTACATCCCTTACGTGGACGATCCGGAGCTGGAGATCCGGTTCATCCGCGCCCAGGAGGTCAGTCGGTACGTTGAGCACGGATACCTCGACGCCGGGCTGACGGGTTACGACTGGATCCAGGAGAACGGCTCGAAGGTCCACGAGGTGGGCGAATTCATTTTCAGCAAGGCGACGCGCCAGCCCGCGCGCTGGGTTCTGGCTGTGCCGGAGAACTCGCCCATCCGGTCGGTCAAGGATCTGGAAGGGCGCAGCATCGCGACCGAGGTGGTGAACATCACCCGGGCGTACCTGCGGCGGCACAAGGTGAAGGCGCAGGTTGAGTTTTCGTGGGGCGCCACCGAGGTCAAGGCCCACGAGTTGGTGGACGCCATCGTGGACATCACCGAGACCGGGTCGTCCCTGCGGGCCAACAAACTGCGGATCGTGGACACTCTGATGACCTCGACCCCGCGGCTGATTGCCAATCACGCGGCGTGGAAAGACGGATGGAAGCGCACCAAGATCGAACAAATCGCGTTGCTGCTGCGAGGAGCGTTGGAGGCCGAGGCCAAGGTGGGGTTGAAGATGAATCTGCGGGCAGACGACCTGCCGAAGTTGTTGCAAAGTCTGCCCGCCTTGCGTAATCCAACCGTGTCCAACTTGAGTCTGGCGGGTTGGGTGGCGGTGGAAACCATCATTAACGAACACGTGGTTCGCGAATTGATCCCCCAACTCAAGGCCGCCGGAGCGGAGGGCATTATCGAGTACCCCCTCAACAAGGTCGTGTACTGAATCGCAGCGAAGAGTAAACTGTATGGGTTCATTGAAGAAACGCCGGAAGGCCAAGATCAACAAACACAAACGCCGCAAAAAACTGCGCTTGAACCGTCACAAGAAGCGCACCTGGCAGAAGTAATCGCGGCCGCCCTCCGGCGCGGTGGGTCTCACGAGCGCAGCCCGGCCTGGATCCGGGCTGCGCTTGGTCATTTGGTGAAAGCCCTTTTCCAGGAGCGAACCGTTCTTCTCGCGGGCATGGCCGTGCTGGCGGTGCTGCTGGCTGGCTGCCGATCAGGTTGGCGTTCCAGTTCCACCGCCCCCGTTCCGGCCAAGCCCCCGCAGGAAACGGCGCGGCTCACGTCGGCCGAGGTCGAGCGCCGGGCGGACGCTCACGCGTATTTCGCCACCGGACTCATCCACGACCTGCGCGAGGAGCCGGAAGCCGCCGAGGCGGCTTTCGCCCACGCCCTCGAAAAGGACCCAACCAACGAGCCGCTGCTGATCGAACTGAGCCAGCGCCTGTTGCAACGGCGCCAGACCGACCGCGCCCTGGATCTGCTTGAACCCGCAACCTCCCGGGCCGGCGCATCACCCCAGGTTTGGATGTGGTACGGGACTGCCCTGGCCCAGGCCGGGCGAGCGAACGAAGCCGTCAACGCCCAGGAAACCGCCCTGAAGGGCGATCCGAAGCTGCTCTTCTCCTACTATGCGCTCGTGTACCTCGCGCTCGAGCGCAAGGATGTTCCCGGCGCGCTGGCGGTCATTGATCGCGCCATCGCTCGCGACGACTGGGATGCCTCGCAGTTGATTGGCATGGCCGAGATGCTCTCGGGAAACGCGCGATCGCGTGCGCTCCCCGCCGCGGACACGAAGCCGCGTGTTCTGCGGTTGCTGGAACGGGCCGCGCGGCTGGCACCCACGGAACCTTCGTTGCTGCACGGAATGGCCGACCTCTACCGCCGCAACGGCGAATTGGACCGGGCCACCCAGCTCTACGAAGAACTGCTCGAAAAGGCCGGAGCCAACCCCGGCGCGACGGCGATTCTGCGGGAGCAGTTGATCCAGCTTTACTACCTCGCGGGGCGCCGCGCTGACGCGAGCCGTTTGCTGCGCGACGTCATGCGCGAGAACCCCAACAACCCGCGGGTGCATTACCTGCTGGGATCGCTGGCGGCACAAGCGCGCGAGCCCGGGGAGGCCGTGACGCACTTCGAACGCGCGGTGGCCCTGGATCCGTCTTTCGAGCCGGCCTACTACGACCTGGCCATTTCGCAGGCGGGCGCCGGCCAAACCGACGCGGCCCTGAGCACGCTGGAAAAGACGCGGGCGCGGTTCAAACACAATTTCCAACTCGAGTTCGTGACCGGCATCGTCCAGGCGGCGGCCAAGCGGTATCCGGACGCCCTCAAGAGTTTCACCTCGGCGGAGCTCCTGGCCAAGAGCGGCGATCCCGAACGACTCAACCACATCTTCTATTTCCAGGTCGGCGCCGCCAGCGAACGAGCCGGCAGATACGACGAGGCGGAAGCCGCCTTCCGCCGGTGCCTCGAACTGGCGCCCGACTACGCCGAGGCCCTGAACTATCTTGGGTACATGTGGGCCGAGCGGGGCGTGAACCTGGACGAGGCCCATCAGTTGATCGCCCGGGCCGTGGCGGCGGAACCGGAGAGCGCGGCCTTTCTCGACAGCATGGCCTGGGTGCTGTTCAAGCAGGGCAAAACGACGGAGGCCCTGGATTGGATGGAGCGCGCGCTCCAGCGCATCGAGAAACCTGATGCCACCCTGCTCGACCACCACGGGGATATTCTTTGGGCGCTGGGACGCGAAGAGGAAGCCCGCGCCGCGTGGCGGAAGTCCCTCGAGATCGAGGCCAACGACGCCATCCGCGAGAAGCTGGAACGCGGGACGATTCGCTAACATGCAGCGTCGGTTCAACCGTCACTACACGCGCGCCGAGGCGGACGCCCTGCTGCCCGAGGTGCGGCAGTGGCTCGAACGGCTGCGCGGACTGACCACCTTGCTCGAACACGCCCAGCGAGGCATCCCGACGGCTCTCGAGAACGGACGGGACCTCGGCGGCGACCAGGTCAATCGCTGTCTGCGGCTCCTGGCCGAAACGCGCGAGGTCTTCCAGGAGTTCCGGAGCCGCGAGATTCAAATCAAGGACCTCGATCGGGGCCTGCTGGATTTCCCGGCGATTCTGGACGGTCGCGAAGTGTTTCTGTGCTGGGAGGAAGGCGAGCCGGGCGTCGAGTATTGGCACGAATTGGACGCCGGCTACGCGGGCCGCAGCCCGCTCTGATTTGCCGTAGGGGAGGCACGGGGCACCTGACTGCGGTCGCGGGAACTCCCGCGCGCCTCGCAAGACCACACACCGTTTTTCGGCACGTCTCCGGAGTTGCCGAACGCCCCCAAAACGGTTCTCCTTTCCCGCCTTGAGCGACCAACCTCCCATCGCAGCATC
>CAYNCT010000139.1:0-8761 GCA_964396005.1 uncultured Verrucomicrobiota bacterium | reverse complement strand
CCGTCGAGAAAGGCCGCAGCACGCGCCCGGACATCAAACTGGGCATCTGCGGCGAACACGGTGGCGACCCGAACTCCGTCAAGTTCTGCCACAAGCTCGGCCTGACCTACGTGAGCTGCTCGCCGTATCGCGTGCCGGTGGCGCGTTTGGCCGCCGCTCAAGCCGCGCTCGAAGAGGAAGCCGCCAAAGCCACGGCCAAGAAGGCGGTGCGGAAGAAGTAGATTTCTTCACCGCGAGGTGACAGGGGGCGGACGCTTTGGCGTCCGGCACGTGGAGCCGCGCGACCCCCGTGGCCAGCGCCTCTCTGCCGCCCCGGACAACCGGGGCGGCTTTTTTGCTGCACGAAGGCTTTTCTTCGTGCGGCAATCCGGTATCCTAAGGGTCGTGAGTGAGCCTTCAACTCAACCGAATCAGGCGCCGGTCCTGAAGGTCTCGAACCTCTTCAAGACCTACGGGCGATTGCCGGTGCTGTCGGGGGTGTCGCTCACCGTTGAAGAAGGAAAGCGCTACGGCATCGTGGGAGCCAACGGCTCCGGCAAGAGCACCTTGGTCCGAATTCTGAGCGGACTCGAACAGGCGGATACGGGCGTCGTCGAGATTGACGGGAAGCAGTTCCGGTTTGTCGGCTCCTTCTGGAAGGAAGTCTGGCGAGAGCTCTGGTCAGGAAGGGTTTCGTCTCCTGACGCAATCGTCCGTTTGTGGCACGAATGTCGCTCGCTCCGGTCGCCTCGCGATTGGCTGGAGCGCGGCGTCGCCGTCGTGATGCAACGCCCCACCAAGTTGCTCCCGCGCGACGCGGGTTTTAGCGCGGAAGCCAGGCTGGGAGCGGAAAGGACCACACCAGAGCGTGGCAGCCCATTCCGGGCGCCTTACCTGGAAGCGATGCGGCGCGTGAGGAAAGCTGGAAACTCCAAGGAAGGCCTTTACCTCTCACGCTTCGCCCGCGCGCTTCGGTGGCAGCCCAAGCTCCTCGTGCTCGACGAACTCACCACCCGGTTGTCGCAAGAGAATCGCGAGTGGGTTCTGAGCACGCTCAAGGAACTTGCCGGTAGGCCGGCAAGCCTTGCCTCTGTGCTCATCAGCCACGATTTCGCTGAGGTGGTTGGTCATGCGGATCCAGGATACCGGTATTACTTCAAGCGAGGGACACTCCGCCTCTCCAACGCCAACGCCGCTGATGGCCTGCGCGCGGAGTGCTTTGGGGAACCCAAGACTCCACGCGTGTTTGCCAACTCCCCGCAACCCAAGGAGCGATTGACTTTGCGCAGAGTTTCTCCCTTGGGAGGGGTTGATTTGATCGTCAAGAGCCACGAAGTGAAGGCGGTTTGGCACGATACGTGGCAGAGCAATCCAAGACTGCGTCAGGACTTCCTACGCTTGCTACAAGGTGAGAACGAGACAGCGGGGCAAATTGGTGGCCTGACAGTCTCACCGGTTGATGCGAGTGGGAATAGCCACGAGAGCACTTGGAGTCCAAAAACCATGGCCGACTTGGGCGTGCAGTTACTGCCCCCGGACATTCGGGACGCCGCGTTCGCTGAGTTGTCCCTTGCCGAGAACCTCCTTTACCGGCCGCCTTGGGCGGACCTCCCCGGGCATGAGCGAACGCTGCGACTCCATCGTGACTGGGCCACCAACCGGGCCATGACGATCGTCAAGCGCGCCGGAATCTCCGCTCCTGGCGTGTGGCAGCCCCTGAACTGGCTTTCGGGCGGGAACCAGCAGAAGGCTTTGCTGTTCGCCGCCCTGGAGCGCGGACCTTGCGTTCTCATCGCCGTTTCGCCATTTGCCAGCCTGGACGAGCCGGCACGCAGCCGGTGTCTGGCCGTGCTGCGGGAGGAGGCGGCGCGTGGCCTGTCCGTTCTGCTGGTGGTGCAAAGTAAGGCGGAAGCCGACTTTGTGGAGGGCCGAGCAACATGCTGACCCGCGTTCTCGACTCCATCATTGATCGAACGCCGATCTGGCTTCGGCTGCCCTCCAGTGAATTGGTCGCATTCACGGCGGGTTCCCTGCTCCTGATCGCCACGCTCGTCGCGGTCGCGGCCCTGGCGGTGCCCTTTGCCTGGAGCAGCGATATCCGCTGGGCCGACGCCCTGTCGGCCGAAATCAGCACGCCGGTCACTTTGCTGCTGCGCGCTCTGCATTACGCCACCCCATTGGTTCTGGCGGGGGCCGCCGTGGCGCTAGCCGGCAGAGCCGGCCTGATCAACGTCGGGGTCGAAGGCCAGCTTTGCCTGGGCGCTTTCGTGACTGCCGTCGTGGCCGGCAACTACCCCTTCATGCACTGGTGCCCTGATCCGGCGCGGACGGCCCTCTCGCTAATGGCCGCGATGGCGTTCGGTGCTCTGCTTGGCTGGATTTCTGGCTGGGGGCGTGCTCGTCGGAATGTCCATGAAGTCCTGACAACGCTTTTCCTGGGGTTTGCCGTCATCTACTTCATCAACTTCCTTCTCCAGTTCTCCGCGTTGCGAGCGCCTGCAGGCGGGGCGGCCACCGTGAAAATCCCGGAGTCGGCTTCCATTCTACTGCGCTGGCCAGAGCTGCTGCAGGGCACGCGTGCGACCGGAGCCGACCTGGTTTTACCCAGCCTCGTGTTGTTGGCGTTGTGGTGGTTCCTCTTCCGCACCTATCCTGGTCTGTGGCTCCGGGGGGTGGGCGTGAATCCGGAGGCGCACGACCGCCAGCGCGTGGGATGGTCGCGCGTGCGCCTGCAAACGATGGCGCTGACCTTGAGCGGCGCAATCGCCGGCTTCGTGGGCTGGCAGCATGTGTTGGGGGACGTCCGCCACTACCCGGATGCCTTCCGCCCCGGCTTCGGCTGGTTGGGGCTGGGGCTGGCGTTCGCTTCGCGACAGGGACTTGGTTGGATTCTCTGGGGCGGATTTTGCCTGGGGCTGGCGAAGGCGGTCGCCATCGGCTTGAGCGCCCGGTTCGCCTGGCCTTCCGACACCGCTGCTCTTGCGGATGCCGTAGTGCTGGCCGCGATCTTCCTGTGCCGCCGGTGGCATGACCGTCACAAACCTTGGAGCGTTGACTGATGCAGGTCCTCTGTGACTTCATTGCCCAGGTTCTGGCAGCCGCCCCGAACAATTTCGGGTTCCTGCTGCTCGCGGCAAGCGGGGCGTTGCTCGCTGAGCGCGCCGGGCTCGGCGTGCTTTGTTTGGAAGCGTTCGCCACCTTGGGCGCGGCGGTGGGCGCTTGCGCGGCAATGCAAGCGGGCTGGGGAATGGGTGCGATTGGCGGACTCGCCCTCGGTGCCTTCGCGGGCGCGCTGGCGGGCACACTCCATTGGTTCTTCGTCCAGATTGGTCGGGTGGATGCGGTGGTCAACGCCATCGTGCTGAATCTACTCGCCCCTGGAGGGGCTCTCTTCATCGCCCAATGGTCCTTGGGGCGCGAACAATTCTCACCGGTCATCGAGGCGCCCCTGCAAGTCCGCGCGCCGCTGGGAACGGTTGCCTTCTGCCTTGCGGCTGGTGGAGTGGTGCTGCTCATATGGGCGACCCATCGCCGCGCTGGCGCTTCCTTACAGAAGTGGTTGCGGGCGGAAGTGCGCAGGCTCGTTTGGGGCGTTTCGCTGATCATCGTCCCTGCGGCGGCGTGGTTTGGGCAGGGGGCGTTCCAGGTGGGATTGCCGGTTCATTTGCTGCTGGGGGCACTTTCCTTCCCGGTTATCGCTCTGGCCTTGCAGCACGGAAGGCCAAGCCGCTGGATTGCAGCCTCAGGCCAAGACGCCAACGAAGCCGCCCTGGCGGGGATTCCGGTGCGCTGGGTGCGGGTTGGCACGGGCGTAGTCTGCGGCGCGCTTTGCGGGCTGGCGGGGGCGGGTTTGGTGCTGGGAAACGTCAACAGCTTCGCCAAGGGCGTGGTGGCGGATCGAGGCTACTTGGCGGTGGCGGCCGTCATTCTCGGCGGCTGGCGCTTGCAGGGCGTTGCACTAGCCTGCCTGGCCCTCAGTCTCTTCCCTGGCGCACAAACGCAGCTTCAAGCCACCACGTTGGGCACCGCTTTGCCTTTCGCGCTGCCTTTCCTGGCCGTGGTGGGATATTTGCTGTGGCGAGGCGGGCGTATCCAAATACCATCGGAACTCATGCGCCCGGTGAACGAGCCGCCGACATCAATACGGTTCCGCATTGGCGTCGTCCTGGCGCGTGGCCCCCGCCGGGATGCGTCCGTGAACCAGTATGTGCTCAGCACATGGCGGCTTTTTGGGGGGACGGAGGTGCGGGTTTCCATGCCTTTTTGGCCAGGCAACTCGCTGGAGCGCGCCCAGCGGCTGTTGAAGAAGCTATCCTGGCGCCACTCCCACATCGTTGGCATTGGATCGCTCATGCGCGAACCATTTGGAGAGTTCGCGGCACGAAAAGGCGAGTGGCCCCGTTTGGCGATTATTGACGAACCCGCGCCCCAAGAGGGCGAAGGTGACCAGGCGCGGGTTCATGGGCTTCCCTTTAACGAAGACGAGCAGGCTGCCCCTGCCGGCTACTTGGCCGCGGAGGCTGCTGCCATGCTTGGCAAGCATTCCGTCGTCTTTTTGGGCGGAGCGCCGTTGCCAGCGGTCAAGCGATGGGAGGCAGGATTCAAGCGCGGCGTGGACGCCTACAACGAGAAGCACAAGAATGATCAAGGCTTCAAAAGAGTCTCATTTGCCAGCGACTATGTAGGGGCCACAGATGCCGGCTTCCAAGACAAGTGGGCCGCCAGACGACTCGCTGAGTTCTACCTCGATTTCCACCAAGCTGGGGTTGTCTGCCAAGCTTGCGGCAACGCCTCGGAGGGGGTCTTGGACGCGGTTCGTCGAACAAGGATGGCCGGAGGCGAAGTCTTCGTGATCAGTGCTGACTGGGCATCGGCCACGAAGCCGGGCACTCCTCCTCATGGCAAACCGGAGGACGCCGTCCTCTTTGTGGTCGAGCGCGCCATCGAAACGCGCATCGCCAAATGGGTAAGCCGGGATTGCGGTGAGAGCGCGTCTTCGACTATCCTTCTCCGTCCGGTGGTTCGTAGTGCGTGGCCGCGCTACCGACGGCGTTTTTTTGGCGACGCGGTCAGCAGCAAGACCGACTGGCAGAACGACTTGGAGAATGAGTGGAAATTAGTGCCTGCATTGCGTTAAGGCAACCATGCAAACTGAAAACGAAGTAATATGAAAATCTTGGTGACAAGTCTGTCTCGCCTCACGCTGCTTCTCGCGGTGGGGGCGGTGCTTTGCGCAGGATGTGGCAAGACTCCGCCGGATCCATCGGCAGCGAATCAAGTCGCGCTGGTCCTGGCCGTTGGCGGTTTGGGGGACCGCTCGGTCAACGATAGCGCCTATGCCGGGCTGCTTGCTGCGAAGACGAACCACGGCGTAGCGATTGCGCACGTGTCGCCCCGGAATTCCGACGAATTCCCCGACCACCTGCGTCGTTTTGCGCGCGACGGCTATGGGCTGGTGTTCGGCCTGGGGTTCTCGATGAAGGAACCGATGGAGGCGGTGGCCAGGGAGTTCACCAACACCACGTTCGCCATCGTGGACGTGCCAGCGGACACCAATGCGCCCAACATCCGCAGCCTGGTCTTTAAGGAGCAGGAGGGGGCCTTCCTCGCTGGGGTGCTGGCCGCGCGCAAGAGCGCCTCTGGCAAGGTGGCCTTCGTGGGCGGCATGGACATCCCGCTGCTGCGGAAGTGGGATGAGGGCTACAAGCGCGGCGTCGAATACGCGAACCAGCAGGACGGGAAGACGGTCACCGTCAGCACCCGGTTTCTCGATGCCACGGTCAAGGGTTTCGCTGACCCGGTTCGCGGCAAGGAGGTGGCCCTCTCGCTCTATCAGTCGGGTCACGATGTGATCCTCCAAGTCACGGGCGGCTCGGCGGGGGGCATCTACCAGGCGGCGAGGGAAACGGGGAAGTTCGCCATCGGCTCCGACCAGAACCAAGATGCCGAGGCGCCGGGGTTGGTGCTCACCTCGGTGATGCGACGGTTGGAGCCGCTCATCGTCGCCACCGTGGGCGAGTGGAAAACCCATCCCTCTCGGCCACTGCAAGGCCTCCGCGAGTTCGGGTTGGCGGACGGGGGCATCGCCCTGACGACCAATGCCCCGGCCTACCTGAAGGACCTGCACAAGGAGGCCGTGGACCGGACCAGGGACATCAGGTAATCGGAGGTGCGATCGGAACCGGAGACCTTTCGTATGGCGGCAGAATGGCAGAACCGATGGAAGGACCACGCCACGTGGACGGCCACCCGAGGATCCTTTCTGAACTCACGGAACGTCGGGGCGTTAGCGCAGACGCCCACGAGCGAACACCCACTGGACGATCCCAGAGAGCGGCCAGATCTTCGCGGTTTCGATTTCCGCGGCACCAATGAATGGCAGGGGTTCAACTTTGAGGGCTGTGATCTCAGGGAAGCCGACTTCTCCGGCGTCAATCTCCGCAACGTTCGGTTCGCGGGGGCACGGCTTGACGGCGCGCGCTTTGACGGAGCTGACCTGACCGAAGCCGACCTGCACCGGGCCAACCTCGACCGGGCCAGCCTGGTCAGCGCGATTCTGCACGGGGCTCAACTCAAGGACGCCAGCTTGCAGAAGGCCGATTGCCGAAGCGCGTCCTTCTTCAGGACCAGCCTTTTCCGCGCGAATCTGGCGGGCGCCGACTTGCGCGGGGCGTGGCTTGAAAGTGCGTTACTCCGCGATGCCGATTTGAATGGCGTTCGCATCGAAACCGCCGATGGGTTCGTCCGAACCGACGTGATGACCCGCCTACCATTCCGTCGTTTGGCATGGCTCCATCCACACCGCGCGTTTTTGCGTGACGAAGTTGACGCTGATTACGCTGCCGCGGAACGGATTTACATGCAGCTTCAATCGCTTGTCCGAGAGGCTGGACAGCGAGAGCAGTCCGGCGAGCTTTTCTACCGGGCGCGGTGGTGCCGACGATTGGCTCTGCCGCGCCGCACTGATCGCGTTTGGGAGCTCTGGTTTAAGCAGTGGTTGATTGGTTTCGGGGAACGCATTTTGCGTCCGGTTTGGGTTGGAATCGTCTCAATATTCGTGTTCGCCGGGATTTTCTGGTTGGCTGGGAATATCACTTACGGCACCCAGCAGATCTCAGGCCCCCAAGCCGGTGTGACCAATACTTCCAAGCTCGCATTGGCCGATTGCGTCAACTACAGCGCCAAGACCTTTACAACGCTCGGCTATAGCGACAGTCTGCCGGACTTCAGTGGCGTGCAAGTTAGGTCCGGGATACAGCGCGCGCTGTGGTCCTGGCTCCCCACGTTCGAGGCCTTGACTGCCGCATGTCTAGTGTCCTTGTTTGCGGCCATCGCTTTTCGAAAAATTGTTCGTGACTGACTGTATGAACTTTTTCATTCCACTGTCATTTCCCAATGGGGGTATTCCCTCACTGCGAATTTCGACAGCCCCCGCCTGCAATCATCGCTGTGTGTTCTGCCAGGTGGACGGTGATTTCGCGAGCGATCATGGACAGGTTCAGGGCGACGATTTGGAATTTTACAAGGCGGCCACAGATCGTTTCTTTTATCTCGGAGTGCGGCACTTTAGTCTTACCGGCGGGGAGCCATTGCTAAATTCGGACATCACCTTCCCCCTGGCCGAACACATACGCAACTTGTTGAAAACCCTGCCCGCAGACCAGTCGGGCAACGCGTATCTTCGCATCAACACCAATGGCACCGCTATCTCCCGCTACGCGGAGAAACTGGCTGCCCACTTTGACTTGGTGAAGGTCTCGCTTCACACACTGCGGGTGGATACGTATGCGGCCATTACCAAGAGCCCCTCGCCAGCGCGTGACTTCAATGCTGTTCAGCGGGGTTTGAAAGACCTCGAAAGGCTCGGAATTCCGGTGCGTCTGCAGTCTGTAATTGGCCGGTGGAATCTTGCCGAAGTCTCTGAACTTGTTTCTTTCTGCGAACAGAATCGGGCCATTCGGGAACTGAAGCTCTTCGACATCTCAGAGTATTCGGAATTGTGGCACGGCGAAATGCCCGGAGTCCAATTGTGGCGGGATTGCTATGTGAGTCTGGCTGGGATTGAGCAAGACTTCGCAGCCAAGTATCGCTTTGTCGGCACAGGGCACTCGGTTGGTGGCTACGGCAACCCCATGCCGGTTTATGAAACTCCGAAGGGTCTTCGTGTTCGCTTTCGAAGGACGGACGCCGGGGCGTTTTTTGGACCCGGCTGCAAACAGTGCCCCGCCCGGTCATTCTGTGGCGATGGCCACTGCAACCTCGAAATCGGCCCAAACCGCCTCATTAAGGTCTGCCGGCCAAAGGAAGGGATCGTTTATCAACCCGGGCAGGAAGCGGAAGCGATTGCCTATTTCAGTCAAACCAGATTTGAGGACCGCTGGACCCGAGGTATACCTTCGATTCGATGTAGGGCCGAGTTGCCGGGGAATGGGCGAAAGACGCGCGGGGACCGGAGTGAGGATCATCTGTTGGCGACTTCCGACTCGTAGCCTCCGATTCAGACTTGCGATTTGACTGGGCAGTTTAGCTGAGTCGGCTTCCCCGACCACGATCCGCTTCCTCGACCCGCCGCTGCACGAGTTCCTCCCGCACGAGGACGCCGCACAGCAGGACCTGGCCGCCAAGATGGGCGTGCCCGTCGAGAAGATCAAACAGCGCGTCAAGGAACTCCACGAGTTCAACCCCATGCTCGGCTTCCGCGGCTGCCGCCTGGGCATCGTCTATCCGGAAATCTCCGAGATGCAGGCCCGCGCCGTCTTCGAGGCCGCCGCCGAAGTGCAGA
>CAYNCT010000138.1:0-8793 GCA_964396005.1 uncultured Verrucomicrobiota bacterium | reverse complement strand
TCCAACGGTTCACCTGGCCGGTCATCGTCGAAACCAACCGGCAGCTTTGCCTTCCGAAGGGCGCGCTGCACAAACCCACCAGCGACGGCTTCGAGCTCACGCGCCGGCTTTGGGAATCCCGTCACCGCGAAGAAATGACCCTGGCCGAAGCCACCGACCTCTGCCGCCGCTGCCATCAACTCGCCCCCTTCTGCAACTTCAACGGCAACACCTTCGTCGCCGTCATCCGCCGAGTCATTGCCGGTCTAAGCCTCCCACCCGACCAGATGGCCGCCCTGCGCAGCCTGGCCGGCCACATCGTCGCCGGCACTGCGACGCCGCAGGAGCAGACCGCCTTCGGCACGACCCTGGACCGCCTCACCCAGTCGCCATGAGCCACCACCGCCTGCCCCTTCCCGGCTGCGCCCCCATTCCGCTGGCGCACTACCTCAAAGCCCTCGGCATCCTCCGCCTCGTGGCCGAGGATCACGAGCACGGCGACCCTGACGCCACCGGCTGCTGGGAACGCGACGTGTTCATCCTCCACAGCCGTCTCGACCGCGACGGCCTGCTCGACTTCTTCCTGCGCCACTACCAGCCCACGCCGATCCTCGCGCCGTGGAATGGCGGGAGCGGGTTTTATTACCGCGAGGAAAAGCTCAAGGAGAAAGACCCGGAGAGTGGAAAACGGCTCAAGACGGGGAAGCGGAACGAGCCCACGAAGGCCACCTGTGTTGTCGACGCCTTGGCTGCCTCGCAAGACGCGCGGTTCAGGTCCTACAAGTCGGCCATAGCATTGACGCGGGAAATCCTTGCCGCTCGAAACCTGCACTCGGCCCCTGACGATGCCGCCAAAGACGATCTGCTCATCGAGTTGCGTAATCGCTGGTCGGACGCCGCGGCCCAATGGCTTGACTGCGTGCTGGTGCTTACGTCCGAGAGCAAACGGTCTCGGTCGCAGACCGGGCTGTTTCCCGACTACACCACGTTGCTTGGTTCCGGTGCCAACGATGGCAACGCTGACTTCTCCTCGAATTTCATGCAGCGGCTCAGGGAAGTGTTGCTTGACCGGGAGAACGTGGAAAGCGGCCGCTCGTTTCGATGGTTGCGGGCGTCCTTGTTCTCCGACAATCACCCGGGTTGCCGCATCAAGGCGCTGGCTGGTCAATACGCGCCGGGTTCCGCAGGTGGTCCCAACTCAGTCGCCGGTTTCAAAGGCGCGTTTTCGGTCAATCCTTGGGACTTTGTCTTGCTCATTGAAGGCACACTCTTCTTCGCTGCGGCAGCCGTGAAACGGCATGGCGCGCCGGGCTCTTCAGGGATGGCTTATCCATTCGCCGTGAGGGCAGCGGGCGTCGGCTACGCCAGTGCCGCCGCCAAGGATGAGCTGGCGGACAAGTCGAACACCGAGGAGCTCTGGATGCCGTTGTGGTCTCGCCCGACAACCAAGGCCGAGCTGCTGGCAGTGTTGAGCGAAGGTCGTGCCCAAGTGGGCGACACAGCGGCCAAGACAGGCGTTGACTTCGCGCGCGCCGTTTGTGCTAACGGAACCGACCGGGGCCTCGACGAGTTTGTTCGCTACGGATTCCTGATTCGACGAGGAGACTCCACTTCGGCCACTCCTTTGGGGCGCTTCAAGGTTCACCGCAACGCCCGCACCGATCTACTCGGCGATATGGAGCACTGGCTCTACGACCTCAGGCGGGCTGCTGCACTCAAGCCGAAACCAGACAAGCAAGCCAAGCAAGTCCCCGTCGCCGTCGGCCGCGCGTTGAGCCAGGTCGAGAGCCGCATCCTCGAACTCTGCAAAGACGGCACCCCGGCACGCCTGCAAGCCGTCCTCGTGGCCGTCGGCCAGGCCGAGTCCGCCCTGGCTCGCAGTCTGGCCTGGACCACCGGTCGCAATGACAAGCCGCCCGTCCAGAAGTGCGCCCCGCTCGCCTGCCTCTCCACCCGCTGGCTGCGGGAGGCCGACGACGGCAGCGCCGAGTTCCGCCTTGCCGCCGCGCTGGCCTCGGTAAGCGGAATCTACAAGGACAAGGACGGTCGCCCGGCAGCCCTCCCGCTCCGCCAGCATCTCGAACCCGTTGCCCTCCGCGGCAGCGGGGAGCGCCGCTGGTTCGCGTGGGATGAGTCGCCTTCCAACGACGTGGTCTGGCACGAAGGCGATTTCGTGGACGTGCTCAACGCCACCTTCGCGCGACGCCTCGTCCGCGCCGAACAAGCCGGCCGGTCCGAACTGCCCGACCACGCGCGCTGCTTCGCCCCGCTGGCCGATGTGGTCGCGTTCCTCGAAGGCCGCACGGACGACGCGCGGCTGGCTGACCTGCTCTGGGGCTTGTGCCTGCTGGACTGGACGGGCGAAGCCCGTAGCGCAGACTTCCAGTCTGCTGTATCGCGGATTTCCAATCCGCCGACGCCGCCTTGCTCGGAGGACCTGCCGACTGGAAGTCGGCGATACGGCAGGTTGGAAACCTGCGCTACTCCCGACGTTCCC
The DNA here is from genome assembly GCA_964396005.1 of uncultured Verrucomicrobiota bacterium. Lineage (GTDB taxonomy): Bacteria > Verrucomicrobiota > Verrucomicrobiia > Limisphaerales > J093 > JADJWF01. The sequence continues at coordinate 6,317 of CAYNCT010000138.1, read as the reverse complement.
TCCGCCCTCTTCAGCCTGCTTCGCCTCGCCTTTCCGCGCGGCAGTGAAAACGGCGGCGGGTCCCCGGTGCCTGCCATCCCGATGATTCACCGCCACGCCGCCGCCGGCAACGGAGCCGAAGCCTCGCGCCTGGCCGTGCGACGCCTGCGCGGCTCCGGCCTGCACCCCGCGCTGAACGAAGTGGCGGTCACCGGCGAGGCCGCCCGCCGCGCCGCCGCCGCGCTTGTCTTTCCTCTTTCCCGCCGGGACTTTGCCCGGCTGGGTGACCTGGTGTTGAAACCGCAAACCGAGAACAAAACAAACACATGAACCTCGATGCCCTGAAGAATGAACCGCGCCTCCTCTTGGAGGCGAAACTTAAACCCATTGCCGGCACCCGCTTCCAGCCCACCGGCTTCCCGGACCTGGGCGCCGCGCAATACCGTCTGCCCGATGGCACCGCCATGCTGCTCGTCGAGTCCGCCCAAAGCATGGCCAACCGCCTCGAAGCGGTCTGCTGGGACACGGCCCAAAACGACTGGGTGCCGCCGTTGCGCGGCCTGCCCTGCGTAGTGGTGACCGACAAAGCCGGGCAACCGCTGACCAACTCCGTGCTCGAAGCCCATCGGCTGAACAGCCCCTACATCCTCGAAGGCAGGGACAAGTCCTTCCTGGAGAGACTCAAGTCCGAGCTGGCGTTGGGCGAACTGGCACCGGTGAACCTCAGGCTCCTGGCGAAAGCCCTGCTGAAATACGACGTGAACTCGCTCCTGCACGGAGTGTTCCTGGCCAAATCCGACATCGCCGGCGGCCGGATGCGCCTGCCGCGCGCCCTGACCGCGTTCATCGAAGCCAACCGGATCACGGTCGCGGCCAGCGGAGGCGTGAAGAACGACTCGTTGAATCCCAGCGGGGACACCGCCAAGGGCTTTGGCAATGTGCCCTTCCACCGCGAGGAGTTTTGTGGCGAGATCACCGCTTACTTCACCCTCGACCTTGCGCTGATCCGTGGCTTCGCGCTGGACGCCTCCGTCGAGCCGCTGCTGGTCGCTCTGGCCCTGTTCAAGATTCAGCGCTTCCTCCGCGACGGGCTTCGGCTGCGGACCGCCTGTGATCTGGAGTTGGACGGCGCTTTGCTCGTGAAGCGACCGGCGGGCTTCACCCTGCAAAGCCTCGCCGAACTGGAACAGGCCCTGCCCGGTCTCATCGAGAAGGTCCAGCCCGGGTTCGCGCAACCGCCCAAGACCACTGTCAAGTTCGAGGAGTGAACCATGCTCCTGGTTGAATTTCATGCGCCCGCCGGCCGCTTCCACGCCACGCCCTGGGGCAGGCACGTCAACGAGGGCGCGGTCGAGTGGCCCCCTTCGCCGTGGCGATTCCTGCGGGCGCTGGTGGCCACCTGGCATCTGAAAGCCAGGGCCGAAGTGACAGAAGCCACCGTGCGCGCGCTCATTGATTCGCTGGCTATCGCGCCGCCGTTTTTCCACCTGCCGCCTGCCACCCAGAGCCACACCCGCCACTACATGCCCATCATCGAAGGCAAGACCCAGAAAACCACCAAAGTCTTCGACACCTTCATCCACGTCGGCGGGCCGGTGCGAATGGCGTGGAACGTCTCGCTGGCGCCGGAAGCCAGCCGCGCCCTGGCGTTGCTCTGCGAGCGGCTCGGCTACTTCGGCCGCGCCGAAAGCCTCGTCGAAGCGCGCCTCGTGGCCGATGCGGCGGATTTCCAACCCAACGCCCGCCCTTTGCCGCCGGAGGAGCCGGTCCCTGCGGACTGCGAACTCGTGCGTGTGCTTTGCCCGGTGCCTGCGGCGGACTACGCCGCGTGGCGCGCCCAGCAAGTGGCAACCAACGCTGCCGCCCCCGCAGCCAAACCCAAGAGCCGCGGCAGGAAGACCCAGACCGACCCTGCCGCGCCGCCGCTCGATCTCTTCGAGGCCCTGCACGCCGACACCGGCGACCTTCAGCGCGCCGGCTGGGCGCTCCCGCCCGGCAGCCAGTTCGTGGACTACATCCGCCCGGCCCGTTGCTTCGATCCCGCGCCAGCCCGTCCGCGCCGTGTCAGTGGCACGCTCCCCACCGTCGCCCGCTTCGCGGTGTCCAGCGCCGTGCTGCCGCGGCTCACCCGCGCCGTGTCCGTCGCCGAGCGCATCCACCAATCGCTGGTCAAGTTCTCTGACCAGGCCCCGGTTTTCACCGGCAAGGCCCACGGCCAGCCGCTGCAAGGCCACCAGCACGCCTTCATCTTCTGCGAAGCCAACGGCCCGCGCGATGCCATCACTCACGTCACCGTCCACGCGCCGATGGGCTTCGATGACGCCCCGCGCCATGCGCTGGAAGTCCTCGCCCGGTCGGGCGTCTGGGGTCACGGCGGCCACGACCTGCAGCTCGTCCTGCTGGGCTTGGGCGACGCCGGCACTTTTGCCGATTGCCCTCTCTTCGGTCCGGCCAAGGTCTGGCGCTCGCTCACGCCTTTCGTGTCCACGCGGCATCCCAAAACCCACCGCGATGGGCGGCCCAAGCTGGACGCCGACGGCTGGTGGCTTGGCTCGCCTATGCAAGACCTGCGACGCCTGCTCACCGAAGCCGGGCGACCGTTGCCCACGAAGCTCGAGCCGCTCGATACCATCCCGGTCGGCTCGCGCCGACTTCGTCCGCTCGAGTTCCAGACCGACCGTTTCCACGGCGAAGGCCGGCGCGGCAGTCAGGCCGGCGCTGCTTTCAAGCTGACCTTCGCAGAGCATGTCACCGGCCCGCTGGCCCTCGGCTACGGCGCCCACTTCGGCCTCGGCCTGTTTGTGCCGGCGGATTGAAATGGACAATCAACCCTGGAGACGTGACCAAGCGGGATTTACGGGAGCGCATCACCATCGGCAAACTCCGCAACTTCACCTCCGCTCAAGCCATCTAAACAACCTCTCCGCCCTTAGCTATCCGCGATTGGCTATCAGCTATTCGCCATCCCCGCCCCACCAACCCCCACACCGAAATCCCTCCCATGCCCAAATACCAGCACTTCGAAGACACCCCCGCCTGGCAGGAAGCCGCCCGCCTTTACAACCGGGTGTTGGACCTCCTCGAAACCCACGGCAGCCGTTTCTCCTCCGGCTTCCGCAACCAGCTCGACCGCGCCGCGCTCTCCGTGTCGAACAACATCGCCGAGGGCTTCGACCGCCGCACCACCGCCGAGCTGGAGCAGTTCCTCGGCACCGCCCGCGGCTCGGCCAGCGAAGTGCGCTCCATGTGCTTGGTAGTCCAGGCGCGGCCCGGCCTGGCCCCCGCGGACTGAAATGGAGAATCGAAAATGACCAAGGGAGAAGCGCCCAAACGGGATTTGCGGGAGCGCACCTGCCGATTCGCCAGGCAGATCATCCAGATCTTCGCCACCCTGGATCGGGGCGTCCTGGCGCAGACCCTCGGGCGGCAGATGCTGCGTGCCGGCACTTCCGGTGGGGGCCAATTACCGCGAAGCGGACCAGGCCCGGAGCAAAGCCGAGTTCATGGCCAAGATCGGCGATTGCCTCAAGGAACCCGACGAAACCGCCTACTGGCTCGAACTCCTGGCCGCGGAGAACCTCGGTTCTCCATCGGAGGTTGCGTCGGCGCTGGGCGAGGCCAACGAGCTCGTCGCCATTTTCACGACCATCAAGCGGCGCGCCGAAGGTAAGGAGTGATTGGCTTTTCCCTTCTCCATTTCCCTCATGCGCACCACCTACCTCGTCTGCTACGACATCCGCGATGACAAGCGCCTGCGGCGCGTCTTCAAGACCTGCAAGGACTACGGCGAACACCTCCAATACTCCGTGTTCGAGTGCGACCTGAGCCCGATGGAAAAGGCCCGCCTCGAAGCCGCCCTGGCCGCCCTCATCAAACACGACGAAGACCAGGTGCTCTTCGTCGCGCTCGGCCCGGCCGAGGGCCGCGGCGACCGCGTCATCACCGCCCTGGGCCAGCCTTACGTGTCCGTGGACGCCCCCTGCTTTGTCGTGTGAACGATGCCTCTACCCACACCCCGTCTGCGCCTGGCAAACCGCCCAGTGCGCCAGCCTCAGGCACATTGGCCGTGCCCGAACTGTTGCCCGCGCGAATGCTCAACGAGTTCGTCTATTGCCCGCGACTCTTCTTCTACGAGTGGGTCGAGGGCCTCTTCACCGAGAGCGCCGACACCGTTGAGGGCGCGCTGGGTCATGCGCGCGTGGACAAGCCCTCCGCCAGCCTGCCCACCGCCGCGGACCTGGCCACCCAAGGGCCGCAGGAAACCATCCACGCCCGCTCCATCACCCTGAGCAGCGAACGCCACCGCCTGATTGCCCGCATGGACCTCGTTGAGGGCGAGGGCGGAATCGTGACGCCGGTGGATTACAAACACGGCGCGCCCCGGCACGGCGAGAACGGCCTGGAAGTCTGGCCCCCGGATCGCGCGCAACTGGCCGCGCAGGCCATCGTCCTGCGCGACAACGGCTATCGCTGCGAGGAGGGGCTGCTTTATTCGCTGGCCACCCGCCAGCGCGTGCGCGTGCCCATCACGGATGAACTGGTCGCCGAGACCCTTGCTCTGGCTGACCGGGCCCGCGCCCTGGCCGCCAGCGGGCAAATCCCGCCCCCGTTGGTGGACAGCCCCAAGTGCCCTCGGTGCTCGCTGGTCGGCATCTGCCTGCCGGACGAAACCCACTTCACCGGCCGATTGGAACTGGTGGAAGAGGACACCGCACCCCATGGCCAACAACTGAGTCTGTTTCCCGACCTCGAGCCGCCCTCCGAAGCCCCGCCCGCCCCACCCGTCCGTCGCCTGGTTCCCGCGCGCGACGACCTGCGCCCCCTTTACCTCAACACGCAGGGCCTGCGCGTGGGCATTTCGGGCGGGATCCTCCAGGTGAAAGAGAAGGACAAGCTGTTGCAGGAGGTCCGGCTGGCAGACATCAACCAGCTCAACCTGTTCGGCAACATCCAGCTCACCACCCAGGCCATTCAGACTCTGTGCTCGGCGGAAATCCCGATTGCCTACTTCTCCATGGGCGGCTGGTTCTACGGGCTGACCCGCGGCCACAGCCTCAAGAACATCTTCCTTCGCCGCGAGCAATTCCGTCACGCCGACCAGCCGCTCTTCTGCCTCCACCTGGCCCGCGCGCTCGTGGCCGGCAAAATCCTCAACCAGCGCGTCATGCTCCAGCGCAACCACGTCGAGCCGCCCGCACCGGTCCTTGCCGCCCTCAAGCGGCTGGCCGAGTCGGCGCGTACGGCCGACTCCCTCGAGACCCTTCTCGGGATCGAAGGCCAGGCCGGCCACCTCTACTTCTCCCACTTCGCCGGGATGATCAAACCGCCCGACAACCCGCCCGGCACCGCCCCGACCCCGGCCGACGCACGAACGGCCGGTCGGGACGGCCAGTTCACGTTCGACTTTGCCGGACGCAACCGCCGTCCGCCGCGCGACGCCGTCAACGCCCTGCTCTCCCTCGCTTACTCCGTTCTCGCCAAAGACCTGGCGCTCGCCTGCCTCGCGGTGGGATTCGATCCCTATTTGGGCTTCTACCACCAGCCGCGCTTTGGGCGGCCCGCCCTCGCGCTCGACCTGATGGAACCCTTCCGCCCGCTCCTGGCCGACAGCGCCGTGCTGAGCGCCATCAACAACCGCATGATCACCCCCGGCAACTTCCTCCGCCTCGGCCCCGCCGTGGCTCTCAAACCGGAGGGGCGCAAGGCGTTTTTCCGCGCCTACGAGCAACGGATGGACACGTTGGCCACCCATCCGCTCTTTGACTACCGGGTCAACTACCGGCGCATTCTCGAGATCCAGACCCGCCTGCTCGCGCGGTGCCTGACCCACGAAATCCCGCGCTATCCCATCTTCGTCACCCGATGAACCGCCGCCCCGCCCGCATGACGAAGAACTTGCCGCCTGCCCGGAACCGGTGCCGCGCGAGCACCGGCGTGCCGCGTCTTCGCCGCATGGCCGATCGCGACCGGCAAGCTGCTGGGCCGACGGCGCTTGTGCGGACGGCTCCGGCGGCCTACAACCCGTGTGGCACGAGGACGCCCGGCCGCTCGCGCTCCGCGAATTGGCTCTTTGACACTCAAAGCTTTACAGCGATACCCCTTCCGCGCCCACGTGGGCGCGGCCCCGTTGAAGCTGCGGTCCTGCCCGCGCGGGCCATCGAGTTCGGACCCCTTCCGCGCCCACGTGGGCGCGGCCCCGTTGAAGCAGGTCTTCCAGTCGCTTGCGGATGTCCAGCAGCCTGCCCCCTTCCGCGCCCACGTGGGCGCGGCCCCGTTGAAGCTGATCCGGACGAAATCAGGCGCGACCCGAACAATTGGCCTTCCGCGCCCACGTGGGC
>CAYNCT010000137.1:0-9270 GCA_964396005.1 uncultured Verrucomicrobiota bacterium | reverse complement strand
AATCTGAAAGCCGGTCGTGGTCAGCGTCAAACCAGGTTCGGGTGAAGTTGCCTTCGTGCCCGTCTCGTCGGTCCGCCGGCCGGTCGCTCTGGCGATGTGAGCGGGGGCAGTCCCCGGCCATCGGCCGCCTTGACCTTTTCGGGGTGATTCGGGCCAGCGACGGTTGATGGCGACGCGGGCGGAGGCGGCACGCATTCTCTGGCCACCGGTGCAGCGAGCGCCGGCTCACCGCCACGTAAAGGCGCACACCTGCTCGTCATGGCTCAGGCGCCAAGCTCGGATCGGCAAATCAATGCGCAGCAGGTCGCGCGGGCCGGGTTTCCGAAACGTGGCTTCCACGGAGTAATCCGCGCAGTCCGCGCCCAGTGCTTTGAGTTCCTCAAGGAGCTTGGCCAGGGTCATGGCGCGACGGCGCCGGCCAGCCCCGGAAACCGGCACCAGCAAAACCTCCCGGCTCTTATGGTCGCAAGCCACGAGGCCGATCAGGTCGTGGTTGGCGCCGCCGGTCTGATCAGCGGCGCCGATCGAGGGTTCGATGGCTGCCCCGTAAGCCTCACACTCGGGTAAGTATTGGGACAGGGATTCAATGAGTTCTTGAACGGATGCCATCCCGGAGTCTCCTTGTTCCCGTGCCCGACATCAAGTCCGGAGCGGCGATCCGCATTGCTGGCGAGTGGTCTTGACGCTTCGTGAAACCCGCCGTGCTCAGTGGGAGCAAGCCGGCGATGGCTGACGCGAACTCTTTTAGGCGCACGGCGGCCACGCTGCCCGCCGTGCCTCCCAACGCTGTTTACGCGGACGTGGAGGGCGCGGTCTCAGCCGGCGGGGTCCTCTTGCGGGTGGTCTTCCGAGGCGCGGCAGCGGTCCGCCGGACGCGCACGCGCGGGGCGTCGCCCCAGAGGCCCTCGAGGTCATAAAAGTCCCGGACGTCCGGGCGCATGACATGGACCACCACGTCGAAGTAGTCGAGCACCACCCAGTTGGTCTTGACGGTGCCGTCGGTGGCGCGCGGACGGAGGCCGAGTTCCTCCCGGACTTTCTCCTCAATTTCGTCCACGATCGCCCGGAGGTGAGGTTCGCTGGTGCCGCTGGCGATGACGAAATAGTCCGCCACGCTGGACAGCTTGCGCAGGTCGAGAATAACGAGGTTCTCCGCTTTCTTGTCGTCCGCGAGTTCGCGGCACCGGAGGGCGAGTTTTCGTGAATCCATCGCTGCTCGAAAGGTGCGGCGACTTCGGTCAAAGATAAAGCCGATTATTACGGATGGCCTCCGCCACCGGCCCCGGAACCAGCAGGTCAATCGGCTGGCCGGCCCGCACCCGCGCGCGAATCTCGGAGGACGAAACCCCGAGCGGAATGCCCCGCAGGGCGCGCAAGCGGAACGGTGCCGGCAGCGTTGCCGGGGGCTGGCCCGGGCGGGAGATCACGACGAACCGCACCAGGCGCGCCAGGGCCTCGGCCTCGCGCCATTGCGGCAATGAGGGCACGTGGTCGGCGCCGATGAGCCAGAACAGTTCCGCGTGGGGGTATTGCGCCGCCACGGCGCGCGCTGTCTCGATACTGAAGGAAACTCCCTCCCGACGCACCTCCTGATCGTCCACGTGCCAGGTCGGCCGGCCGGCCAGCGCCAGCCGGAGGAGTTGCAGTCGGCGCGGGGCCGGGGCGGGAGAGGAGGCGGGCTTGAAGGGGGACCGCGCCGCGGGGATGAACAAGACGCGCTCGAGGCCGAGATCCTCCTGCGCGGCTTGCGCCACCAGCAGGTGGCCGAGATGCACCGGGTCAAACGAGCCCCCGAACAGGCCCAGTCGCGTCGGGGGCGGATTGGTGAGTTCCGGTGACGCGCCGGGCGGATTCATGTGCGGTGCCGCGCTCATGGTGAGCAAGGTTATCCGGGCAACCCGCCGCTGGCGAGGCTGGCGAGGGGCGACCGGTTCGCGGCTCTTGGCGAGCGAGTGTCGCCGGGCGAGCGCCCGACGCGTCGTGCCCGGCCGGTGGCTTTGAAATTGTCCGCGGCTCCTGGCGCGGACCAGCCTGTCGGTCGTCATGCCACATCTCACCTCCCTCGGCGCGCTGGCTCCCGGGTTCGGGCGTGGGTCGTCGTTGCCCTTGCCGGGGCGGTGTCGCCCGGCGGAGCAGCAACCTCCGGTGCCGGGGGCGAGCCGGCTCTTTTTGCCGTCGGGAGGAGCCGGGGCGCTGGACCGTGCGGTGCGTTTTGCGTCGCTTCCCGACCTTTTCCGTGCCACGTTCGGCGGCGCGAAATCATGAAGAATCTGTCTCGACGCCAATTCCTGGGCACCTCGGGCATCGTGGCCACTTCACCGCTGTGGGGGCGGCTGGCGCTGGCACCCACGGCCCGCGCGGCCGCTCCCGCGGATCAGCTTCGCGTGGGGTTGATCGGCTGCGGCGGCATGGGCAAGGGCGATCTCTCGACCTTTCTCCAAAACCCCGAGGTTCAGTGTCCCGTCGTCTGCGACCCGGATGAGCAGCAGGCGGCCGGCGCCGCCACGCTGGTCGAGGAGAAGCGCGGCCGCCGGCCCGAGACCGTGCGCGATTTTCGCCGGGTGCTCGACCGGCGGGACGTGGACGCGGTGATCATCGCCACGCCGGACCACTGGCACGCGTTGCCCACGGTGCTGGCCTGCCAGGCGGACAAAGACGTGTACGTCGAGAAGCCGTTGGCCCTGACGATCGCGGAAGGCCGCGCGATGGTCGAAGCCGCGAGGCGCCACGGGCGCATTTGCCAGATGGGCGCGCAGCGTCTCAGCAGTCCGACCTATCGCGAGGCGACCGATTTCGTCCGTTTCGGAAAGCTCGGCAAGGTCGGCCTGGTGCGGGCGTGGGCGTATCTCGATTGGATCCGCCCGATCGGCAATCCGCCGGACGGTCCGGCACCCGCGCACCTGGATTACGACCTCTGGCTGGGGCCGGCGCCGAAGCGGCCGTACAACCCGAACCGCTGCCATTTCAACTTTCGCTGGTTCTGGGATTACGCGGGCGGCTTGATGACCGACTGGGGCGTGCATCTGATTCAGGTGCTGCTCTGGGGTATGGGCGATGAACCGCCGCGCGCGATCCTGTCCAGCGGCGGCAAGTATGTGCTCGAGGACAACTCGGAGACGCCCGACACGCAGATGACCGTGTACGAATTCCCGTCCTATACCCTGGTGTGGGAGCACAAGGTCGGCATCGGCCTGGGCCTCTACAACCGTCCGTGGGGCATGGCGTTTGTCGGCACCGAGGGCACGCTCGTCATCAACGACAGCGGCTGGGAAATCCTGCGTGAGCCGAGCAAAGACGCGCTCGAGCCGAAGAAGTTTCCGGGTGGCCCGGACCCGCGACCGGCGCACGTTCGGAACTTCCTGGACAGTGTGAAGTCCCGCCAGCAGCCGGTCGAGAACCTCGCCGTGGGTCACCACGTCTCGACCGTCGCGCACCTCGGCAACCTCGCGCTGCGCACGGGTCGGCGCATCGTCTGGGATCCCGCTCGGGAAGCCGTCGTGGGCGATCCCGCGGCCGATCGGCTCGTGACCGTGACCTACCGCAAACCCTGGAAGCTGCCGTACCTCAAGCGGGCTTGAGCGGACACAGGCAGCAGCCCATCCGCCCGCCGCCGGCGCGGTCTGGTGACCGGTATTGCGGTGGACGACGCCGCCGCTAATGTCCACCAATGCGTCTCTTGATTGCGCTGGTGGCGACGGCGCCCGCGGTGGCGGGCGGGCTTGAGGTTCAGCGACTGGGCTCGGATCGGGTCCGCATTGCCTGGCCTTCGTCGCCGCCGGCGGCACTGGAGGAACGAGAGTCGCTCGGCGTGGACGAATCGTGGCGGTCCTTCACCGGCACGGTCGTCGTGAGCGGAGGCGTCCACGCCGTCGAAGTGGTCCCCACCGGCCGCGAGCGGTACTTCCGCCTGCGCGCGTTGCCGGCCCGCGAGCTGACGCGGCCGGCGGAAATCTCGCCCGCCCCGGGCGAAACCGGCGTGGCGGTGACCCGCGAAACCCTCGTCCGCTTCACCCGGCCGCTGTTGTCCCACACCCCGCTGGGCACGGATCGTTTCCATGCCACCTTCGGCGGACGCCGCCTCCTGTCCCGCGCCGAACTCGCGGCCGACCGGCAGACGGCCCGGCTGTTTTTTCTCGAGAATCTCCCCGGCGCCGCGCGCGTGACCGTGCGGTTCGATGGCGACGGGCTGCTGGATGCCGACGGCGAACCGCTGGACGCCGATGGCGACGGCCAGCCCGGCGGCGCGGCGACGTGGACGTTCGACACGGCCACTCTCGCGCCGCTGTCCGGCACCGCGGTGGTGGGGCGCGTCTTCGCCAGCGAGCGGCGCGACGGCACGAACGTGCCGCTGGCCGGTGTGACGATCACGGTGGATGGCGCCGAGGAGACCCTTCGGGCGGTCACCGGGCCGGATGGCGTTTTTACGCTGAACCCGTCGCCCGCCGGTCGGTTCTTCGTGCATGTGGACGGCCGCACGGCCGCGGGCAGCCAGTGGCCCGCTGGCGGCTACTATCCGTTTGTGGGCAAGGCGTGGGAAGCCGTGGCCGGCCGCACCAACAATCTCGCCGGCGGCACGGGCGAAATCTTTCTGCCTTGGGTGGCGGCCGCCACGCTCCAGCCGGTCAGCGCCACTGAGACGACCGTGATCACGTTCCCGCCGGAGGTGCTGGCCGCCAATCCCGCCCTGGCGGGCGTGCAACTGGAGGTGCCGCCCAACGCGCTGTTCTCCGATAACGGCACCCGGGGCGGCCGCCTCGGCATCGCGCCCGTGCCGCCGGACCGGTTGCCGGAACCGCTGCCGCCGGGACTCAACCCGCCGCTGGTCATCACGATCCAAACCGACGGCCCGATGAATTTCGACCAGCCCGTGCCGGTGCGGTTTCCCAACCTGCCGGATCCCGTGACGGGCGGGAAGCTGCCGCCCGGGGCGAAGACGGCCATCTGGGGCTTCAACCATGACACGGGCCTCTGGGAAATCTCCGGGCCGGCGACGGTGAGCGCGGACGGCAACTTCGTGGTCAGCGATCCGGGCACGGGCGTTCGCCAGCCCGGCTGGTGGCTCGCCAGCCCCGGCACCCAGCCGGGCGAACCCGGTGGCGGCCCGTGGGGTCGCCCGGGAGGATCGGGCGGGGGCGGCGGCGGAGGTGGTGGCGGCGGAGGTGGAGACCAGAATTGCCCGCAGGCGGCGGATCAGGCGCTTGATCTGGGGTTGGATCTGGCTGATTGCGTCGCTTCGTTGGCGGGCGTGGACCAATGGATCTCGGCCGGAACGGAACTGGTCCGCAACTTTGACCGCTGGCTCGAAACCACCGACCGGATGGCCGAAGCGACGGGCGTGGATACCACCACGTGCGAGCGCTTCGCTGCCCTCGCGGCGCAAATGAACGCCACCGGACAACTCATCGCGGATCTTGCCCGGCCATTCGTGGCGGAGGCCGATCCAACGCGGCTGGGAGCGGCGGTGGCCGACTGTGGGATCTCCCTCGCGAGCAACGCGGCTGACATGGTCTGTGCGGCGAACTGCCGGCAGGGATCCACCGCCAGCGGCCGGTGTGAGGACTTTGGCAACATTCGCGACGCAGGGCTGGATATCGCCGGCCTGGTGGACACGGATTTGCGCGATCCCGACTCCGCCACGGAACTGGCCTTCGGCGTTGCGGAAACCACCGGCAACGCGCTGGTCGCCTCGCTGGACGCCTACTGCAACTCCGGCCGGCGCCGAGTCGGGCTTGCCGGCCCCGATCCCCGGTTGCTGGAACTCCGGCGGCGCGCCCAGGAACACCACGCCGCCGCCGTGGATGCCAAGGCCAAGACCGAGACCCTGCTGCGAGCCGGGCAGGAGATGCGCGAGCGACTGGCTCGCTGGCTCGCGGGGGGGGTGGCCACGGTTTCCGGCTGGATGATCGAGGATCGCGCCTGGGCCGGCGGCTACTACCGGCTGTCGGCGGACGGCGACGAGTTTCGAGAACGGGTCAGCAGTGCCGGCGAATTCCGGCTGCCCGTCGTGTGGTCCAACCGGCGTTATCTCCTCGAGGTCTATGAACCGGGCCGGGGCGTGTACGGCCGGGCGGAATTCACCTCGAACGACAACGGGTTCCGAACCGAGGTTCCCGCGCCGCTCATCGTATCGCTCCGGGATCGCCGGGCCTATCCGGATACGGACGGCGATGGATTGCCCGACGTGGTCGAGACCGTTGTCGGCACGCGGGCCGACCGGAGTGACACCGACGGCGACGGCCAGGGTGACGGCACGGAACTCGCCGTCGGGGACAATCCGTTGAGCGCGGGCGCTGCCGCCGCAGACGGGGTGACCGCGAGCCTGCCTGTCCCGGGCCAGGCGGTGGACCTCGCCGAGGTCGGCGCCGACACGGTGGCTGTGGCCACGGCGAATGGGTCCGTGGCGTTGTTCTCCACGACGATCCCGGACAGCCCCCTCAACGCGAGCACCCTTTCGGTCGGTCGTCGTGAATTGCGGCTGGCCGGCGGCGATGGCCTGTTGCTGGTCAGCGAGGATTCGAGCGGCATTCGCCTCTACGACGTGACCGACCCCGCCGCGCCGCAACTACGATGGAGCCAGAACGATTTCAACCGGATCCGCGCGCTGGCGATTGTCAGCGACCGCGCTCTCTACGTGTCCGGGCGCAACCTCGTGGCCCGGAACGTCGCGTCGGGCGCAGAGGTTTTTCGGACGGATGTCGGCTCCGGGGAGGCATTGCTGCCGGTGGCCGCGGGTCTGGCGCTGCTGACCGGCACCGAGCTGCGGTTCCTGCAACTGGAACCCGGCGGCGTGGTGACGCGGGCGGCGGTGACGGTGCCGGATCTCGGTGTGCCGGGCGCCGAATGGGGGAGGCGACTGGCGGCGGCCGACGGGCTCCTGGTTGGCGGGGGCCGTGGCGGCATGCTGACGGTCGAAAGGTCGGCGCCGGACACATGGGCGCTGCGGGGCACGCCGCCGCCCGGCCAGGCACCGGTGTTTGCCGCCGCCTTCCTGGATGAACAGATGCTGGCGGCGGTGGTGCGCGATCCCGGCGCGCCTGATTCCCGGCTGGCCGTGCTCGATTTGCGCGACCCCGCCGATGTGACGCGGCGCGTGACGCTTCACGACACGCCGGGCGACGCCCGGGCCGTGCTCTGGCATCGCGGCCGCCTCTGGGTCGCGGATGGTCCGGCGGGGTTGACCGTGATTCGTCATGATGCCGCCCTGCCGGCGACCGGCGCGCCCAGCCTGAGTTTGACGGGCGACTTCACCAGCGCGGCCGGGCAGGAGGCGCTGGCGCCGTACACGCTGCGGGCCCGCCTGGGCGGCGGGCATCGGGGCCGGGTCGAGTTCTTCCTGAACGGCACGCGGCTGGGCAGAACGGCGTTCCATCCGCACGTGTGGACGGGCGTGGCTCCGGCGCGGACCGGTGCCGCGGCGAACCTGGTGTTCACGGCGCGCGCGGTGACCGCCGCCGGAACCGTGGTGGAAAGCGCGCCGCTGGTGGTGCCGCTGACGGCCGATGTCACGCCGCCGCGCGTGGTCGCCGTCTCGCCCGAGCGTTCGACGCTGGCCGGGATTGGCACCGTGCGGGAGGTCCGGGCGACCTTCTCGGAGGAACTCGATCCCGCCACGGTGACCGAGGCCGGCTTCTCGGTGATCGGCACCGGGCCGGACGGTTCGTTCGGCACGGCTGACGACACCCCGGCGGGGGGCGCGCTGGTGCGGGCCTCGCGGGTCCGGTCGCTGGGCCGGAGCTTCCCGGCACCGCTGGCGCCGGGGCGCTACCAGGCGCGCCTGGGTGCGGCGTTGGCCGATGCCGCGGGAAATGCTCTGCTTCCCCCGCTCACGTGGGAGTTCACCGTCGAGACGCCGCGGCAGTGGATCAGCGATGCGGATGGCCTTTGGGGCGTGTTCGACAACTGGCAGGACGGGGTGCTGCCCCGGAGCGGCGACAGCGTGTTGATTGACCGTCCGGCGGCCAATCCCTTGGTGACCTTTCGTAACAACCCGGCCTTCGCGCTGACGATCAAGCGCCTCGTGTGCCGCGAGCCGTTCCTGCTGGACGGCGCCCTCCAGGTGGATGATCTCGCGGTCTTCGATGGGCCGCTGTGGCTGACCAACAACACGCGCCTCCTGTCCACCAACCGCATCGAGGCGCGTGGTCCGGTGGTGTGGGCCGGGGGCCTGTTCCCGTGGCTGCAGGCGGGGGAGTTCAGCAGCGCCGGCCGGGCCGAAGTGCGCCTCGCTGCGGGCGGGATGCTGAATCTCCAGTCGCCGGTCGGGCTGACGGGTGATTTCCGCAATGAGGAGACCGGGGTGTTCGAGATAGTGGCCGACCGGCAACAGGCGCTCAACGGTTTCGGCGGCGTCGCGTCGCGGTTCGTCAATCGGGGCACGTTCCGCGCCGCGGCGCCCGGCGGCGGCACCAACCGCGTGTCCAACCTGTTCTTCGAAAATCAGGGCGTGGTCGAGGTGGCGTCCGGCACGCTGGAGCTGGCCTTCGGACTCACCAACCGCGGACGGGTCATCGTTCCGACAGGCACGCGCTTGAATGTCACGGGCCACCTGTTTGAAGCGAGCGATGACGCTGCCCTGAGCGGCGGTGGGAATGTGCGGGTCGCGCTGCCGCAGTTCGGAACCTTGTTCCCCACGATCCGGGGAGTCGTGGAACTGGGCGGAACGCTCGAACTTGTGGGCGGAATCAGTCCCCTGGCCTTCGGGGGCGAGCGGGTAAGCCTCAATCGCATGGAGGTGGATCAAGCACCCTCGGCAAGAGTGGTCTTCCGTCCCCTGTCCCTCGCGATCCGCTCGTTCCACCTGCGGCAGGGTCAGGTCTCGCTGCTTTCACCCACGCCCGTTGAACTGCTGGATCTGGAGACCGGGACCGACGGCTCGGGCGGGGGCATTCTGCGCCTGGAAACGCCGGTAACCGTGAACGGCCCGGCCCGGCTGGCCACGTTGTGGGTCGGGGGGACGGCACCCTTGCGGTTTGCGGGCGCCACCAGCCTGGCCGGTGAACTGACCATCGCGGGTTTGGTTGTCGGTGACGAACCTTCGGTCGAATTGGCCGCCCCGTTGCCGTTGGCAGGGGAAGCCCGGGTGTTAATCAGTTCCTTAGGCACGCTGCGAGTGTTGCCCGGCATTGAATTCGTCACCCCCGGAGGCCGCGCCGTTGAACTGGGCGGAACCGTGCTGAACGAAGGCGTCGTCCGCACCCCGGACGGGCTCACTGGCACGGCGGACGCCATCGGCGGCGGGATGCTGCTCAACCGCGGCCTGGTGGAAACCCG
>CAYNCT010000136.1:0-9363 GCA_964396005.1 uncultured Verrucomicrobiota bacterium | reverse complement strand
AGGACGGTCAGGAAAAGTGCCCAGAGGAGAATCCCGTTCCCGTTGCTCCTTCGTTAACTCCGTTGTCTTTCGTAAAAAGAACTTCGCAGTTCGGGCTGAGCCAGCGCCCGGTCTGCTGCGTTTTGGCCGGGTCAGAAAACGCTCCGGGGCCGTTGGGCTGGTCCCGTCCGCGGCGGCGGTCGGGCGGTGGCATCGGCGCAAAGGTGGATTGACCCCGATGGCGATTCCTGACTCCCTTTTCGCATGTCGAACGTTCCGGCCAATCTCAAGTACGCCCGGTCCCACGAGTGGGTGCGGGTTGACGGTGACCTCGCGACGGTGGGCATCACTGATCACGCGCAGCACGAATTGACGGATGTGGTCTTCGTTGAGCTGCCCGCCAAGGGCCGCCGCCTCAAGGCAGGCGAGGCCTGCGCCGTGGTGGAGTCCGTGAAGACTGCCAGTGACGTCTATGCGCCGGTCAGTGGCGAGGTGGTGGAGACGAACGGAGCCGTGGTCGCGAATCCCGCGCTGGTCAATTCCTCCCCCTATGGCGAAGGCTGGTTCCTGCGCATCCGTCTGGCGGATCCGGGCGAAACGGCTGGGCTGCTCGATGCGGCCGCCTACCGCACCCAGATTGGCGCGTCGTAACCCGGGCGGGCAGGACTCGAAAGCGGCCCCGCTGGCTTTCCTCCCCGCGGGCGGCCGGCCGAAGCCCTCTGACTGAGCGTGAAGACCAAAAGGATTGATGTCCGACCCATGCTTGAGCGGGGCGAGAATCCCTTGCCCCGGTTGCGAGAAGCGGCCGACCACCTCGGGCCGGACGAGCAACTCGAAGTAACGGCGCCCTTTCTACCGTCGCCCCTCATCGAAAAGCTCGGCAGCGAGGGCTTTGCCTCGTCCGTGCGACAGGCCGGGGCGGGCGCGTGGGTGGTGGTGTTCCAACGCGCCGTCTCCGCCGCCGAATAGTCTGTTGCCATGACTCCCCAACAACTCGCCGAACTCAAACGGGCTGCGATCATCAACACCCTTCGTTCCTGTCAGTTGTTCACGGGGTTGGGGATGTCCGACTTTCAGAACATCGCCGCCATCACCGTGATCCGGCATCTCGAGAAAGGGGATTACCTTTTTCACGAGGGCGAGCCGTCGCGTGGTTTCTACATCGTGCAGCAGGGCGCCATCAACGTCCACCGGGTCGGCGGTGGCGGCAAGGAGCAGATCATCCATGTGTTCCGCGCCGGCGAGTCATTTGCTGAAGCGACCCTGGCGACGGAGACGGGGTATCCGGCAGACGCCCGGGCGCTCGAGACCAGCCAGGTGCTGCTGGTGCAGAAACCGGAGTTCATCACCCTCCTGCGCCGGCAACCGGAACTGGCCTTGCGGATGTTGGGTTCCATGAGCCAGCACCTGCGCGTGCTGGTGGGGTTGCTGGACGATCTGACCCTCAAAGACGTCGAGACCCGCCTCGCCAATTGGCTGCTCAAGCGCTGTCCCGCCCCCGACTCGAACAAACCGGTCGCCATCGAGTTAAAGATGACCAAGCGAGTGCTGGCCGCGGAGTTGGGAACCGTCAGCGAAACCTTTTCCCGCACACTGGCCAAATTCCGCGAGTCGGGCCTGATCGCGGTGAAGGGCCGCGTGCTTACCGTGCTGTCGCCCGCCAAGCTGGCCGCCGTCCTGCGGCGGAATCTGGGCGAGTGAAACCGCGCGCGTTGCGCTCGTGAACTGGCTGGCATATTCCATCGTGTTCGTGGGCGGTTACCTGCTGGGGTCCCTGCCCACCGGCTACCTCGTGGCCCGGGCCCGCGGCATGGACATTCGTCAGCAGGGCAGCGGGAATATCGGGGCGACCAACGTCTTCCGCGCGCTGGGCAAGCCGGCGGGCATCTTCGTCTTGCTGGTGGACGCCGCGAAAGGGGCCCTGGCCGCGGGGGTGCTCCCGGCGCTGGCGGGAAGGTTCGCCGGCTCGGGAGCGCCACTGAGTGCGGAATGGCTCGCTGTGGTGGCCGGCGTGGCGGCGATTCTCGGGCACAACTATACGTGCTGGCTCGGCTTCAAGGGCGGCAAGGGCATTGCCACCAGCGCGGGCGTTTTGCTGGTGCTGATCCCGGCGGGGCTCGGCCTGGCATTGGCCACCTGGCTGGTTGTGTTTCTCCTGTGGCGCTATGTCTCCCTGGCGTCCATCGTGGCCGCGGCGGCCTTGCCCCTGCTGGTCTGGCTCACGGGCGCCAGCTCGACTCTGGTGGGCGTGGCCTGCTTGCTGGGCGCCCTGGCGGTGTACAAACACCGGTCCAACATTCAACGCCTGCGTGCCGGTACGGAGAGCCGTTTTTCCCGACCGGTCCGTCGCGACCCCGCCGCGAACTCATGAAGACGACTTTCCTCGGAGCCGGAGCATGGGGTACCGCGCTGGCGTGTTCGTTGCGCGCGGCGGGTCATGTCGTAACGCTCTGGGACCATGATCGGGAGAACCTCGCGGTGGTCGCCGCCTCCGGCCGCAACGACAAATACCTCCCGGGCATCGCGCTTCCGCCGGGGCTGCTCGTTGAGGCTGATCCCGCTGCCGCCTGTCGCGGGGCGGAGCTGGTGGTGCTGGCCGTTCCCTCAAAGGCCTTTCGCGCGGTTGCGGCCGCGTTGCGCGACTTCACCGGCCCCGTCGTCAGCGTGACCAAAGGGATCGAGTTTGCGACCGGCCTGACGATGTCCGGGGTGCTGCGGGAGGTGGCGCCGCGCGCGCGGACGGTGGCGCTTTCGGGCCCGACCCTCGCGCTGGAAGTGGCGCGGGGCATTCCCACGGCCGCCGTCGCGGCGAGCGCCGAGGCGGCGGCGGCGCGGCTGGTCCAGGAGCTGTTTCATCGGCCCAGTTTTCGGGTGTACACGAGCGCCGACGTGACGGGCGTGGAACTCGGCGGCGCGCTGAAGAACGTCATCGCCATTGGCGCCGGCGTGTGTGACGGCCTGGGCTTCGGCGACAACTCGAAGGCGGCCCTGGTGACGCGGGCCATCGTCGAAATGCGGCGCCTGGGCACGGCCTGCGGGGCCAACCCCGACACCTTCAGCGGTCTCAGCGGTCTCGGGGACCTGGTGGTGACCTGTTTCTCGCCCTTGAGCCGCAACCGTACCCTGGGCGAACGGCTCGGCCGGGGTGAGAAGCTGGCCGACATTCTCGCCCATGCGGTCACCGTCGCGGAGGGCTACCCGACCGCGCAGGCCGCCTGGCGGCTGGCACGGCAACACAACGTCAGCACGCCCGTGATTGATGAAGTGTACGCGATGCTCTACGCCGGCAAGGAGGTCGCGCAGGCCGTTCGCGATCTGACCAGCCGCGACTCGAAGGCCGAGTAACTCCCGACCCCGGTCCGCCCGCGGCCCCGCGGCGAGCGCAGGGGCGACGCTGGCGTCGCGGCGACGTGCGGGGCGCAGAGCGAAGCGTGCGGCGGGGCGTTTGTCTCGCATCATCGGCGGCGGCGCGCGCCCGAATCGTTTTCAAGAAGCTACCTGGTCGTCACGCGACCGTAATGTGGCCGGCCCAGAGTGCGGTGAACAAGTTGTGAATAAGGTCGCCGCCAGTGATGTGCCGCTGATCCTCCGCTCCGGCGAAGACTCCCCGCGCGAAATCTTGAGTCGCCTGGGGTTGCGTGACGACCGGCGCCTGGTCGAGCGGCTGCCCTTTGTCGGCGAGGACGTGACCGCGGGACTCGAAGACGAGTGGCAGGCAGCGGTGGCCGGTTCGCGCGACCGGGTAGATTTGCCGCTGACCATCGAGGCTTCCGACTTCTACGCCAATTTGATCAAGCGCCAGCGGCGCGGCGAGATGCGGCCCGGCACGGTGGCGCGGCTGGAGCAGTTTCTCGCCGGCAACCGCGACGGCTGGTGGGAGAATAGTTGGGTGCGGTTGCCAGAACGCACGCTCAATCGCGCCGCCGCGCAGACGCTCGCCGAGGATTTGCTGGTGGACAAGCAGCGGCCCGACCTCGGCCCGCGGGCCGATCGCGACCGGTTTTTCGTGCAGGTGAACGGGGAAAGCTGGTTGCGCGTGCCGGTCAGTTATTTACTGAAGCTGGCGCTGATTCAGGCAACCGGCGATCCGGCCAGGGCCGGTCCGTCCGTGCGCGCCTGGGGCCGGCGGTTGAGCGGGGCCTTCACCAGTGACAACACCTCGCCGGAAACCAGCTCGCTGTTTCTGGCGCGGGGCTCCGGAACCGTGGGGCTCGGGCGGCAACTCGCCCGGGAGGGCGCCCTGCGTTTTTTGCTGGCGCAATTGCTGGTGCGGTCGGCGGACGAGGCGTTCGAGTTGCGGCGCCACGGGCAGCGCCCGGCGGTGTTCGCCTCGCCGTTGCCGCCCCTGCGGCAGGACGAGCTCAACGAGTGCGTGTCCGACTCGTTCTATCGCGAACTGATGATGTCCCCCTGCCTGTCGGGCTGGCGGCGCGGCGAGGAAAAGATGCGGTACATGCACTTGTGTCACGAGGTGCTTTCCCGCAGTCAGCTCAACGCGCTGCTCAAACTGCGCGAGGCCGGAATCGTGAACAATGATTTGGTGCTGCTGCCCACCCCGAGCAGTCTGAGCCTCGCCAACAACGGGACGCACCTCACGCTCGGCAGCCGCTTGCTCACCGCCGCGCTGGCCGGCGCCGAGGGAGACCTCGATCCGGCCGGCGAGAAGCGGGTGGGGGATCTCGTGACCAAGTTCGTCGAGCACTTTCTGCCGCTGTTTCCCGGCCTGTACTCGGCCGCGCCGCGGCGGCTCGCGTTTCACGACTTCCATCCGGAGCGCGCGCTCGGGTTTTTGCCGCACGAACTGGATTTCACCCACCTGCGGATGCTCTGGCGGCGCTGGCGGAAGAAGGCGCACCTGCGGCGTTTCGGCTGGCGTTGGGCGCCGCGGGGACCGGCCTGGGCCGATGATTGGCTGAGCCGCCTGCTGCTGTTGCGCGGAGACCTCGTGCCCGACGCCCGCCTGATCGGCTACCTCGCCTGCGTGATGTCCACGGACCAGAACCCGGCCCTGGACGGCCGGCTGGGCAACGCGGATCGCCTCAAGGCCGATCTCGAGCGCATGGGGGTTTTTGACCGGCGGCTGTCGCTCTATCTGTTCCATCGGCAACGCGAGTTCGCACGGATGGGCTTCAGTGGTTTCGAGGGGCGCTGGTACAGCCTGTTCGCCTCGCTGGAGACGGATCTCGCGCCCGCCGCCGAGCTTCAAAGCCTGCTGACCGCTCTCGCGCACCAGGAAATTGTGCGCGGTGAATTGACGCCCGAAATGATCCCCGACGACCCCACGGTGGAGTCCGAGCGGCGGCAGATCATCTTCGCTGCCGCCATCGGCCTGCCGACGGTGTTCATCCGACAACACACGCCCGACCAGTTGCTGCAGCGGATTCTGGCTCGATGCGAGGGGGCGCGGGCCAGTCGGCGGTATCCCGGTTACTGGCGGGTTCCGCTGGACGCCTGGCGGCTGGCGCTGGTGCGGGATCTGCGCGAGCGGGCCTCGCGCCTGATCCACTGGCTGGAGTTGCGGGAGGTCCTGGCTGACCTCGAGGCGCGGGTGCGGCAGCCCGGGGCGCACAGCGCCGAGGGGCGCCTGGTGCGGGCGATTTGCCGGCGAGCCGGCGGTGGCGACCCGCTGTCCGTGCCGAGTGGAGATTTCAATCGCGCGGCCGAGGCGTATTACCGGGACACGCTGCGCCGTGAGCGGTGTCGCGAGGGCTTCCGGGCGATCGAGGAGCTGTGGAATTCGCTGACCAATGACCGTCGCGAAGCCGTGTGTCGCGAGTTGGCCGCGGATCTGCAGACGCTCGGGGTCCACGATGTCGGACGGTTGATCAGCCTGGGCCAGCGGGAGTGGGAGGCGGACACGCTCCCGCGCGAAAGCGCCGACGCCCTGATTCGGGCGCTGGTCTGTCTGGTGGGGCAGGCGCTTCCGCCGGATGGCGGTGGAGCCGGTTGACGCGCGCTTCCCATGCGAGACCTGGTTCATCAGTACGTCGAGCGGGGCACGGGCGCCGTGCGCACGGAGCGGCTGGTGGCGGACCGGTTCGTCCGCTGGCTTTACTCGGCGGAACGGGAGCAGCCGGGGCTGCTGCTGCGGGCGTTGACCAGCCGGCGGTTCACCCGGTTGCTCGGGACTCTACGGTACGATCTTTACCTCGGTAACCGCCGGACGTGCGGGCCGAAGCTGCTGCGCGCGTTGGAGGCCGACCCGGCGGAATGTCTGGATGAACCCGCGACGCTTGACACGCCGCGCCGCGTGTTCGAGCGACGCATCCGGTATTGGGAAACCCGCCCGCTGCCCGAGCCCGAGAGCGTGGTGGTGTCGCCGGCGGACGCCCGTGTGCTGTTGCTCTCGCTGGATCCGGGGTCGGCGGTCTTCATCAAGGACAAGTTCTTCACGCTCGACGAACTCCTGGGCGAGGCCGGCGCTCCGTGGCGGGACCGGTTCCGGACGGCGGAGGCGGCGGTCTTCCGGCTCACGCCGGACAAATACCACTACAACCACGCGCCGGTGGCTGGCCGGGTGGTCGCGTTCTACGAAATCGAAGGCGCCTGCCACTCGTGCAACCCGGCCGCACTGGTTCGCTCGGCCGGGCTGCATGCCAAGAATCGCCGGGCGGTGACGGTCATTGACTCCGACGTCGCCGGCGGCAGCCATGCGGGGTTGGTGGTGATGATCGAGGTCGTGGCCTTAATGATCGGTGAGGTGGTTCAGTGCTACAGCGACGAGCGGTACAACGATCCCCGGCCGGTCACGCCGGGGTTGTGGCTGCGCCGGGGCGCGCCCAAGAGCCTGTTCCGACCCGGCTCCAGCACGGTCATCCTGCTCTTCGAGCCGGGGCGCCTCGTGTTCGACCCCGATCTCGTTCGCAACCTGAACCGAACGGATGTTCGGTCCCGATTCAGCGCTGGCTTGGGCCGCCCCCTGGTCGAGACGGAGGTTTGGGTGCGGAGCAGTCTCGGACTGGCGCGGCCGTCGTTGCGCACAGACGCACCCCGGCGCGGCGCCCGGTGGAGCGCGCCCGCCGCGTGGGCCGACGACGAAACGGCGGAAAAGCCCGCGCCCGAACCGCGTCCCCTTCTCGAGATCTTACCCGTCCTGCCATGATTGAAGACCTGTTTGTCATCAGCCTGGGCTTGCTGTTGGCCGCGACCCTCGCCTGGGGCTTTCGTGTCCTTCCGGGTGAGCGGTGGCAAATCCTGGCCAGTGTGCCGCGGACCCGCGACCCGGCCGGCGGCTGGCAGGGCCTGAACTTCACCTGGTATGGCGTGCTCTGCGCCACCGCCAATGTCGTCGCCACCGCGCTGGCGCTGGTGCTGCTGACAGCGTTGGGCATTCCCTTGCTGGCGGCGTTGAGCCTGACGGCCACCACCCTGGCCCTCAGCGTACCGGCAGCCCGGTGGCTGGCGCGGCTCGTCGAGAAGAAGTCCTCGACTTTCACCGTGGCGGGAGCGTCGTTGCTCGGCTTCACGTTCGGACCGTGGATTGTCTGGGCGCACTTGCGCTGGTTCCCGGGAGTGCCCGCCGACGGCGCGGCCTGGACGTTGCCCGCCCTGGCCGCACTGGGCACGGCGTACGCCGTGGGGGAAGGGCTGGGGCGATTGGCGTGTGTCAGCTTCGGCTGTTGCTACGGCAAGCCGCTGGACACCTTCTCGCCGCGCTGGCAGGCGTGGCTGGGGCGGTTCGCCTTCGTGTTTGATGGCCCCCTCAAAAAGGCCAACTACGAGGGGCGCCTGAATGGCCGGCGCGCGTTTCCCATTCAGGCGGTAACCGCGGTCGTGCTGGTGACGGTGGGATTGAGTGCCGCGGCGCTCTTGCTGCATCGGCGCGCGGCGGCGGCGTACCTGGTGGCAGTCGTGGGCTCGCAGGCGTGGCGGTTCTGCTCGGAGTTCTTGCGGGCAGACCAGCGGGGTGGGGGACGCCTATCGGCCTACCAACTGATGGCAATTTTCTCGGCGGGGTACGCGGTCCTCATTGCCGTGCTGCTGCCTGCCGGTGACGTTCGGCCTCAACTTTGGGCCGGCCTGAACTCGCTGGTGCGGGTTGAGGTCGTGCTGGGGCTGCAAGCGCTCTGGCTGGCGATCCTTTGGTTCATGGGGCGCAGCACGGTTACGGCGGCGCACCTGACCTTCCATCTGGTGCGCGAGCGGCTCTGAGCCGTTTCGGCAAGGGGGGTGTCGGCCTGCGGTGAACCAGTTTCAGAGCGGCGAGTTGCGGCGGGCGGGCGGTCCCTGGCCAGTGAGCTGGCGGTAGGTTTCCCGTCGGGGAAGCTGGCCCTGACCCACGAGACTGCAACCCGAACTCGGAGTTCGTTTTACAGAAGACAACGCAGGGAACGAAGGAGGAACGGGAACGGGATTCTCTGCTGGGCACTTTTCCTGACCGCCCCATCCTGGTGGAAGCCCTTTTCCCTTCGTTCGCTTCGTTGCCTTCTGTGAGTCCGACTTCGGTTTGCGGGTTCAGTCAGGCGTGGAGCCGAATTCGGTGCTCGGGGTGATCAGCGACAGCCGGTAGAAGCGCCGCGGTGCCTCCCACCCAAACCAGTCGGTGAGCCAGGTCGGTTCCGGCCCGAGCGCCAGATCCAGGAAGGGCGTCCAGACCTGCAGGTCAGTCGAAACCTCCAAGCGGTGACGCCGGCCCGGTTCCCCGCTCAAGCGCAGCACGTTGCCCAGCCACGGGGAAGCGCCCAACGCCTCCACGCGCGGCGATTCGAGGGTCGAGATCCGGAGCAGGCCGCCGGAGCGCACGCCGTTGATCTCGGTGGGGCCGGCCAGGTAGAGCCAGTCCCCGTCGGGGCTGAGAGTTGCGCCGACCTGACCGCCGCGGCCGCTTACGACGAAGCCCCGGTCCCACTCCCGGCTGGCGGTGAAACGGTACGCCACGAAGTTGGTGGCGGTTGGTTGCAGGACCAGATACAGGCGCTGCCGCGGGTCGAGGAAGAAACCTCGCAGTTCAGTCAAACCCAGCCCCCGGGCTGGCAACGGCGGCAAAGATGGGGCCCCGGATAGTTCGCGCCCATCGCTTGATAACCAGAGCGGTCGCGGGGGCTCTCCGGCCAGGACGATGGGCGCGTCATCGGCGCCCACGGCGAGGCCCATCACCTCGCCCGGGTTCAAGGCCGGTGGGCCGAAGGAGGGGTCTGGGCCGCCGTCCGCTTTCAGGCGCAGGAGGCCGCCGAAGGTGTTGCTGAGCATGTGGCCGGCCACGATCAGCCGCCCGGCGGAGTCGAGCGCCGTCAGGTTGCTGCGGGCATAACCCGGGCCGCGATTGGCCCAGGTGAACGGCGTGTAACTTGGGTCCCAGCTTCCATCCGCCTTGAGCCGGAAGGCCCGGAGCACCTGATTGGAATACGTCGTGCAAACGAGGCGGCCCTGGGAATCCTGTTGCAT
>CAYNCT010000135.1:0-9425 GCA_964396005.1 uncultured Verrucomicrobiota bacterium | reverse complement strand
ATCATCAGAACAACGCGGGCCGGAAAAACGCCACTTTTTCAACAGCCTGCTAGGCAGAGCGTGATGAGCGGTCAAGAGCAAAGACCAGAAAAGGCACCCCCCCCACAATCCGGAGCGGGGGTTTCGGCGCGAATCCTGAAATCCCCGAAAACACGGGCGAAATCGAGGGGAATCGAGGTTCTGATCGTTCACCCTTCCAGCCAACAGCAGCGAGAAGCCGCGGGCAGGCCGAGCACCCGGTCCACTTTCCTCCTGCGGGTGAAATTAGCTGGCCTCGAACTTCACCCGGCATTGGATTCCCGTGCGGCAGGCCAAGGATTCGGGGTTCCCCGTCCACCCCCCCACCGAGCCTTGGGGGGGCGCCATTGCCGACCGCCGACTGAGCCCCGGTGGCACGGGCGACCAGCCCGTCGTCTCGGGCAACCTGCCCGAGGCCGGTCTCGGGGAGCGCGGGCGTCCCGCGGGATTCCTCGTCCCCAAGCCCACCGAGTCTTCGGCGAACCCGACATCGAACTGCGCTCTGTCCCCGTGCCCGGTAGGGCGGTGCTGCCGCGCCGCCCGGCCGAGTCGCAGCTCGGCCCTACCACCTCCACCGCGCCGTCTCGGGTCCGTTCCCCAAACCCACCACCGGCCGCATCGCCTTTACCTTCCTCGTGGGCTGGCCCGGCGAGTACATCTGCGCCGAGGGCCGCTCCTTCGAGGGTGGCACGGGCTTGTCCCCTCGCGGAAACAAGGCTTCCTCCGCGCAGAGCGCGTCAGCCATTCCGTCGGGCGGGTCGCCCGCCCGGGGAAACGGACGACGACTTCCGCGTGCGCGAACTCGGGATGGACGTCGAGCTGACCGACGGGCAATCCTTGGAAGGTTGGTTGGTCTTGAACCCGAAACGCACCGCCGAGGAGGCCCAGGTGGCCAGGTCGGAACGATGCCGTTGAGATGCTCGGGGAGCGCAGCCGCCCCGGCTGGGGTTCGGCGCGCCTTCGCGCCGAACCCGCGCGCGCGGGGATGCACTCTATCGTGACAAGATTTCGTTCGCCCGAGCGGGCCGCGCGGCGCGGCTCGCGGCGCCCGGGGCGGGCGCGCTCCCTCCTCCCACGGTATCGTTCCGGCTAAGGTCAACCCCCCGAAAGCGCAGCGCGAGCGAAGCGTCGAAGAGTGGCCATGAGTCGAACGCAATCCGGCTACGACGGGGAGGACGACCCCCTCACCCGCGAGGAACTTGCCGCGGCGGCGCGCCGGGTGGGCCGACCGATCGCCGCGACGCGCTTAACCGGCTCGCTCTGGGAACTCGAGGAGATCCTCGCCAGGCGTGCCGGCGGCGGTCCCGGGAGCGAGCCGCGCCCGTCCAGGGAAGACCCTCGCGCGCGCACCCTCCGGCTGATGGCCCGGTCCGGTGGGCAGCGGGGAACCCGGTTGCCCTGGCGCCGGGGTCCGGCGGCCTTCGCCGTGGCGCAACGCGCCTCGGAAATCCTCGCCGCGCTGGCGGGGCAGCGCCGCCGTCACTTGAGCCTGCGGGCGACGGCCCGCGTGTTGGGGGTTTCCACCCAGCCGGTTCGGGATTGGGTGCGCGACGGCCACCTGTGCCGGGTCGGCCCGCGGGGCCGATTCACCCGGCAGGAAGTGGAGGACTTCGTGCAGTGGTTGGCGGCCGAGGCGGAACCCTTCCCCTGGCAGCAACGGGCAGCCCGCTTCCGCCGGGGCCGCGGTGAACCCTCGCGCGAGGAGCGGCGGCCCACGCTGGAACTGGCCAGTTTCGTGTGGCCCGCCCGCCAACCCGCGCTCACCCCGGGCCAGTTGGCGGACCTCATCGGCTGTCATCCGTCCCTGATCGTGAAGGCCATCCGGGCATCGCAGGGCCGCCTGGGCCGCCGCCGTTCGCCTCATCGCTGGGAGATTACCCGACGCCAGTGGCGGGCCACGTTCTGGTTCTCGCAGACGACCGCCCCGGGCCTGGCGCCCTTGCCGCGCCAGGCGTGGTTCTCCACCGCCGAGGCCGCGGATGTCTTCCGCCGCTGGGGCTGTGCCGGCACAACCTCCGTCCGCGTCCGGCGGTGGATCCAGTCCGGCGTGCTGCAGGCGGCGCCGTCCCCGGCGGGGCAACTCCGGTGGCGCGTCCTGCGAAAGAGCCTCGAACAGTGGCGAAAAAAGTTCTTGACACAGCTTCGGGAGCGTTGGTCCGCGCGGAACCCCCGCCGCCCCCCGGCCGGATGCCGGCCGCGGCGCGGCGGAAGAATGCCAGAAATCACATTTTTGTGACAAGACTCTGATAACCAAATAGTTGTGACGCTGCCGCCGGGGAGCATCCGCGGTTTCATATAAAGGGTGCGTGATGAAACTGAGGAAAGCAATGGACAACGCCCACGGCGGTACCGGCCGAGAACCAGCCGTCCCTCACGTGCGCCGGTGCCCGGCGCGCGGGGTCGGGCCCACCGCTTGCCCCCGCCGCGCGGGCGGGGCGCTTCAGCCGCCGGCCGCCCCGCGCGGCCTCGGCGCCCACCGCGCCCGGCCAGCCCGGAAAGGAGGCGGGCGATGATCCCGTTTCAATCCTCCTGGCTGGCCGGCGCGGACTATCTCGAAGACCGCACCTTGGTGGTCTATCTGCTCAACGGCCGGGCTTACGCCTACCCGGATCAGCCGCCCGAGCTGGTCGCGGCCTTTCTCGCCGCCGAGTACAAGGGGGCGTTCTTCAATCACTTCATCCGGATCCGTCGGCCCCGGCAGCCCCGGCCCCGGCCTCGCCGGTCCGGTTCTCCTCGCGCGCGCCGTCGGCCCCCGCGCCGGTAGTCAGCAATCACCCCGTCTCAACCCCTGCTGCCCGTTCACCCTCCACCGCCTTTGAACTTATGACGCGCACTGGTAAAATCGCCCGCCTGCCCCGCGCCCTGCGCGACCAACTCAACCGCCGGCTCGACAACGGCGAGTCCGGCCCGCGCCTCCTCGCCTGGCTCAACGCTCAACCGGCCGCCCGCAAGGTGCTGCGGCGCGAGTTTGGCGGCGCGCCCATCAGCAAACAAAACCTCAGCGAATGGCGGGCCGGGGGCTTCGCCGAGTGGCAGGCGCACCAAGAACTGCTTGCCCACGCCGCCGACCTGAACGCCCGGGCCCGCGAACTCGAAGCCGCCAGCGCCGATCGCCTCTCGGACCACCTGGCGACGTTCGTGGCCGCCCGTCTCGCCGCCGCCCTCGACGGCTGGCACGGCGAAGCCACCCCGGCCCTCGAGCGCAGCCTCCGCCTGTGGCACCGGCTGATCCGGGACATTGTGGTCCTCCGGCGGGGCGACCACAGCCGCGCCCGGCTGCGAATCGCACAGCGGCGCCTGAACTTGCAGCGCCACCGGGCGCCAGCCGACGACGCGGAAGCGGTCCAGCGTTGGGCCGCGGACCCGCGCGTCCGGGACCGGGTGCTCGCAGATCAAATGACCGATGAGGAACGCCGGCGAAAAATTCTTGAGATCTACGGCCGCGTGGACTCCTCCGTCACCCCCCCTCGGTCTCACCCGGTCCAACCAGGTCAAACTACTTTCGCGACCGCGGACCCCGAACCCGACGAACCGGAGGACGAGCGGACGGAAACCGCGGCGACGGCCGCCATCGCCCCGGCAGCTCCCGTTCCGCCGGCCACGGCCCTGACGTCCGCGGTCCCGCCCTCGCCGCCGGCGAGCGAAGGGGCCGGACAGGACGCGGGCGTTCCCTCGCCCCCGCCGACTCCCCCGCCGCCACCCGCGCCCTCGGGTCCGCCCGCGGCCGCTTTCGGTTTCCATCCCCGGCGGCCGCCCCGCGCTGTCCGGCCGCCGGCAACGATTCACCTGGACCTCGCGACCGGCACCGCGTGGTCTGCAGGTGAGGGCAGTGATTCGCCTTCCACCCTGCCCGCCAACCCGGTGAACCCCAACGCGTCATGAAAACCCGATCGCGAGTCGGCCGGGCGGTGGGAAACACGTGCCGTTGGCTTCCCGGTGCTGCCGCCCTCCTGCCCTCCAACCTCGAGGTCGAACCCCGAAAAAGGGAGCGGACCCAAATACCGGCCCCGGTGGGCACGGGCGACCAGCCCGAGGCGGTTGCTCAGCCGAGTGTTCGGCGAGACCCGTGCGCTCCCCGGAAATTCTACGGCGACCTGCGGCGCGTCTTTATCCATCAACGCGTGCCGTCCATCACCCTCAAATCCATCGTCGCCCGGGCCATCCTCGAGTGCTTCTTGCCAGCGCCCGGCTCCCGGCCACGACTCCAAGCGATCTGCCAGGGGCCAACGCGGAGCAGGCACGCGGAACTTGCCAGCCGCGGGACACTCGTGGCCACGGTTGACAGTCGCATCGGTTCCCGGCAACAAGGGGCTGGCACGCAAGTTCAACACCCCATGAAACTCGGATTCGTCTCCGCCATTCTGCCCGAACTCAACCTCGACCAGGTGCTCGCCTTCGCTGCCGCCGAAGGGTTTGCCTGCGTCGAGGTCATGTGCTGGCCGGTCGGCAAGGCCGAGCGCAAGTTCGCCGGCGTGACCCACATTGACGTGGTCGGGTTCACCCAGGCCCGCGCCGACGACGTCAACGCCCTCTGCGCGCGCCACGGTGTCCAGATCAGTGGCCTGGGGTACTACCCGAACCCACTGGATCCGGACCTCGCCGCCGCCAAACGCCAGGTGGACCATCTCAAGCAGGTGATCCTCGCCGCCGAAAAGCTCGGACTCCCGGTGGTCAACACCTTTGTCGGCCGCGACCCGACCCAAACCGTGGACGAGAACTGGCCGCGCTTTCTCAAAACGTGGAAGCCGATCATCGCGTTCGCCGCGGATCACGGGATCAAGATCGGCATCGAGAATTGCCCGATGTCGTTTACGCGTGACGAGTGGCCGGGGGGCAAGAACCTCCTGACCACCCCGGTCATCTGGCAGCGGGCTTTCAACGACATCCCGGCGCCGAACTTCGGCCTCAACTACGACCCGTCGCATTTCATCCTTCAGTTCATGGACCCCGTCTCGCCGTTGCGCGAGTTCAAGGACAAGCTCTTTCACCTGCACGCCAAGGACGTCCGCATCCGCACCGAGCGCCTGCACGAGGTCGGCATCTTCGCCTACCCGCTCGAGTGGCATCAGCCGCGCATCCCCGGGTTCGGGGACATTGACTGGGCGCGGTTCATGGCGGCTGTGTACGACGTGGGCTACGCCGGGCCGGTCGCCATCGAGGTTGAGGACGACACCTTCGGCAAAACGCTCGAGGGGCGGAAGAACGCGGTCCGGGTGGCGGGCCGGATCCTGCGCCCGTACGTCGCCTGACGGGCGCGGCGAATTCCGGCCGGCAAGGAGCCCTGCGGTTACGGGCGCCGAATTCTGGTCATACAAACTCCTTGCGGCGGGGCGGGCAGCGTGGCCACAGTTTCGGGCAACTGAACCCGCAACAAACAAAACGACAGCACAAACAGCTATGAAAGACATGGTTCGCATCCTGGTCGCTTCGGTGGGAGTGGCCGGCCTCCTGGCCCAGACTCCCCCGGGCGCACCCGAAGACAACGGTCTGACTCCGAAGACCCCCACCGTCTATATCAACCGCAAGACGGCGGAGATTGACAACATCAACAACGACAACACCGAGAGCCTCGGTGTCGCCATCGCCAATGGCGGCAACGTGATCGTCGGCTGGGAAGACGACGGCGATGGACTGCAAGACATCGAGGCGGTGTGGACGCTGTTCGATTCCGCCGGCAATTCGATCACGCCGGACACCGAGACCACGTCCGTGGCGCTCGGCGGCAGTGTCACCACGAAGTTCCTCTCCTACTTCCGCGCGGACGGCAGCGCCGTTCACGGCTGGCAGTCGTGGGGCCCCAAGATCAAGGCCAACCTGTTCGGGGATGGCATCGGCATGGGCGCCACATCGTTCGGCCTCGATCAGGAAGTCCCGGCGCTGGCCGGCTACTACGGCGACGGCAACGGCGACTACCCCACCGTCCAACTCCTCGGCAACAACGGCCAGCCGGTGCGGATCGTGGTGGGCGTCAGCGAGGCGTTCGGCGTGCGGGACCCGGGCAACATCCGCATCGCCGACTGGGAGTATTTGTCCAACGGCAACGTCGTGATCGTGGGCGAAAGCCGGCAGAACTCGGACCTGGTGGACGTGTTCGGCGGCACCGACCCGTGGCGGCATGTCATCTTTCGCATCCTGGATTCGGCCGGCAACGTGGTGAAGGCCGAGACCCTGGCGAGCGAATCGCCCGACTTCGTCGGCAACGCCGAGATGTGGCACGGCGCCGGGGCCACCGCGAACGGCTTCGCCATCCGCTACAAATCCAATGGGGGCCCGGTGGTGGTCCGCATGTTCGACAATGCCGGCAACCCGACCACCGGCGACCTGGTGCTGGCCGACCTGACGGGCCACCCCGAGGCGGGCGGCGGCGGGCGCGGTGACAGCGCCGGCTTCCACGGCAACGGCCGGGACGCTTACGTGGCGGTGTGTTCCACAGGCTCGGATGTCTGGCTCACCGTGCTCAATGCCGACGGGACGGTGCGTTACTCGAAAGCCGTGGCCACTGACCTGACGCTCGCCAGTGTCGAAGCGGTGGACGCGGCGATTGACTCCGACGGTAATGTGATCGTGGTTTTCAGCGCGAAGTATGACGGCGCCAATTCCAACCGCCTGATCATGGGCCGGCGCTTCGACGCGGCGGGCAACCCCGCCGGCGGCACCTTCTATGTGAGTGAAAACGAGCTGCCTGATCCCGCCACGCCGATGGCCACCGGTCCCCGCGTGGCCTGGCGCGCCGGCCAGGTGGCCGTCGTGTGGGAGAGCAAGAGCGACCTCGAGTCCCTTGATCCGTTTACCGGCGAGACGCTCACCGTGGTGGCGATGCGCCTGTTCTCGACCTTCACCCCCGGCAGCATCGAGGCTGAGGGGCTGACGCGCATCGTTCCCGACACGCCCGTCGTCAAGACCACGGCCAACGCGCTGGGCAACTGGGAGCCTTACGCCAGCGTGCTCGGCACCAGCACCTTCCTCATCGAGGGCAACACGTTCGCCGACGACGGGACCGAGGCCAACCAGCGTTACGTGGTGGCGCTGCAGCCCGCCGCGGGCGGCGCGATGAAGCTCGGCGAGGGCTTCTACCGTGACAATGGCCAGCCCTTCCGGGGGCAAATCAACCTGTCCCGCCAGAATGGCAACCCGGGCCGTGTGGCCGGTGACACCCGGCCCGGCGCGGTGAACTTCATGGTCGGCGGCGAAGCCTCGCCGCACGCCCTCCCCGAATTCCAGTCCGACAACCGCTGGAACCTCGGCTTCGATCGCGGGTTCGACGGGCGCTACGGCACGGTTCAGATCTTCAGCCTCGACCCCGCGACGCTGATCCAGACTCCGCTGAGCAAGGCTCTCGATTCGGCCAACGGCCGGCTCACCTCCGGCGTGGCGCCGGGCAATCAGATCACCCGCTTCGGCGGCGAAATCGTCTGCCTCGACAACGGCAACTTCGTGTCCGTCGTCGAGGACAAATCCCGCACCCGCGCGCCGGACAGCGACTGCGTGGCGGCCACCATCTTCGCCCCGGACGGTTCGGTGGTGAAGGACACCTTCATCGTGGCGCTGGGCGACATCTGGTCCAACGTCGCGCCGTTCAAGGGCGGGTTCGCCGTGCGGGCCCGTCCGGAAGACGGGGCCGGCGGCGTGCGGCTGATCCACTTTTTCGACAACGCCGGAAATCGCCTGGGCACCGTGGATCAGGCCACCTCCGGCGCCGCGTTCGACACCGGACGCGGTGATGGCACGCGCCTCTTCGGGCACATCAACAGCCCGTACGTGTTCCTGGCCGGCCGGCCGGCGAACACGCAGATCGTCAAGGTGGCCGCCTTCGATTCGCGCACCCGGCAGTTCGTGGCCATCGCCGACGTCAACGAAGGCGCCTTCACCGGCAACTTCGACCGCGTCAACGGCGCGGTGGACGCGCTCAACCGCCTGACCGTCGCCTGGGTTTCCAAGCCGGTCGGTTACGAGAAGGAGCAGGTCGCGGCCCGGGTGCTGGCCTTCGACGGCACCAAGTTCACTCCGCTGACCCGGAGCTTCTTCCCGTTTATCAACGACGCCAAGCAGGGCATCCGCAGCTTGCAAATGACCGTGGCCATGACCACTCGGCAAATCTGCGTGGCGGCCAAGGGCGAGATCAACTACGCAAACCAGCCCGAACTCGGGCCGGATTCGCCGAACGAGGTCAACTTCTACACCGTCTTTTCGCACCCGGCGCCGGCGGATGACCCGACCCCGCCGGTGGGCGGCGGGGTGACGCCCAAACTCAGCATCAGCCGCGCGGGCAATACCGTGACGATCTCCTGGGACGCCGCTGCCACGGGCTGGACGCTGCAAGCCGCCCCCGCCGTGACCGGTGCCTGGACCGACTTGGGCACGCAGAACCCGACGACCGTGCCCATTGGCGCCGCGAATCAGTTCTTCCGGCTGCGGAACTGAACCGTGGCCCCGGAGCGCCCCAGGGCGCGGCCGGGTCTCGAATCAACGTGCCCGGGGCGGTGGCAACACCTTCCCGGGCGCGCTCTTTTTACGGGTGCGTCCGCAGCGGCAGGCGTTCGCCGGGCGCATTTGCGTTTCATCATCATCCGCGAGCGGGTAGGGTTCGCGCGGTGAGAGTATCGGTGAAGGCGGATTATGCGGTGAGGGCGGTGTTTGGCCTCGCGGGAGCCTGCGCGCCCGGCGCGGTCCGCCGGGTCGAGGAATTGGCCGTCGAGCAGGGCATTCCGCACAGCTACCTCGTGCAAATCCTGCTCGAGCTCAAAGCCGCCGGTCTGGTGAAGAGCCAGCGCGGCAAGGACGGCGGCTATCAACTGGCCCGCCCGCCCGCTGCAATCACCTTCGGCGACGTGTTGCGCGCGGTCCAGGGCGAGTTGCTCGGTTCACCCGCGGTCACGGACCCGCGCTGCGCCCCGGAATTGCGCGACCAGTGGGCGACTCTCCGGCGGGCGGTCGAAAGCGCGGCCGACGCGGTGACCTTCCAGGACCTCGTGGACCGGAGCCGCGAGCGAGAACGCATGTACTATATCTAGTGGCCATGCGCGGCCCCACGCCCTCCGGCCAACCGCTCTCGGATGACCGCCGCGCCCCGGCGGCGGAGTCACCCAACGTTCCTCCCGCAGCGGCCCCGGCTCACGGGACACCTCTCGCCAGGCTCATGCAGGCCGAGATCGCCGCGACCGGTCCCCTCACGCTGGCCCGGTTCATGGAACTGGCCCTGTACCATCCCGAGCATGGCTACTACACGCGCGGCGAACGACCGATCGGCCGGCGGGGCGACTTCTACACCAGCGTCAGCGTTGGCCGTATGTTCGGCGAACTGCTGGCCCGTCGCTTTGCGGCCTGGCTCGCCGACCTTGCCGGCCCGGTGCAGATCGTCGAAGCGGGCGCCCACGATGGGCGCCTCGCAGCGGACATCCTGACCGCCC
>CAYNCT010000134.1:0-9561 GCA_964396005.1 uncultured Verrucomicrobiota bacterium | reverse complement strand
CCCCATGGGGGTGAATGTCCTCGACTACATCTCGGCCCTGAAGCAGGGAGACATCGAACGGGCGGCGCATCTCTCGTTTGACTGCATCCAGTGCGGGCTTTGTGCGAGCCGTTGCATGGGGGAACTTCCCCAGTACCACATCGCTCAGCTGGCCCGGAGGGTCTTCGGCAAATACATCCAGGCGGGGGCCGAGCACCTGAAGAATCGCGTGGCCGAGATCGAGTCGGGGAAATACGACCCGATGCTTGAAAACCTCCAGAAGATGAGCCACGACGAGCTCGAGAAGCTCTACAAGGAGCGGGAGCGCGAGCCGGATCTGGCGCCTCCCGGGACGTGGCGGCCACAGGATACGCAGTATCTGTAGTTTCCAGTTTCGGGTTGGGTCGGGCCCGGAGCCGGAGGGTGCTGGAAGACCGAACGAAAATACTCGCGCAGAGGCTCGGAGACGCAGAGTAAGAACCCTTCGTGCGCTTCGTGTCCTTCGTGGTGGGAGAGTCTTTAATCAAGCTTTGAGGAGCAGGAAAGCAATGAGTTACACGGCAGAGATGAGAGAGCTGATCAAGCGCGTTGAGGCCACGAGGCCCGAGCGGGTGGCGATGTCGCGAAGGGGCGAGCACTTCCCGGCTTTGAGCCTGGAGGAGCGCGCGGTGGTGCTGGAAAAATTCCATCCGGACTACCAGAAGGAAGGGCGCAGTGAAGTGCGGGTAGGCCCTGACAAGGGGAAGGCCTTCCCCGAGGAGATCAGCCGGATGCTGGAGTCGCGCTCCATGCTCCGGCCGGAGAAGGTGGATGTTTCGAAGATCGACTTTGAAGCGGATGTGCTGATCCTGGGAGGAGGGGGAGCCGGGACGTCTGCGGCGCTCATGGCCTCGCAGGCGGGGGCGAGCGTCATCATGACGACCAAGCTCCGCCACGGGGACGCGAACACGATGATGGCCGAGGGGGGGATCCAGGGGGCGACCCAGGAGTGCGACTCGCCCTTCTACCATTATCTCGACACCATCGGGGGCGGCCATTTCACGAACCAGCCGGACCTGGTGGCGGCTCTCGCCCACGACGCTCCGCTCTCCATTGCGTGGCTCGAATCGCTCGGGATGATGTTCGACAAGGCTGCGGACGGCAGGCTGAGTGTGCGTCACTTCGGGGGGTCGTGCCGCAAGCGGATGCACTCGGCGGGCGACATGACGGGAGCCGAGATCATGCGGGTTTTGCGGGATGAAGCGCGGAACCGCAAGGACCAGATCGTGATGCTGGAGTTCTGCCCGGCGGTAGAGCTGCTCATCGATTCCGAGGGGAAATGCGGGGGCGCGGTTCTCTACAACATGGAAACGCGCGAGTTCTTTGTGGCGCGGGCCAGGGCGGTGATCATCGCAACGGGGGGAAACGGGAGGCTGCACATCAAGGGGTTTGCGACGACCAACCACTACGGGGCGACCATGGACGGAGTGGTCATGGCCTACCGGGCGGGCGTCGGGACGACGTGCCTGCACTCGACCCAGTACCACCCGACGGGGGTGGCCTATCCCGAGCAG
Organism: uncultured Verrucomicrobiota bacterium; assembly: GCA_964396005.1. GTDB lineage: Bacteria > Verrucomicrobiota > Verrucomicrobiia > Limisphaerales > J093 > JADJWF01. Next base: position 8,029 of record CAYNCT010000134.1, on the reverse strand, counting down.
AACGTGGGGCTCCTCATCACGGAGAAGGTGCGGGGTCTCGGGGCCCACGTGCTGAATGTCGACGGCGAGCAGTTCTGCTTTCCGCTCGAGCCCCGGGATGTGGAGTCGGCCGAGCTCATCAAGGAGGCCTTCGAGAAGAATAAGGCCGTTGTGACGCCTACGGGCCGCTACGGGCTCTGGCTGGATTCCCCGATGATCGACCTGCTGCACGGGGAGGGGACGGTCCGGCGGGAGCTTCCGGCGAAGTTCATCCAGTTTGAGCGGCACGGGATCGACATCAGCAAAGACCCGATGCTGGTCTTCCCGACGCTTCACTACCAGAACGGCGGGATCGCCATCAACGCCGACTGCGAGACGACGATTCCCGGCCTCTACAGCGCGGGGGAATGCGTGGGCGGGGTGCACGGCGAGAACCGGCTCATGGGCAACAGCCTCCAGGATGTCATCACCTTCGGGCGCCGGGCGGGAGTGAGCGCCGCGGAATACGTGAAAAACGGGGTGGAGGTCAAGACCCTCACCCTCGATCACGTGACGCGCTTCGAGCGTGAGCTTGCCGAGGCCGGAATCGAAAACCCCATGGTGGCCCCCATCCTCCTTCCCGACTACACCACCGACGACGTGGCCTCACGCCGCCTCATGGACGCCAAGCTCGAGGCGGAGTAGGGGAGACCCTTTCCAGCGGCATGTTTTTTCCTTTCGGGTGGGCGCAGCGGCATGCGCCCGCCCGCAAAACCTCCGGCATGAACCGGTTATCAACCAGAAACTTGAAACCCGAAACTCGAAACCATCTTTTACAGGATAAGCGAATGATCGAGATACGAATTCACGGTCGAGGCGGGCAGGGGAACGTGGCGGCCGCCGAGCTGCTGGCCATTGCGGCCTTCAAGGACGGCAAGTTCGCCCAGGCTTTTCCATCCTTCGGTGCCGAGCGCGTGGGAGCTCCGGTCCAGGCGTTCGTTCGCATCGACAGCAAGAAGATCCGGGTCCGTGAAGATGTGCGCACTCCGGACTTCCTCATCGTTCAGGACCAGTACCTCATCGACTCCGTTCCGGTGCTGGACGGCCTCAAAGAGGGCGGGCTGGTGCTCGTCAACGCCAATCTCCGGTCCGAAGATTTGAATCTCAAGACGACGGCGACGGTGGAGACCATTCCGGCCACGGAGATTGCCCTCGAGATCATCGGACGCCCCATCCCCAATGCCATTATGATCGGAGCCTTCTGCTCCATCACGGGGCTGGTGAGCCTCGAAGCGGTCCAGCAGGCTATCATGGAGAAATTTCCGGGGCCGGTGGGCACGAACAATGTGGCGGCCATGGAACGGGCCCACGAGATCATACAGGAGAGGAAGAACCATGCTTAAGCAGATCGAAGGTTCCCATGCCGTTGCTGACGTGGTGGCCCTCTGCCGGCCCAACGTCATTTCGGCTTATCCCATCACCCCGCAGACGCACATCGTGGAAGGGCTCGCCGAAATTGTTGAGAAGGGAATGCTCGACGCGGAGTTTGTGAACGTGGAGAGCGAATTCGCGGCGGCTTCGGTGGTTCTCGGAGCCAGCGCCGCCGGAGCTCGATCATACACGGCCACCACATCTCAGGGGCTCCTGCTCATGACCGAGGTGATCTACTGCATCGCCGGCATGAGGCTCCCTATCGTTATGACGTGCGCCAACCGGGCCATCTCGGCGCCGCTCAACATCTGGAACGACCAGCAAGATTCCATGACCGTCCGCGATGCGGGCTGGATCCAGATGCACGCCGAAGACAACCAGGAAGCGGCGGACCTGCACATGCAGGCCTTCAAGATCGCCGAGAAGACCAATCTCCCCACCATGGTGTGCATGGACGGCTTTATTCTGACCCACGCCTTTGAGCCCGTGGACGTTCCGGACCAGAAGCAGGTGGACGACTATCTGCCGCCCTTCAAGCCCCGCCACATCGTGGATCCGCGCTGGCCGCGCGGAATCGGGCTGTACGCCGACCCCCGCTTCTACATGGAAACCCGCTACATCCTCCACCGAGCTCTCGAAAAATCCGAGGAAACCATCCGTGAAGTGAGCGCCGATTTTGCCAAGGTCTTCGGACGCAACAGCGGCGGTACGGTGAAACCCTACAAGCTGGACGGCGCCGACCTGGTCATTGTCACCATGGGTTCCGTGGTGGGCAGCGTGAAAGAGCTCATCGACCGGCTGGAGGAGGAAGGCAAGAAGGTGGGCCTCCTTCAGATCTGCTCGTACCGGCCGTTCCCCAAGCAGGAAGTCTACAAGGCCCTCAAGGATAAGCAGAACATCGTGGTCCTGGAGAAGTCCGTGTCCCTCGGGAGAGGCGGAGTCCTGGCGAGCGACGTGCGCTGGTCTTTCCCCCGGTCGGACAAGGCGGATCGCCACATCAGCTGTTTCGTGGCGGGTCTGGGCGGCCGGAACATCTCCATCGACGACCTGCGGATCATGGTGGAGCGCGTCGAAAAGGAGCCGGTGGAGCTCGAATTCCTCGGCCTCAAAAAGGACATCATAGCGGAGAAAGACCTATAGCCATGGAAATGAAAGCAGAAGATCTGAACCGGGTTGAAAAGAAGGATTTGTTTGCGAGCGGCCACCGGGCGTGCGGCGGCTGCGGTCAAGCCCTCGCGGCCAGGCTCGTGGCGGACGCTGCCGGCGAGAATACCATCGCCTGCGTCGCCACCGGCTGCCTCGAAGTCTTCAGCTCCCCCTATCCCGACCCCTCCTGGCGCATCCCGTTCCTCCACAGCCTGTTTGAGAACTCGGCGGCCGTGGCTTCGGGGGTTGAGGCGGCCTACAAGGCCCTCAAAAAGGGCCCCGTCAATATCATCGCCCAGGGCGGCGACGGCAGCACGGCGGACATCGGGTTCCAGTGCATCAGCGGTATGTTCGAACGCGGACACAATGTCCTTTACGTCTGCTACGACAACGAAGCCTACATGAACACGGGCGTTCAGCGGTCGAGCTTCACGCCGCTGGGAGCCCGCACCACCACGACGCCTACGGGCAACCGGACCCACAAGAAGAACCTGCCGCAGATTGCGGCGGACCACGGCATTCCCTACGTGGCCACGGCGACGGTGGACGATTTCCGGGACCTGCAGCGCAAGGTCAAGACGGCTCTTTCGATCGAGGGCCCCAAATATTTGCACATCCTGGCGCCGTGCCCCCTGGGCTGGGGCCATACGGGCGATCTCACGGTGCTCATGTGCCGTTTGGCCAAGGATACGTGCCTCTTCCCGGTCTTCGAGATTGTGGACGGAAAGGTAACGAATGTCTTGAAGATTCCCAACAAGAAGCCCGTGGAGGACTATCTCAAGCTCCAGGGCCGCTTTCGTCATCTCTTCAAGAAAGGGGTCCCGACGGAGGCTGTGGCCGGTATCCAGGAAATCGCCAATCAGAACGTCGAGAAGTTCAACCTGTAATCGGGTTGTAGGCTCTTAGCTCGCGGGCGACACTCACGACCTGGCGTCACGGACCTTTTACTTGAAACCCGAAACTTGAAACCCGAAACTAAAGAACGAGGTTCAACCCACATATGGAAAAGCTGCCATTAGGATTAACACTGGACTTGAGGAATGTGGTCCCCTACAAGACCGGTTCCTGGCGGACCCTGAAACCCCTGTACCTCATGCAGACTCCGCCCTGCAGCCACAGTTGCCCCATCGGCAACGACATCCGGGGGTTTCTCAGAACCCTGGCCGACCAGAAAGACTACGAGGCGGCCTGGCGCGTCCTGACCCGCACGAATCCGTTTCCTGCCACCTGCGGACGCGTGTGCCCACATCCCTGCGAGGACGGCTGCAACCGGCGCGATTTCGACTCGCCGCTCGCCATCAACAGCTCCGAGCGCTGTGTGGGGGACTACGGCCTGGAAAATCGCCTGGAGCACAAGAAGGATGTGCTCACCCAGCGCAAGGAAAAGGTCGCCGTGGTGGGATCCGGACCTGCCGGGTTGTCGTGTGCCTTCCATCTGGCCAAGCGCGGTTTCAAGGTGAAGATCTACGAAGCCGAGCACGAGCCGGGCGGTATGATGCGCTGGGGCATTCCGGCCTACCGGCTGCCTAAGGATGTACTGAGCCGTGAAATCGACAACATCCTGAAGCTCGGCATTGAGCTCGAGTGCAACACGAAAGTGGGGGTCAACATCCCCATGGATCAGCTGACGGGCCACTACGATGCGGTCTTCCTGGGGCTGGGGGCTCAGAAGGGTGTGTCCATCGGAGTCGAGGGTGAGGACGCCCGCGGCGTTTTCACTGGGGTGGACTTCCTGAAAGACATCCACAGCGGCAAAAAGGTCCAGCTTGGTCGCGACGTGGTCGTGGTGGGCGGCGGGAACACCGCCATGGACTGCGCCCGGGTGGCCAAGCGACTGGGCGCCAATGTGAGCGTCGTCTATCGCCGCACACGGACCGAAATGCCCGCCATCACGGCTGAAATAGAGGAAGCCCTGGAAGAGCGCATCATGTTCCGGTACCACACGAACCCCGTCAAGATCATCACAGACGACGGCCGCGTGGTGGGACTCATGTGCGTGCAGATGGAGCTCAAGGAAGCCGACGCCAGCGGTCGGGCGCGACCCGTCGCCATCCCAGGCTCCGAGTCCGTCGTTCCCGCAGATACGGTCATAATGGCCACAGGCCAGGACGTGGACTACGAGGGGCTCGACCTGGCAAAGCGCGAGAATAAGTGGGTCAGCGCCGACGAGCAGTATACGACGAGCATCCCCAAGGTCTTTGCGGGCGGTGACGCGGTGCTGGGGCTCGAGACGGTTTCGGCCGCCATCGGCCAGGGATTCCGTGCCGCCTTGGCCATTGAGGACATGATCGACGGCCAGACCGAGAGCAGGTTGTCACGGCCTCCCGTGGTCTTCTCCCGTGATCTCAACACGTACTATTATCAGCAGAAGCGACGCTTCCAAAAAGAAGCCATCCCGGTTCACGAACGGCTCAAAAGCTTCAACGAGATCTACCCGACCTTCGATCGGGACCAGATCCTCAATGAATCGAACCGCTGCTTCAGCTGCGGCCTCTGCTTCGACTGCGGCAACTGCCTCATGTACTGCCCGGACAACGCCGTCAAAGTATCCAAGGGCGGCGGCAAGTACGAGTTTGACTACGACTTCTGCAAAGGCTGCGGCCTCTGCGTCAAGGAATGCCCCTGCCACTACATCCAGCTCACCCTGGAGAAATAGGGCAGCACACCGGCTGCATCAGTGCGCTGAATTATTGCCATTGGGTTTCGTGCCAACCCACAGGGCGGGTATCCGTCGTCAGTTCACACCGGATGCCTGCCCAACGTCACCTGCATCGGTCCCGTGACGGTACGGGCACAACGACCATCAATATCCCTTTCGCGTGGCGCGGGCAAAACTCTGCCTGTCCGTGACTCAAGGGAGGCAATCGGCGAGCAGCACGTTCGCGATGACGCCCATTCGCTCCACCTCTATTCACGTTGTACCCTGCCCATGGGCACACGTCCTCGGGCCATCATCTATCCCGGCTATGCTGAAGAGGTGTGCAGCATTGTCAGGACTGCGGCCGCCCATCAGATCAGCCTGTACCCGATCAGCCGGGGCAAGAACTGGGGGTATGGAGATGCCTGTGCAGTGCGCGAGGGGCAGGTGGTTGTCGACCTCCGAAGGATGAACCGCATTGTGGAGGTGAATCCGCAGCTGGCTTATGCCGTCATTGAGCCGGGTGTCACGCAAATACAGCTCCATGATCACCTGAAAGAGCACAATTTACCGCTCATGGTCGATTGTACGGGAGCAGGGCCTGAGGCCAGCATCGTGGGAAACCTGCTCGATCGGGGCTTTGGCCATACTCCGTACGTGGATCATATGCAGACGACCTGCTCCCTTGAGGTCGTGATCGCGGACGGTCGAGTTCTGTGAACAGGCTTCGCGCATTATGCGACATCCCAAAGCAAACACGCGTTTCGATATGGCATCGGGCCTTCGCTCACACCGCTCTTCACCCAATCCAACTTCGGTATCGTGACCCAGGCCAGCATTTGGCTTATGCCGAGGCCGGAGCATTTGAATGCTTATTTCTTGACAGCGGAAGACGATGAAGCCCTGGGGCCTCTCATCGAGGCATTGCGTCCTTTGAAATTGCAGGGAATCCTTCATAGCGCCGTGCACATCGGGAATGACCTGAGATCGCTTTCTGCGATGGAACGCTACCCCTACGACCTCACAGGCGGGACCACTCCATTGTTTAAACGTTCCGACACAAACTCCGGCGACGGACCGGATTGGGAGCATGGAACCTTTCGGGTGGGTTATACGGAGGCCGCCGAAGGGGGCCGTCCGAGTCGTTGGTGCATACGGGGAGAACCCTCAAGCCGGTGGGATGGTTGCCGGCTCAAACGCTCGATATCTGCTTTTCGGTGCCGGCCAGCTTTTTGGTGAGCTTCCACTCCTGGATGGCGGTCCCCGAACCGCAACCGTAGTCTGCCATTCTAAAGAGGTCGATGTCATGGTTTGGAAACAGGCGGAGTTCATGAGCCTGCTCCAGGGAGATCCACCCACGACCTTCAAGATCTGCAGGATTCTGGGTTCGAGACTGCGCGCGCAGATCGAGAAGGAGCAGACTGTGTTCAGGGATGAGTCACTGATTGCCCGGGTTCTGCTCGGGGCTTCAGAAGGGGGGCAGGAACCGGTGGATACAAAGTGGCTGGCAGCCGAATGCGGTTTGTGGCCGGATGAACTGCAAAAGAGGCTGGAAGCCTTCATTGATAAAGGCTGGATAGCCTTCGAGCCTCCCAACGCTATCCGCGTTACGGATGCATCAACCATGGAGAAGCTTGTTGCCGTGGAGTAGGCCGAGACACTGGATTGGTCTTGTCTGGCGTCTTGTGCCCTCAAGCACTCATCGGGGCGAGAGAGGGAGATGGTCCCGCCTGCGGAAAGCTCTCGGGTTGCACACATCAAAGCCTGTTCAATCAAGTGGATCGGCGCTGCAGCAGGGCGCACCCTCCGAGCGGAGGGCCCGACATTCGAGCTCGATGGATCATCATCTGACAACGGCTGAGACAGTCCTTAGAACCTTTATACTACACCAAAATGCGCATATTTAATCGCACAAAAGACTCGCCTCGATCTGGCCGATTCACAATCCGGTGATTCCTATTTCCTTATTCATCAATATTAACTGCATATTAACTGAAGGCTGGCCTGCCAGTTCCTCAATCCCGACTGTTTTCATCCTTCAGCATTCCGGAGACTCCCTTGACCCTGGCAGATCGCGGGATTCCGCGCCCCATAATGCCCCTCTTGAAGTAGGCAAGCTTACTCATTGTTCCCGGTCGATCCAGCGGCGATCGTCGGATTACTTGACAATTTTCGGCTGCAAAGGAACATTATTTGTCAGAATGCACGAGCAGCTCCTGGAGAAGGAGGCAATGAGCAGCTGGGGTCCACAGCATGGAGGAGCGTTTCGGCTGTCATTGACTTCAAGATATGACTTTTGGGTGCAGATCCTGCATTACTCAAAAAGGCGCGGTTCAGCTTAGGCATAGTATTTGCCTTTCGATCGGTTCACAAAGAGCCTGGAGGATAGGAATTCAGCATGGTGCTGAAGAGTGTTCTGTCAGGGTTACTCATAGTGCTGATCGCCTGCACGTCTTTCTGGCGGGAGGCATCAGGAACGGCAATGGTCACATTGAAGAGGCCGGATGGCGGCAAGCACTTCATGGTCGAGGTGGGGACCGTGATTCGCATTGAATTGGAGGAGAAGGGAGGGACAGGCTATCTCTGGCTTCTGGATGCTTTGGATCAGCGACTTTTCGAACTGATACGAGTGGAATCCAAAGCAGGCGAAAGAGTCGGCTTGATGGGCGGCCCCGTGATCAAAACCTGGGATTTGAAAGCGAAGCAAAAAGGGATGACCAGACTCGAGTTTTCATACTGCAGGCCGTGGGAGGGAAAGGGGGCGGCCGTGGACCGTTTCATTGTGGAGATCACTATTCAGTGACTTCACTACCGGACACATTTTACCGAGCAGTCCCGCTCTTGCGGAGCGCGCCA
>CAYNCT010000133.1:0-9648 GCA_964396005.1 uncultured Verrucomicrobiota bacterium | reverse complement strand
CCTCGAGGCTGCCGTCGGCGACGACCTTCTCCAGCGGTTCGGCCAGACTCTCCAGCGCGCGGGCGGCGTTTTGGTACGCCCGAGTCTTGAAGGGGTTTTCGCCCTTCAGTTCGAGCAGCACGCCGATCTCATTGAGGATTTCGGCGACTTGATCCTTGTCCATGCCCCGACTATGGGCCGCGTCGTCCACGGGGCAAACGGGAAGTGGCGCGGCTCAGAGCCGATGGCTGAAGAGGCCATCGCGCAACTTCGGTTCAAACCAGGTGCTCTTGGGCGGCATGATCCCGCCGGCGTCTGCGATGGCCAGCAAATCGGCGATGTCGGTGGGGAACATCGCGAAGGCGCCCGCCCATTCGCCGCGGTTGACGAGGCGTTCCAGTTCCGGCGTGCCCCGGATGCCGCCCACGAAACTGATCCGCTCGCTGGTGCGCGGGTTCTCAATGCCCAGCAGGGGCGCCAGGACCCATTGCTGAAGCAGACTCACATCCAGGGCTGCCACGCCGGTCAAGCCGGCGACGCGCTCCGGCCGAAACCGCAACGCGTGCCAACGCCCGGCCAGGTAAAGGGTCACCTCATGCTTGCTGGCCGGAGCGGGGTTGTTGGCGACGGTGACGTCGCCAACCTCCCGCAGCCGGGCGAGAAACTCGGCTGGCGTCAGGCCGTTCAGGTCTTTCACCACGCGGTGATACGGCAGGATTTGAAGTTGGTTGTGCGGGAAGATCACCGCGAGGAACCAGGCGCTGGCGCCCGCGCCGTTCCGGCTTTGAAACACGCGCGCCGCCGCCGCCGACCGGTGATGTCCGTCCGCGATGTAGAGCCGCGGGATTTTGGCGAAGGCCGAACGGACAAACTCCACGTCCGCCGGCTCGGCGACCACCCAGGCCGAGTGCCGGATGCCATCGCTGGCCGTGAAATCAACCGCCGGCGGCCGCGCCGTGCGCGCCGCCACCCACTGATCCACGGCCGGGTCGGCACGATAGACCAAGAAGGCCGGGCCCGTCTGCGCGTTCAGCGCTTCCAGGTGCCGGACGCGGTCGTCTTCTTTGTCCACGCGGGTCAATTCATGGCGGCGGATGTCTCCGTCCAGGTACTCCCGGCAACTGGCGACAGCGACCAGCCCGATTTGCGAGTGCCCGCCCATGACCTGGCGGTACAGGTAGAAGCCGGGGGTGGCGTCCTGTCGGAGAGCCCCGGTCGCGATGAGGTGCTGAAAGTTGGCGGCACCGCGAGCGTACACTTCAGGGGCGTAAGGATCGGTTTCCGGCGGCAGGTCAATTTCCGGCTTGCTGACATGCAGGAAACTCAAGGGATTACCCGCCGCGAGCGTGCGGGCCTCCTCCGTGGACATCACGTCATACGGCAGTTCACAAATGCGAACCGCCAGCTCGGGTTGGGGCCGAAGCGCGGGGAACGGATTTACCAAGGCCATAAAAGCGCCCGCAGGGTAGAAGCGTTTGCCGACCGGCGCCAGCGCGTTCCCTGCCCCCGGGCATCGCCTCCCCCGCATGACCGGCCAGTCCGGGCCGCGGCGAAAGCCCAAGCCCGCTATTGGCGCGCCCGGCGGCGGTTGGTACGCTGTCCGAACGCCAAACCCGGCAGACAGCCTTTTATGCGACTCGCGATTATTGGAACAGGTTACGTGGGACTGGTCACAGGGACTTGCTTCGCGGAAGTGGGGCACGACGTCACGTGCGTGGATTGCGATGAGGCCAAAGTGCGGCTGCTCCAGTCGGGAGGCGTGCCCATCTACGAGCCCGGGCTGGAAGAGCTGCTGCAACGCAACACGGCCGCCGGCCGGCTCCGCTTCACCACCAGCATCGCCGAAGGCGTGGCGCGATCCGAGGTGATCTTCATCGCGGTCCCCACCCCGCCGCTGCCGGACGGCGCGGTGGACCTGTCGTTCATCGAGGGGGTGGCTCGCGAGATCGCTGGCTGCCTGACGGCCTACCGGATCGTGGTGGACAAGAGCACGGTGCCGGTGAAGACCGGCGAGAAGGTGGCGGAGACCATCAAGCGCTACTGCAAGGCGAAGGTCGAGTTCGACGTGGTGAGCAACCCTGAATTCCTCCGCGAGGGTTTCGCGGTCGAGGACCTGATGCGGCCGGACCGGATTGTCGTCGGCGTGCAGTCGCCGCGACCGGTCCCCGCGATGCGCGCGATCTACGCCCCGTTCGAGGCGCCGATCATCGTGACGGACATCGCATCCGCCGAGTTGATCAAGCACGCGGCCAACTCCTTTCTCGCGCTCAAGATCAGTTACATTAACGCCATCTCCCGCATCTGCGAGGCAGCGGGCGCCAACGTGCAGGAGGTGGCCAACGGCATTGGCATGGACCAGCGCATCGGGCGGCGGTTTCTCGATGCCGGGCTGGGCTTCGGGGGAAGCTGCTTCCCGAAAGACCTGAGCGCCTTCATCAAGATTTCGGAGCAACTGGGCTACGACTTCGCCCTGCTCAAGGAAGTGCAACGCATCAACGCCAGCCAGATGGAGCATTTCTGCAAAAAGATCAGCGACACCCTGTGGGTGCTGAAAGATAAACGCATCGGCGTCCTCGGCCTGGCGTTCAAGCAGAACACCGATGACGTCCGGATGAGCCCCGCGATTGATCTCTGCCACCGGCTGCTCCGCGAGGGCGCCCTGCTGCGGGTCCATGATCCGAAAGCCATGGAGAAAGCCAAGGCCCTGCTGCCTCCCGGCCCAACGGTCACCTATGTGGCGGACATGAACGCGGTGGCCGAGGGGTGCGACGCGCTCGTGGTGGCCACCGAGTGGCCGCAGTTTACCCGCCTCGATCTGGCGCGCGCCCGCGAACGGCTGACCCACCCGATCCTTTTCGACGGCCGCAACCTGTTCGACAAGGCCGAGATGGAGCGGTCCGGCTGGGTGTACAAGAGCGTGGGGCGCTGACGTGAAACCTTCCGACCACCGGATCATCGAAGTGGCCGCCGGGCTGATCTTTCATGAGGGCCAGCTCTTGATCGCCCAGCGCCGCCCGGACGATCACCTCGGCGGACTGTGGGAGTTCCCCGGCGGCAAGCGCGAACTGGGCGAGACCTTCCCCCAGTGCCTGATGCGGGAATTGCACGAAGAACTGGGCGTGCATGTCGAAGTCGGTCGGCGCCTGGCGGTGGCGGACCATCCTTATCCGGAGCGGCGCATCCACATCGAGTTCTTCCAGTGCCGCCTCATCGCCCACCAGCCCCGCCCGATCCGCTGCGCCCAGATCGCCTGGGTCCGGGCGGAGGACCTGGGCAAGTACACATTCCCGCCGGCCGACGCGGCGCTCCTGGAACAGTTGCGCACCACCCCCGAACTTTGGACCCCTTGAAACCCGGCGCCCGCGCGCTGGCTCACGGGCGCAAGAACCGTTGCGCGACCAGATCCGCCAGGCGCAAGCCGCGCGGCGTGAGTTGAAAACGGTCCGGCAGCCAACGGCCCAAACCCTCGGCCTCCAACGCCCGCAGATCGTCCGCCCACTCGCGCCGCAAATCAAAGCCCGTCACCCGCTCAAACTCCGCGAACGGCCAGCCCGCATTCATCCGCAACCCGAACGCCGCGCTCTCGCCCGCCCGCGCGAGCGGCGCGAGCTGTTCCGAGGATTCAAGGGCACGACGACCGCGTTCGAGCTGCTGGCAATACACCGCCGTGTTGCTCCAGTTCTTGGTCCGCACGCCGCGCACGTAGCCCGTGGCGCTGGGCCCCAGCCCGTAAAAGGAGCCGGCCCGCCAGTAGTTGATGTTGTGCCGGCACGCTTGGTCCGGAAACTCGCTCGCGCCCTCGCCGCGGTGCCGGGCAAAGTTGGCCACCTCGTACTGCCGCAGCCCGGCCTCACCGGCGCGGTCCACCAGCAGCTCGAACATGTCGCAGGCGAGATCTTCGTTCACATCACAGCGACCGGCCTTGAGCTGTGCAAACAGGGGCGTGTCCTCCTCGTAGATCACCTCGTAGGCCGACAGATGTTCGCTGCCCAGCGCGAGGGCCTCGTCGAGCGTGGCCCGCCACGTCGCCAGGGTCTGACCAGGGATGGCGAACATCAGATCCAGATTGAGGTTGTCGAAGCCCGCCCGGCGCAATAGATCGAAGGACCGGAACACCATCGCGCGCGAATGCACGCGTCCCAGCCGGTCCAGCAGCTCGTCGTCCAACGACTGCACGCCCATCGAGACGCGATTCACGCCAAAGGACCGCAGCAGCCGCGCCTTGGTGGCCGAGACCGTGGCGGGGTTGCACTCGACCGTCCACTCGACCGCCCCGGTCAACCCGAGGCGCGCCATGGCGCCGAGAATCCGCTCCCACTGGCGCGGATTGAGGAGCGACGGGGTGCCGCCCCCGAAGAAAATGGTTCCCGGCCGCAGATCGGACGCGACCAGTTCAAGTTCCCGCACCAGGGCCTTGACGTAACGGTTGACCACTTCACCGGTCGAAGCCTCGGAATAGAACGCACAGTACTCACACTTCGAAGCGCAGAACGGCACATGAACGTAAAGGGCCGACACAAGGTCCCCGCCCGCCTCCACTGCAGACGGTTCGTCGGGCCGCGGGCCCTCGGCCCCGACGACCGCCGAAACCGCGGGCGAAGTCACGACGCACCTCCTCTGGACGGGTCCGCCGGCACGATCACCCGCAAGGCTCGAGGTTCGACCCCGAACTCTGCGGGCAGCCAGCCCACGTTGTCCCCGTCCAGCTCGAACGGCACCGGCCGATCGGCGGTCACCGTGAATCGCGCAGCCCGAAACCACACTTCGTCCGGCGGCGCAGCGTACGGCCGCGTCAGCCAGCGGCCCAGAAAACGCGCGAGCTTCCCCCACCCCACCCGCCGCAGAATCCGCAGGTCCAGGACCCCGTCGCGATTGTCCGCCTGCGGGAAGATGCGGAAGTAGCCGTAGCGTTGTCCGTTCCCGGCCAGGACAAATTGCCCGGTCGTTGTCCGCCCTTCGACGGCAACCGTCAGCTCGGGCTGTGGCCGGCCCAACGTCCGCAACCCCGCCCAGAGGTAGGCCAACGGGCCGACGCGCTTTTTCGACTCCCAGTTCACGCTGGCAATGGCGAGCGAATCCAGCCCCGCACCCGCCAGTTGCGCGAACCTCCGCCGCTGCTCCCGGCCATTCTCGCGCCAGGCAACCCACGGGAGATCCATGCGGGTTTCCCGCCCCTCGAGAATCACCCGCCACGCCGCCTCCGGCTGCAACGGAAGTTTCAATTCGCGTGCGAAGACATTCACCGTCCCCAAAGGAATCACCCCCAAACGACGATCTGCAAGTCCCTCAGCGGTCGCCGCCAGGCCGTTGACCACCTCGTTCACCGTGCCATCGCCACCGGCCGCGACGATGGTGTCAAACCCCTCGGCTACCGCCGTCGCCACCAGCCCGGGCGCGGTACCCGGGCCGGTCGTGGGCCGCAAAACGCACTCTGCCATCAACGAGTGCAACCGGCTGGTCAGTCGGCGCGCCTTGTCCCCGCGCGCGGTGGGATTGAAGATGACGCAGATCCTCATGCGCGTTCGCGCTCGACTGGAGGCGGCTGGCACGACTCGGAAAGCACGGGCAGAGGGTGCCACAGAGCACCGCCCCTCTCCACACAAACCCACGGATGCGGGCCGGAATTGGACCGGGATCGCGCTCGATTCGGCAACCTCCGGGAGATTCCCGCGGCGCGCGGCCGGCGCGTCGCTGCTCGACGTAACCCTGCACCCGACTCGCCGGCTTAATGGAGTCTCGCGCGCGTAGGACCGGGAAAAACCTTGCGGACCGTGGTGGCCCGATGGTCCCGGCGGAGCGGCCCGGTGGCGCCCGGGTTGACAAGCGGAAGTCGAGCCGCCGAGATTGCGCCGTGAGACGCAAGGACCTGGAGCGCGCCGCAGTTGCCACGCTGATCGGATTGACTTCCGCATTGCAGAGCGGCAACGGTCGAGTCGCGGCCGCGGAGAGCGAGGCCACACCGCCACCGCGCGTGGACTTCGTCTTTCCCCTTGCCGCCGGCTGGCTGGCTGAGACAAGCCTCCATTTGCACGGCGAGCTCGGCTCCCTGCCCCTCCATGGCTGGTGCGACGATCCCGGAGTGACTCTCACCCGCGGCGCAAGCAACGACGTCTTCACCCTCAGCGTCTCCACCAACGCGATTCCCGGACCGAAATGGTTGCGGTTTGCCAACGCCGTCGGCGTCACGGCTTGGCTGCCGTTTCTGCTGAGCGATGCCGCGGAGATACTCGCCCGCCCCGACACCAACGCGCCGGTCGCCGTGGCCGTGCCGACGCTGCCCGCCGGCATCCACAGCCGCCTGCTGCCTCACGGATGGACGAACCAGTTCTTCGTCCAGACCCGAACCAACGAGTTACTCGAGGTCAAGTTGCAAGGTCTGGCGCTCGACTCGCCCGTCCACGCGCGGTTGCAGGTGCGCGACGAACGCGGGGTCGTGTTGGCCAGCGCCAGCACGACGAATCTCGCCGATCCCGCGCTGGCCCTGCCGATGGTTCACGAGACCCGCTGGCAGGTCGAGGTCGCCGCGCTCACGAATTTCCCGGCCGCCGCCTTTGCTATGCTGGGCGTCCCGTTCCGCCTGTCGCTAACGGCTACGGACCTTCCGCCGCAACAACCGGCAGACGGTTCGGTGATCCTGACGCCGCACCCGGAGCTGCAACGGCCCCACCTCACGCCGCGCATCACCTTTCCCGGGCTGGTCAACGGGTTCGTTTCCAGTCCACTGGAGGAGGACTTTTACGGGTTCGACGCAGTTGCTGGCCAGGCCTACTGGGTGCGTCTGAAAACGGCGAGCATCAGTTCGCCGCTGCGCGGTTCGCTGAGGATTCTCGACGACCGGCGGAAGGTCGTCTCGGAGGCCCTCGCCGGACCAGATCCCGAGTTGGCCTGGACCGCGCCGGCCGACGGCCGTTATGCGATTGTGGCCGGAGCCCAGGCCGGTTCGGGCGGGCTGGACTGCGTTTATCAGCTTGAGTTCGGGCGCCCTCGCGCGGATCTGCGAGCCACGCTCCCGACGCACACGATCCCAATCGAGCCGGGCGCCGCCGCCACGTTGGAAGTGGCCGTAATCAAGCCGCCGAGCTTCGACCAGCTTTTGATCGTCAGTGTCCAGGGACTGCCGCCGGGCGTCACCGCCGCCCCGGCGCACTGCCTGCCGGAAATGGGCCGCGCAACGCTGACGCTCCGCGCGGCAGCCGACGCCCCCGCGACGAATGTCCCCTGCCAGGTATCGTTGCTGCCGGTCGTGCCGCCGGTCGTGGTGGAATTCGCGCGCGCGCCCATCCTCGGCCGTCACGCGCCGGAGGGCCGCCTGTTGCGGAATGAGGCGGAGCATTTCTGGCTGCTGGTCCGCCCCGGCCCCCCGGCACGCTGAGCCGAATCTCGCCTTGCCGCCCGCGACGGCATCTCCCATCGTCTCGCGCCATGCAGTCCCACGAGTTGTTGCGCCAGGTGCTGGAGGACGCGACGGTCAAGAAAGTGGCAGCCGACCTCGGCCTCTCAGCCTCCCTGATCTACAAGTGGGCCGAGCCGGCCACTGAAACCGGCAGCGGCACGGTGAATCCGCTCGACCGCATCGAGGGGCTGATTCGCTCGACCGGCGACGAACGCATCGTGCAATGGATTGCACAACGCGCCGGCGGATTTTTCATCCGGAACCCGAAGAGCGCCTGGCCGCATCCGCACTTCCTGGTGCCCGCCACCAATCGGATCGTGCAGGAGTTCGCGGACCTTCTGGCCGTCATCGCCTCCGCGGCCAACGACAACCTGATCTCGGAGAAGGAGGCCCGCTCCATCCGCGCCCGGTGGGAGGACTTGAAATCGGTCACCGAAGGCTTCGTTCGCTGTTGCGAGGAGGGCAACTTCGCCAACTTGAAGTTGCCTCCGCCCACGGCGCCGGCCAAATGACGTCCACCGGGGCTGCCGATTCACCGGCACCGCCGATCGGGCCGGTCGGACTCGACAAACTCGCGGACATCCACCGCCAGCATGCCCGCGGCGCGGATGGCCTGCATGCCCAGATCGGTGTCCTCGTACGCCAGGCAGGCAGCGGGCGGCACGCCGAGCCGCCGGGCCGCCTCGAGAAAAATGTCCGGGGCGGGTTTCTGGCGCACTACGTCCTCGCTGGTGACCACGGCGGCGAAGCAGCGTCGCAGGTCGAGGTGCTGCAACACCCGCTCAATCACCCGGCGCGTGCCTCCGGAAGCCACCGCCATGGGGCGCGCGCCAAAATTCTCGCGAACGATGCCGACGATGGCGTTGATCGGCTCCACCTGTTCGATCAAGGGCAGGTAGGTCTCCTCTTTTTCGCGGGCGATCGCGAGGTGGTCCAGTTCGATCCCCCGCTCGCGACCGAGGGCTTGCACAATTTCCCGCGATGGGATGCCGCCCAGCGCGTAGAACCGTTCCTCGGTCAGATCCAGCCCGTGGCGCGCAATGACCGCCTGCCAGGCGCGCCAGTGGAGGGGCATGGTGTCGGCGAGCGTGCCGTCGCAATCAAAGATGAGGGCCTGGACCGACCGGGGAATCGGGGGAATCATCGGCGAAGCGTGGCGAATCTGCGGAATCAGCCTTGGAGAGCCTGCAGGCGGGTTTCGACCTCGCGGGCCATGAGCGGCTCGATCAAACAATCCAGGTCGCCATCCAGGACCACCGGCAGGTTGTAGATGCTCAGGTCAATGCGGTGATCGGTAACGCGGTTCTGCGGGAAGTTGTAAGTGCGGATCTTCTCGTTGCGTTCTCCGGTGCCCACCTGCTTGCTGCGCTCGGCATCGTAGCGGGACTTCTCCTCCTGGACCTTCCGTTCCAGCAGACGGGTGCGCAACACCGTCAACGCCCGAGTTTTGTTCTTCTGCTGGGACCGGCCATCGGCGCAACGCACGATCAAGCCGCTGGGCTTGTGCAAGACCTGCACGGCGGAATCGGTCGTATTGACCCCCTGCCCGCCCGGACCGGAGGCCCGGCAGACCGTTATTTCCAGGTCCTCCGGCTTGATCTCGATGTCCACCTCTTCCGCCTCCGGCAGGACGGCCACGGTAGCCGTGCTGGTATGAATCCGCCCCTGCGCCTCCGTGGCCGGCACGCGTTGCACCCGGTGCACCCCGCTCTCGTACTTGAGCCGCTTGAACACCTCCTGACCGGAAACGCTGAAAATGACCTCCTTGAAACCGCCCAGGTCCGAGGGGCTGGCGTCCATGGTTTCGACCCGCCAGCCCTTGGATTCCGCGTACCGGCACAACATCCGGTACAAGTCGGCCGCGAAGAGGGCTGACTCGGATCCCCCGGCGCCGGCACGAATCTCGATGATCGTGTTGCGCGAGTCGGTGGGGTCGGGCGGGATAATCCCGGCCTGGACCTTTTTCTCCAACCGCTCGGCCGCCGCCGCCAGCCGCCCGCGCTCCTCGCGCGCCAGCGCCAGCAACTCCGGGTCGGTTTCCGTCGCGAGCAGCGCTTCGTTGGCGTCGCGCTCCGCAAGTGCCCGCAAGTACTCCCTTCCGTCCGCCACAACCTCTTTGAGCCGGGCGTATTCGCGGGCGAGGTCCTGCGCCCGGGCGGGGTTGGCGAACACCCCGGGATCGCTCAGGAGGGTCTCGGTTTCCGCCAGCCTCCGGGAGAAGTTCTCGATGTAGGGACGCAGGTCCATCAGGTCCCGGTAAAAGACAACCGCCCGCC
>CAYNCT010000132.1:0-9701 GCA_964396005.1 uncultured Verrucomicrobiota bacterium | reverse complement strand
TGAAGACCCAGGGACGATAGTAGGCGACGCCGCTTTGCCGGTACTTCGCCTTGCGTGCCTGGATGAGATCGAGCGCCTTGTGGATGGCGCTCCCCATGAAGGTTTGGCCCTGGGCCGCCAGCTCGGGCGGCTGGAACTGGTCCACGGTGACAAAGTCCTGCACGACCTTGACCTCGTTGTCGAAGGTGACGACGGCAATCTCGACCCGCCGCGCGGCGAGGGGGTCTTTCACGATGTCGTTCTTGAAGGCGACGAGGCCCTTGCTCAGAGCCTCGATCGGCTCCCCGCGCATCGAGCCGGAGGTGTCGAGGAGCAGCACGCACGGACAGCGGGGCTCGGGGTTCTCGGCAAACTCGACGGCATCTTCCAGTTTGAGGGGCTCGCTCATAGGCGGGTTGTGTTGGGCCGCTTGTAGGCGGCGGGGACAAGGTTGGCAAGCGCAACGGCGGCGCGGCGCGCGGCCGGCGGCGAGTCTCTCCCTGCGGCGCGCAGCCCCGGACCGCCCCCCCCGCGTCAGGACAGCGTGGCTTTGAGGAAATTCTTCCCCGGCAGTTGCCGGACCAACCGCTTCATCTCGAGGCTGAGCAGCGCGACCGAGACCGCGGAGGGCGCGAGGCCGCTGCCGCGAATGATTTCGTCCAGGTGCTTCTCCTCCGTGCCGAGGAGCGCGAAGACCTGCTGCTCGTTGTCGCTGAGCGCGAGCGCCGGCAGCGCGCCTGTCTCGTTCGGGGCGGGCGGGCGGTTCGAGGACGGGAAGAGGTATTCGAACTCGGAAAGCACGTCCTCCGCGCCCTCGCACAGCTTGGCGCCCTTCTTGATCAATTCATGACAGCCCTTGCTCTGGGGCGAATCAATCCGTCCGGGCACGGCGAAGACCTGGCGGCCGTACTCGACCGCCATGCCCGCGGTGATGAGCGCGCCGCTATTCAGGCCGGCCTCGACCACCAGGGTGCCGTGGGTCATGCCGGCCACGATGCGGTTGCGGATGGGAAAACTCTGTTTGTCAGCCGGGCGGTTGAAGGGGAACTGAGTGACCAGCGCGCCCTGGGCGGCAATGCGCTCGAACAACTCGGCGTTCTCCGGCGGGAAGACCCGATTGATGCCGGTGCCGAGCACGGCGATGGTGCGGCCTTTGGCGGCGAGGGCGCCCTGATGGGCGGCGGTGTCTATGCCCCGCGCCCCGCCGCTCACGATGGTCACCCCCACGTAGGCGAGTTGGTAGGCGAGTTTGCGGGCGCATTCGTGACCGTAGTGACTGGTCCGGCGAGCGCCCACGATCGCCACGGCGTTTTGGTCGCGCGCCTCGAGCCGCCCCTTCACGTAGAGCACGATGGGCGGATCGTAAATCTCCCGGAGCAACCGGGGGTAGGCCGCGTCCGCCGGCGTGATCACCGCGCAGCCGAATTCCCGGATGCGCTGCAGCTCCGCGTCCAGGTCCACGGCCTGCTCCCAGCCGGCGATGGCTTCAGCGGTGTCCTCGCCGATGCCCCGCACGCGCAGCAGGTCGTTTTTCGAGGCCCGCAGGACGGCGGGGGCGTCGCCGAAATGCTCCAGCAACTGCCGCAGCCGCACCGGGCCGACGTGCTCGATGAGATTGAGCGCCACGAGGGCTTCGGTCGGACTCACAGGACGGACTATCGCAAGGCGCCGCGACCCGGCAAGCCGGCAGCGGGGCGGACGCGGTGCGTTCCGATTTGCGTCCGGAACGCCGGTCGTTTACTGCTCGCCCATGCAAATCATTCGTCTCCTGGTGTGGGCCGGGGCATTCTGGCTGCCCGCGATGGCCGGCGCGGCAGCCGCCTTCCCGCCGCCGGCGGAACTGCCCGTGCGGTCCGATCTGCCCGATCCGCTGGTCCGCTTCGACGGTCAGCCGGTGCGGACGGCGCGGGAGTGGCTGACGCGGCGCCGGCCGGAGCTCAAGGCGCTCTTCCAACACTACATGTACGGGCACCTGCCGCCGCCGCCGCGCGCGGTCACGGCCAGCCATCGCTACACGAACCCCGCTTTTCTCGGCGGCCGCGCCACGTTGCGCGAGGTGGTCCTGCGGTTGGGGCCGCCGGGCGCGCCTGAAATCAACCTCGCGGTTGTGACGCCCAACGGCGGCCGAAAACCGGCGCCGGTGATCCTGGGCGTCAACTTCTGCGGCAACCACGCGGCGCTCGACGATCCGGGGCTCGCCTTGCCCACGGTTTGGATGCCCAAACACTGCCCCGACTGCCCGGATCACCGCGCGCTCCCAGCCGGCCGGGGCAAGGACGCGCCCTCATGGGATGTGGCGCAGGTCATCGCCCGCGGCTACGCCCTCGCGACCTTTTACCACGGCGACCTCGCCCCGGACGACGCGGGCGCCACCACGGGCATCCGCGCCTTCGCGGCCAGCAGGGACCAGGCGCGCTGGCTGCGGAAGCCGGCCAAGGCTGGGATCTGCCCTGCCTGCCCGGAGCGGTATGCCCGGGGCGACTATGACTGGAGCACGCTCGGCGCCTGGGCGTGGGGCTTCCATCGCGCCGTGGACTACCTGGTCACCGACCGTCACGTGGACGCCCGGCGGATCGCGGTGTTCGGGCACTCGCGCAATGGCAAGACCGCGCTGTTGGCGGGGGCCTTTGACGAACGGATCGCGCTGGTCCTGTGTCATCAATCCGGTTGCGGCGGGGCCGCGCCGAGCCGGGGCCGGATCGGCGAGTCGGTGAAGCAGATCAACGACCGCTTTCCGCACTGGTTCAACGCGGCCTTCAAACAGTTCAACGACGTGCCGGCGCGACTGCCGTTCGACCAGCACGCGTTGATTGCCTTGTGCGCGCCGCGGCCGGTGTTGCTATCGAACGCGGTGGATGACCAGTGGGCGAATCCATCCGGGCAATTCGAGATGCTGCTGGCCGCCAGCTCGGTGTACCGGTTGCTCGGGGTGCCGGGCCTGGCCGCCGCCGCGCTGCCCCCGCCCGGGTCGTTGGTCTCCAGCCGGCTGGGCTATTTCTACCGCGACGGCAAGCACTCAACGACCAGCGCGGACTGGCAGGCCTTTCTGGATTTCGCCGACGCGCAGTGGGGGCCGCCAGCGAATCAGTGCCGGCATTTCACGCCTCGCACGAAACGCCGACCGACTGGAGCGCCGACATCGGTGGGCTTGGCGCATGCGACCAGCGAAAGCCCGCAAGATGCCGGCGATCCCGTTTGTTGAGTGCGAAATAGCCAGGCTGGAGCCGGCCCGGGCCGTTAGCGGGGCCGGTGAGTATGCGTCGGGGCTGGCGGACCGGGGGAAAAGCCTTTACACCCGGACCGCGGGCCGCCTAGTTTCCCACCTTTGTTGTCCACGAGGTGGAATCATCGGTATGGAAGCGAAGACGAAAACGATTGCGGAATTTCGCACGCACGAGCGCGACACCGGGTCGGCCGACGTGCAGATCGCCCTTTTGACTCAGCGCATTAATCGGCTGACGGAGCACCTGCAGCAATTCAAGAAGGACCACAGTTCACGCCGCGGTCTCTTGATGATGGTCAGCCAGCGCCGCCGCCTGCTCGATTACCTGCATCATACCGATCAAAGCCGCTACACCGAGGTCACCCGGAAGCTGAAGCTGCGGCGGTGAACTTCGGCGTGGAGGACAGTGGACGGTAGGTAGTTTTCGGCGGTCTGCCCGGCGCACGGTTGCGCCGGGACGCTCGGGAATCCGCGCGACCCGGGCACGGCCGTCGCGTCAAATCGCGCACATCCAGATACGACCGCCCGTTGGCTTAGGGAAATTTCATCCAGCCCCTCCTGCGAGGGTGGCTGACTGAAGTTCCTCGAAGCCGGCGGGCATGGTCCTTGTAGCTATGCCAGAAAAAATATCGGTCCCCGTCGGGGCCGGCCATATCCAGATCGAAACCGGCCTCCTGGCCAAACAGGCGGACGGTGCCGTCACGGTTCAACTCGGCGAGTCCATTGTCATCGTAGCCGCCGTCGGCGCCACCAAGGCGCGGGAAGGCCAGGACTTCTTCCCGCTCACGGTGGACTACCGGGAAAAAGCGGCGGCCGCGGGCAAGTTCCCCGGCGGCTACTTCAAGCGCGAGGGGCGCCCCACGGAGAAGGAAATCCTCACCAGTCGCATGATTGACCGGCCCATCCGGCCGCTCTTTCCCAAGGGCTGGTTCAACGAAGTGCAGGTCCAGTGCATCCTGCTCAGCGCGGACGGGGAAAACGATCCCGACATCCTCGCGATCAACGGCGCTTCCGCGGCCCTCATGATCAGCGACATCCCGTGGGCCGGGCCGCTGGGCGCCGTGCGCGTCGGCCGCGTCAAGGGGCAGTTCGTGGCCAACCCGGTCCATTCCCAGCGACTCGAGAGCGACCTGGACTTGGTTTACGTCGGCAGCGAATCCGAGCTGGTGATGTTCGAAGGCTCCGCCAACGAGCTGCCGGAGGCGGATTTTATCGCAGCGCTGGAATTCGCCCACCTGGCCATCCAGCCCCTCATCACCGCGCAAAAGGAACTGGCGGCCAAGGTCGGCCGGCCCAAGCGCGACATCACCCTCACGGTGGTGCCCGACGAGATCCTCAACGAGGCCAAGGCGCTGGCGGGCGACCGCACCGTGCCGGCCTTGCTAACGCCCGGCAAACTCGCCCGGGAGGCTGCCTGGAAAGCCCTGACCGAGGAGGTCGGCGCCAAACTTGTCGAGAAACTCGGAGCGGAAAAGGTGACACCCTTCGTCCTCAAGGACGCCTTCGCCTACATCCAGAAGGAGGCCGTCCGCGCGCTGATGCTCGACGCCGGCAAACGCCTGGATGGCCGGGGCTTCGATGACATCCGCCCGATCTCCTGCGCCGTCGGCCTGTTGCCCCGCGCGCATGGGTCGGCGTTGTTCAGCCGGGGCGAGACCCAGGCGCTGGCGCTGGTCACCCTGGGCACCAAGGAAGACGCGCAGGAAATTGACGCCTACGCCGGCGGCGAAAGCGAAAAGCAGTTCATCCTGCACTACAACTTCCCGAACTTCTCGGTCGGCGAAACCGGCCGCATCATGGGGCCGGGCCGCCGGGAAATCGGCCACGGCGCGCTGGCCGAACGCTCGATCGAGCCGATGGTCCCGCTGAAGGAGTTCCCGTACGCGGTGCGCGTGACCAGCGAAATTATGGAGTCCAACGGCTCCACCTCCATGGCCTCGGTTTGCGCGGGCAGCCTCGCCCTGATGGACGCCGGCGTGCCGTTGATCCGGCCGGTGGCCGGCATCAGCGCCGGCCTCTGCACCGAATACAACGCCCAGGGCAAGATCGCCCGGTACAAGCTGCTCACCGATATCATCGGGTCGGAGGACTTCTTCGGGGACATGGATTGCAAGATTGCCGGCACGGAGAAGGGCATCACCGGATTTCAGCTCGACCTCAAGCTCAAGGGCCTGCCGCACGCCATCATGGCCGAGGCGGTCGAAAAGCTGCGCGTGGCGCGTCTCCGGATCCTCGAGGCCATGGCCGCCACGCTGGCCGCCCCGCGCGCGGAGCTGAGCAAATATGCCCCGCGCATCCTCACGCTGAAGATTAACCCGGAGAAGATCGGCGCGCTCATCGGCCCGGGCGGCAAGAACATCAAGCGCATCGTGGATGAGTCCGGTTGCGAGATTAACATCGAGGATGACGGCACCGTGCAGATCTACTCGCACAGCGCCGAGGGCATGGAGGTGGCGCGCCGCGAAATCGAGGGCCTGACCGCCGAAATCGAAATCGGCAAGCTCTACCGCGGCAAGGTGGTCACCATCAAGGAATTCGGCTGCTTCGTCGAGGTCCTGCCCGGCAAGGACGGCCTCGTCCACATCAGCGAACTGGCCAACTTCCGCGTCAAGCAAACCGAGGACATCGTCAAGCTGGGCGACGAAATCTGGGTCAAGTGCCTCGGCGTGGACGAGAAAGGCCGGGTCCGCTTGTCCCGCAAGGCGGCGATGGAGGAACTCGACAAGAAGGAGCGCGAGCGCCTCGGGCTTCCGCCCAAGGAAACGCCCGCGCCGGAGCCGGAGGAACACCGGGAGAACCGCGAACCGCGCGAACCGCGCGAGAGCCGGGACTTCCGCGGGCCCCGTGATCGGGGCGACCGGGGGGATCGTGGCCGTCGGGATCAGCGTGGCGGGCGCGGACCCCGCGATGGTCGCGGGCCGCGCGAACCGCGCGAGACCCGGGCGGCTGCCCCGCCACGCGCCGCGGTGGAACCCGTCGAGTCCGGCGACTCCGGCCCCGCGACGGACCCGGGCAACGCCCCCGATTGAGCGGGTGCTCCGGAAGGAAGCTCACGGCGAGGTTGCGGCCTCGCCTTTTTCGTTTCGGGACCGAAGGCGGCCGGAGGGCGGGAAAGCGGTGGGAAGCCGGCCGGGATCAACGTCGTCCAGCGGGCGCGCCGGGCGCCGGGCCGGACAGCGGCACGTCCAGCAGCTTGTAGCGGCGGTAGTCCCGGTCATCGAAGTGCCACCACTCGGTGGGCAGGCCGACGAAGCCGCGCCGGCTCATGGCGCGGTCCAGCAGGTCGCGGTTGGCCAGCACCTCGGCTGGCAGGTCGCTATAATCACGATGCGCGCGTTCTGAGAAATCATCGAACGCGGTGGGCATGGGCAACTCCGTACCGTCCGCGCGAACCAGGGTCACGTCCACCGCCGCGCCGCGGTTGTGGCGGGAACCTTTGGCCGGATGGGCGACGTACCGCTCATCCGGCACCCGCGCCCACAGTTGCTGCTGCGCGGACCACGGCCGATAGGCGTCGAAGACTTTCAGCCGCAGGCCCAGTGGCGCGAGGTCGCGCGCGACCGCGGCCAGGCGCGCCGCGGTGCGCGGGCGGAGCCACGCGCGGGCTTCCGGGTACAGGACCTGGCCGGTGAAGTTGTTGGTGGTGGCGTAGCGCAAATCGAGCACCACGCCGGGCACCGCCCGCTCGATTTCGACCAAGTGATCGTCCGGCCGATGCTGGCAGCCCGTGCTGCTGAACCACAACCCCACGGCCAGGACCGCTGCGGTCCAGCCGCGCGGCGGCGGCCGCCCGTTCGCACCCCACTGGCGACCGCGCGCCTCGGCGGGAGTCTGCGGGACGTGGCCGGCCGCCTTTTCCTCGGTCAACCTCGGATGGCTCATCGTGGGTTCAGGAGGAAATTTTCGATCAAGATGACCCCGATGCCGGTGATCGCGCCCCCGGCGATCACGCCGGCGCAGACCGTTTCCTGATTCTCGACCATCACCGCATGGGCGCGAGAACCCGGCCGGCGGAAGCGCCGCTCCGCCAGCCAGAAGACCGCGCCACCGAGGAACATGGCCAAACAGGTGTTGAAGGGGATGATCGTCGCCAGGCCCACGCCGACGCCGGACAGCCAGAAGCGCCCCTTGGTGGCCAGCTTGATTACCTCGAGCCCGATGCCCGCCAGCGCGCCGACCAGCACGGCCCAGCGCGCGGATTCCGGCAGGTTGGCAATGCCGCGGGTCATGAGTTCAGCCACGGCCTTCCAGGTGTTGGCCGAGGGCAACGGGTAGGTGCTGGAGACCAGTTGGGCCACGCCGCCGTGGAGAAAGACCGCGTAGAAAACCGGCACGGCCACCAGGGCCCCGGCCAGCACGCCCAGCACATGGCCGATGGCCTGCTGCCGGGGTTTGGCCCCCAGCATGTAGCCGGGCTTGATGTCCATGAGCAGGTTCGACGAGTGGCTCGCCACCTCCGCGGTCACGCCCGCCGTGATCAGGGTGGTGGTCATGCTGCCCGGGGCGATCCAGCCGAAGAGCAACTGGGTGAGCTGGCCGATGGCGCTCAACGGCGTGATCGAGGTCAGCCCGGTCGAGTTGGCCGCGATGAGGGCAAAGACGAACACCAACGGAATGGCGAGCGCCGCCACCCAGAGTTTCACGCCGAACAACGAGTGGGCCAGCAGCACCACCACCGCCCCGACCGCCGGAATCCCCACCGCGAACACGCTCAACGGCAGCTCGATGTCCCGCAGCACGTCCCGATTGGCTCCACCGGTCGAGCGGCGGAACAGGCTCACAAAGCCGCTGATCAGGACCCGGGGCTTCGCGAAGAAGGCGAACAGCGAACTGGTCGTCATCATCGCCACGCCGCCCCAGAGGGACCACTTGAGGATGGTGCGGAACCCGTAGGTGACACTGCCATCGGCCGCCACGGCACCCTGGATCTCGCCGGCGACGATCATCCACGGCGCGATTACCAGGTAGTTGATCGCGGCACCGACCATCAGCGAGACGCCCGTGCGGATGCCCATCAACCCGCCGGCGGCCATCATCACGAAATCGGTGTCCGGTCGGACGCTCAACTCGCGCAGCGGCGTGCCGAGAATCGCGGGCGTCCGCGCGAGCCACTTGGCGCTGAGCGCGTAAAACCAGCCGTCGAGGTATTCCGGTATGGCCAGGAAGCCCAGCTTCAGCCGCGTCATCAGATCATGGCTTTGCGCCACCTTGAGCAGGGCCGCCGCGCCCCCGGTGATGAGCAGAAGCTTGGCCTTGAACAACCCCACGGCGGCATCGCTCGTGTGCAGCGCGTCCATCACCACGCCGGCGGCGCGGCCCTCGGGAAACGGCTGCTGCTCGTCGTTGATGAACCGCTTCTTGAGCGGAAATGCAAACAGCACCCCCAGCACCGCCAGAGCGATCATCCACAGCAGAACCGTCCCCATCGGCAGCACCTGACCGGTGACCATCATGTACGCCGCGAGGCTCGAAATCAGCGGCGAGGTCATGTAGCCCGCCGCGGTGGCGATCGACTGCATGGCGTTGTTCTCGAGTACCGTGAACTCGCGCGCCAGCCCCAGCCGGCTCAACGCCTTGAACATCGCAAACGCCAGAATCACCGAGGTGATCCCGACCCCGAGCGTCCAGCCCGTCTTCGCGCCGACGTACAGGTTGGTCAGCGACAGCACGCCCCCCAGCATCATGCCGGTGAGCCCGGACCGGATTGTGAGCTGCGGCATGTCTCCGCGCCACACGTTCTCCAGCCACCAACGGTCTTTTTGTTCGAGGCTCCAGGTGCGGACCTGTTCTTCGGTGAGCTGTTTGAGCGCCATGGTGAATGGTGGATTCCGGGCGCGCGGAGCATTGCAAGCCGCCAAAAGCCGTCTCAAGCCGAATCTCCCCGCCGCCCCCACCGGGCACGCCGGTCAGCCTCAACCGACCGTCCGGATCACCGACCGGCTGGGGCGCTGACGCCTACCACGAAATCAAACCACTCCCCGTAACGCTGGCCGTCGAGCGTCGTGTCGAGGCCAATCAGCCGCACGCCCGGCGCCGCGTCCGCGTCCGCGGTCACCCGCACCGGAAACGCCCGCCGGAACTCGCCGGCCAGGTCACCCTCGATCACCGCCGGCTCGACCCGCAGCCCGGGCGGGGCGCGGAGTTCGATGCGGTGGATCTGTCGAACCGGGCGGAAGTTGCGAATCCAGAGGGCGAGGGCCACCGACTCGCCCGGCTTGACGGTCAACCGGTACGGCTCGGCCCGCACCCAGAAGGGATCGTACCAGCGGCGATAGTCGTCCTCGGCGCTCAACGTCCGAAAGGCATCGCGCAACTCGTAAGCCCAGCGGCGGTAGCGTTCGATGAACTGCGCCGGATTCGCCATCACGAACGAGTGCCCGCCCACCAGAATATCCGGCTGCAGGCGCGCCAGGTACTCGCCCGCGTAGAGGTAGCCTTCCTCAAGGATCGCGCTGTTGTGCGCCACCACCGCTTCGTGACCGGTGTGCGCCGGATTGTC
>CAYNCT010000131.1:0-9793 GCA_964396005.1 uncultured Verrucomicrobiota bacterium | reverse complement strand
CTGCGGTCGGTCGTCCATCACGCCAATCGGCGTGGGCGCGGGCTTGTTCTGGCTGACCTGGGTGTGGCGGTCCTTGTGCCCGCGGGCCAGCATATCCACGATCATGAAATCCACGTGGCCGTCGCGGTTGAGGTCGCCGAAGTCCACCCCCATCGAGAAGACCGACGTGGTGCGCAGCGCCAGACGGTCAATCGCGCGAAAACGCCCCTGCCCGTCGTTGAGCCAGAGGTGATCGGGGGAAAACAGATCGTTGGCCACGTAGATGTCTGGCGCGCCGTCCCCGTTGATATCGCGCATTTGCACGGACAAGCCCCAGTCGCGCGGCGCATCGAGCAGCGGCTGCCCGTCTTCGTCGCGGAAGCTACCATCGGTCCACGACAGCGGGGTAAAGCGGCCGCGGCCGTCGTTCAGACACAGCGCGTCGGGTTCGCCCAGTTCCAACACCGCGCCGGAGGGCGAGAACACAAAGCGGTTGGTGAGGTGCGGCTCGGTGGCGGAGACGCCATTCACGAAGGCCACCACCGGCCGGCCGTTGACCGGGCGCATAGTGAAGGTGGTCTTCGGCTGATCCATGACGGTGGTCGTGCGGTAGTTCACCACGTAGAGATCGAGGTCGCCGTCGCCGTCCACGTCGGCCAACGCGAGCGACATGCCGCCCAGCGTTGAGCGCAGGCCCGCGGCGTCCGTGACTTCGGTAAACCGCGCGCCGCCGTCGTTGCGGAAGACGCGCACGCCATGGCCCAGCGAGTGAACCAGCAGATCGAGGTCGCCGTCGCCGTCAATGTCCGCGAACACCGCGCCGGTTGAGTCCTGGCCGGCGCACGCCACGCCTGCTGTCTCGGTGATGTCCGCGAAGCGCCAGGCGCCCAGGTTGCGGTACAGAGCGTTGGACCGATCCAGCCCGCAGAAATACACGTCGCACCAGCCGTCGCCGTCCACGTCCCCCAACGCGACTCCGGAACCGGAAAGGAGGTTGCGGTTGGTGATGCCGCGCTCGGTGGCCAGTTGGTTGGCGAAGCGCACGCCGGTGGCGTCCGGGGCGGTTCGGCGAAATCCCGGCGCGCCCCCGGCGGGGACCTCCAGCGCCCGCCACCGGTAACCGTCGGCCTTCTGCCAGTCCAGCGCCGGCGGGTCAGCCGCTACCACCGGCAGGCTGCTGATGGCGACCAGCCACGTGATTGCCCGGGCAGTCGGCCAGTGCGGTTCGTTCATACGTCGAGGGTAGCAGCGGCCGGCGGCCGGCTTCAATGACGCGCGCGGCGGCCGTCGGATGGGCGGATCGCAAAAGGCGCGGAACCTCGCCGAGCGCGATGTAACCCACGTTTTCGACTGGTCGTCTGGACTGCCGACAACGCGAAAGCGAAAACAGAAACAAAACGAGAGTACAAAGGAGCGAAACCATGAAACGGAACACATTGATGACGGTGACCTTGGCGGGCTTGATTGCCTCCAGCTTCACCCTGCTGACCCGAGCCGGCGACCCCGCGCCGCCGGCGGATCGCCCGGAACGGGCGCAACTCCGCGAGCGACTGCGCGAACTGCCGCCGGAGGAGCGCCGGGCGCTTCGTGAGCGATGGCGCAATGCCTCGCCCGAACAACGGCAGGCGGCGCGGGAGCGCTTCCGCGACGCCACCCCGGAACAACGCGAGGCCATGCGCGAGCCCTTCCGTCAGGCGACACCCGAGGAGCGCGAGAGAATGTGGGATCGCCTCACGCAACCCCGTCGTCCCGGACGCGAGGCGGCCGGGTGGAAGGCGCGGGAAGGCGGCCGTCCGCCCGGCGGGCCGGCTGATCGGGGCCCGGGCCCGGGGCGGGGACCTGGTGCCGGCGGCCCGCCAGCCGTTGACCATCCGGAGGGAATGCCCGCGCCACACGTCGGGCGTCTGCAGAATCGGCTCCATGATCTGCACAAGGGATTGGCCGAAGGCAACCTGACGCCCGACGAACAACGCCAGCTTGCCCGGCTCGAGCATTGGGAGAAGTCCCGCAGGGGTCCGGGAGCGCCGCTGGCCGGCCCGCGCCCCGGACGCGGTCCCGCCGGTCCCGGCGGTCGGGGACCCGGCCCGCGCCCAGGATTCAGCGGTCCGGAAGGCGTCCGTTGACTCCGATGGTCCGTGCCAGCTTGTAACGCCAGCGAAGCCATCGCGTTCTCGCGATGGCTTTCGGCTTTTGTGAGCGACCGGCCGCTGGCAGCCTCCCGGCCCGTGGAACCTGACGACCAGCAACTCATCACCGCCGTTCGCCAGGGCGACACCAGCGCGTTTGAGCCGCTGGTTCGGAAGTATCAGCCTCGCGTGTTTGCCACCGCGCGGCGCTACGCGCGTCGCGAAAGCGAGGTGGAAGACATCGTCCAGGAGGTGTTTCTGAAGGCGTTTCAGAAACTCGACAGCTTCCGCGGCGACGCGCCCTTCGAGCATTGGCTGATGCGCCTGGCCGTCCGTACCTGCTACGACTTCCTCCGCCAGCATCAGCGAAATCGGGAGATGTCCCTCGCCGACCTGACCGACGACGAGGAGGCGTGGATGGAGCGGATGGCGACCGAACCAGCCGGCGCGGCGACGGACGCGGACGCGGCCCGGACGCTGGTGCAGCGTCTGCTCGCGCGGCTGTCGCCGGCTTCGCGCCTGGTGATCACGCTGCTGGAGATCGAGGAAAAGAGCGTCAAAGAGATCGCCGCCCTGACCGGTTGGTCGGTCACCGCGGTGAAGGTTCGCGCTTTTCGGGCGCGGGCCGAAATGCGAAAGTACCTCCGGCAATTGACGCCGGACAAATACCTGTAACCGGGTCGGAAACCCACTCGTCTGCTTTTTCGCCGCGTATGCGTATGAACCTCAGCCAACTTGAACGGGCGCTGCTGGTCGCTGCCAAAAGCACGCCGCCGGACGAGCGGGTCCCCTACGCCTTCGAACAGCGGATCATGGCCCGCCTCCGCGAACGCGCGGCGGCAGATTCCTGGGCCGAGTGGGCCGCGGCGCTGTGGCGGGCTGCGGTTCCCTGCCTGGCCGTGACGGTGGTGCTGGGGCTGTGGGCCATGGGACCGACCGGTCGTTACGGCAGCGAGTTTTCGCCCGACAACGACCTCGAGACCGCGCTTTACTCGGTGGTGGAAACCTCGACGGATTCCTGGTGAAGAACTGGAAGGTCATTCTGGCGACCCTCGTGATCTTCGGCACCGGGGTGCTCTCCGGGAGCCTCGGCACGCAACTGCTCCGGAAACCCGCCGAACCACCCAAGCCTCCTTTCGGTCCCGGCGGCCCGGGACCGGAGCGGTTCGACTTCATTCGCCGGTGGGGCGACCGGTTGGACCTGACCGCGGAGCAGCGGGACAAGATTGATCGGCTGGTGCGAGAGAGTCAGGAACGCGTGCGAGCACTCTGGGAACCGGTGGGGCCCAAGATTCAGGAAGAAACCCGCGCCGTGCGCGCCAAGATCGAAGAAATCCTCACGCCCGAGCAGCGCGCCAAGTTTGCCGAAATGTCCAAGGATCGGTTTCGCCGGGGCGGGCCAACGCCCGGCGCCCCCCCGGGGGAGCTGCCGCCGTGGCGACGACGCGAAGGGCCGGGGCGTCCCGCTGAAATGCACGGCCCCGGCGGACTTCCGTCAGGAGAAACTCCCCCGCCCGGCGGACCGCCGCGGGACTCTCGGAGGGGTGAGCCACCGCCGCCCGACGCGCCGAGCGTGCCGCCGGAAAAGGCGCCGGCCCGGCCGGAGCGGTAGAGCTGGATTGGCAGGCCAACGATCGCGGGCGGGGCAATCCGCCCTCCTTGACGAGCGCCACGCCCCCGATACCGTGCTGGTCAACGCTGTGAAAACATTGCAATCCACGAAGACCATCATCCTGTTCCTTGCTGGCGCGCTCCTCGGCGCCAGTGCGCAAACGCAATTCGGCGTGCCCACGACCAGAGTCACCGGCGTCAACGCCCAGGTCGTCCGCCTCGGTAGTAACTACAGCTTCACCGAAGGCCCCACAGCGGATGCGGCTGGCAACGTGTATTTCACCGATCAGCCGAACAACCGCATCCTGCGCTGGGATCGCCAGACCGCGCGGGTGACGACCTACCTCGAACCCGCCGGCCGGGCCAACGGCATGTGTTTCGATGCGCAGGGCAACCTGTTGGTCTGCGCCGATGAGAAGAACGAGCTGTGGCTGATCCCGGCGGCGTCCGTGGCCAAAGGCACCGCTGACGACAAACAGGTTTTGGTCAGCGAATACCAGGGCAAGAAGTTGAACGGCCCCAACGACGTCTGGTGCCATCCGGACGGTTCGCTGTACTTCACGGATCCCTTTTACAAGCGGCCGTGGTGGACCCACGACCAAATGCCGCAGGACGGCCAGCATGTTTATCGGCTGAGCGCCGATCGTCAGAAGCTGACCCGGGTGGTGGACTCCTTGAAGCAACCCAACGGCATCGTGGGGACGCCCAATGGCAAGACGTTGTACGTCGCGGACATCGGGGACAAGAAGACCTATCGCTTCCAAATCGAGGCGGATGGTTCCGTGACGAACAAGACGCTTTTTTGCGAGCTGGGTTCGGACGGCATGACCCTGGACTTCGAGGGCAACCTCTACCTCACCGGGCAGGGCGTTACGGTTTTCGATCCCCGCGGCCGCAAGATTGATCAGATTGACGTGCCCGAGGAGCGCTGGACCGCCAACGTGTGCTTTGGTGGCCGCGACCGGCACACCCTTTTCATCACCGCCAGCCGCGGCTTCTACGCGATTCAGATGATGACGCGGGGGGCCTTCAAAGCGGGCAAGTAGCGGTCGTTTGATCCCGGCGCCGGGGCGAATCGGGCGTCGCCCCGGCCAGCCGGTCGGCTGCCCCAAAAGCAAGCGGCGTCGGAGGGCTTCCGACGCCGCGCTGATTTGCAGGTGGCTTGCGCGCGTTCAGGCTTCCCAGCCCGCGCGGTTCTTGCGGCTGACGAACTGTTCGGCCTCCGGGAGATTTGGGGACTTCATATTCGGGCCGTCCCATTGCATCGCGCGGCCTTCGCCGACGCGGAGCGCAATGCAACCGAGCAGGATGATCTCGGTCAGGTAGGCGGCGATGTCGAAGTTCGAGTACGCCGGCGTTCCGTCTTTCATCATCCGGAACCACTCTTCCATGTGTCCCGGCGAGCGCGGAATGCTCTGGGGCACGTCCTTGGTGGCCTCGTGGCGGTCGCCGTTCTTGAACTCTTCCTCGCCCTTCATGGCCAGGTAGAACTGGGCGCCGTAGTCATCCGGCGAGAACAGCTTGCCCTTCTCCCCGATGATCAGCGCGCCACTGCCCGGCAGGTTGCCCTGGGTGGCGATGATTTCCCGGACCTTGTCGGCATCCGGCCGCAACGGCTTGAGCGCGTCGCCGGGATTGCCGTCATACCACCAGAACTTGAGCGGCGGCAGGCCTTCGCGCTCGGGGAACTCGAAGCGGATGCGCGTGGTTTTCGGGAAGGTCTCGGAATAGAAACGCGAACCCAACTCGTACTCGACCACCGTGGGGTAGCCCAGCTTCAAGGCCCGGAAGGGCATGTTCACCGTGTGACAGGCCATGTCGCCGAGCGCGCCGGTCCCGAAATCGAACCACCCGCGCCATTGGAAGGTGTGGTAAACCTCCTTCTTGTAAGGTCGCATCGCTGCCGGTCCGATCCACGAATCCCAGTCCAGCGAATCGGGCACCGGATCCTCGCCCGCCGGCCGGTCATAGGCCTGGCGCCAGACGGGCCGGTTGGACCAGACGTGAAGTTCCAGCGGTTTGCCGATCACGCCGGCGTTGACCACTTCGACGGCGCGCCGCAGGCCGTTCTCGGCGCTGCCCTGATTGCCCATCTGGGTGGCGAGCTTCTTCTCCCGGGCCAGTTGGCGGAGCATGCGCGCTTCGCTGACCGTTTGGACGAGCGGCTTTTGCACGAAGGCGTGCTTGCCCATTTTCATCGCGCGGATGGTCGCGACGCCGTGGTTGTGGTCCGGCGTGGAAACGGTTACCGCGTCAATGTCCTTGCCCATTTCATCGAGGAGCTTCCGGTAGTCCGTGTACTGTTTGGCTCCGGCGAACTGCTGGGCCTTGCGGGCGAGCGTGTTGCGGTCCACATCGCAGATGGCCACGATGTTGCCGCCGCAACGCTTGGCGTCGCTGCTGTCACTGTCGCCTTTGCCACCCACACCAATGCAGGCGACGTTGATGCGTTCATTCGCGCCAAGGACGCGGCCGACGAAGGGGAAAGACGTCAGCGCCACGCCGGTCAGCGTCGTGGTGCGCAGAAAACTGCGCCGATTCAGGGAGTTGAGTTGCTTCATAGTAGATATTGCACGTCAGGGACGTGCGGTTGTCCTACGCTTCGACGGACGCAGGGACAAGGATATTCTCCCCGCCCGCGGCGCGGATTGCCCGCGCGCGGGCACCCTCGCGGCGTGTTCGTGAGCGGCCGGGCTTACTCGTCCTCGTCGTCCGCCGGCGGAGGGCGGCTTTCGAGGTAGCGCTTCCACAATTCGAGTTCGACGTACAGCTCGAAGAAGACGTTGGGCCGATGCTGGAACAGGCCCACTATGAGCCATTTCTTCCCGGACTGCTCATCGAGTTCGGCGTCGAACTTCGAGTTGACGATCATCAGGGGCGCCCAGGGATCCTCCGGCATGGCGCTGTAAAAACCCACTTGCCGGAACCCCCGCAAGTACCATGGCAGCGGCCAGTAATCGCCGCCGCGCCCCACCACTTTGATGACCGTCTCGGCCGCCCGCGGCCGCGCCGCCGCGATTTCGGAAACCTGACCGACCAACCGCAGCAGGTCGGGCGAGGTGTGGGCGTACACCCAGGGATTTCGCTGGTCGGTGGCGAAAGGAAACGCCGCCCGCCAGGCCTGCGCGCCGAGATGCGCCGCGCCGGCCAGCAACGCCATCGCCACTGCCGCCCGCAGCCAAACCGCTCTGACCAGCCCCGTGAGCCACGCGGCGCCGGCGCCGGCCGCGAGGATCCACGCGTGGTGGAAGCCCAGCGCGCACCACGGAGTCTTGTACGGGATGACCGAGTAGATGAGCGTGAGCGCGACCGCGTAGAAGCCCACGAAGCGGATCAAGCCCACCGCGCCGCCCGGGGCCGCGCGATTCGCCAGCGCCGCGCCGAACCCCGCCAGCCCCAGGCCCAGGACCAGCACTTCGGTCCACAGCGGGCCCTTGACAGGTTGAAACCAGAACAGGCGCTCCAGGTAAAACGTCCACGGATGAACGTGGGGCGAACTGCCCCCCGCACGGCTGAGCCAGGGTTGATAAGTGAGGATCGAGTCCAACGGGCCGCGCGCATGGGTGAAAAACGAGGTAAAGAGCGGAATCGAGATGGCGAGGGTCGCCCCAATGCCCACCAGCAAATGCCGCGCGGGGAGCTTTTCGCCCGGCCACCAGAGGGCGCCCTCGCGCCAGCGTCCCCACGCCAGGGTGAATCCCGCCGCCGCACCGAGGGCCGCCAAATTGAAGACGAATGTCTCCTTGGTGGCGTACATCACTCCCAGTCCGGCTCCGGCCAGCGCCATCCACGGCCAGCGCCGGGTTTCAATCCACCGCCAGGCGCCGCCCAACAGCACGAGGGTGCCAAACACCAGCAGCACCTCGTGGATGAAGTAGCGGCTGTAGTACACGAAAGCCGGTGACACGGCCGTGAGCAATCCCGCCCACCAGACGCCGCAGCGGCCCAGGCCCCCACTGAGCAGGGGCAGCATCGCAATCAGCCCCAGACCGAAGACCACCGGTGTCAGACGGAGGGTGGCCTCACTCAGCGAAACGGCGTCGCGCGCGCCGCTGAGCCAGGCGAGCGGTAGCGTGGCGTAATAAAGAGTGGGGCCGTGGTACTCGTGCGGGTCGTAGCGATACCCGCGACCTTCCCACAGCCCCAGGAATTTGTAGGCGTGAACCGACTCGTCGGTGTGCAGCGGACGGTCGGCGAGCCGGGGCAGCCGCAGAGCCAGCGCCAGCGCGGCGGCCAGCAGCAGTCCCAGCGTCAGCCAGCGATTCATTTCGCTGGCATGCCCCAGACCTCGACCTCGGTGTACCGGTTGAGCGCGCTGTAGGTACTGCCGCGGCTGTAGAGCCGGACGTAACGGCCGGTAACCCCCTTGGCGTCAATTAACCGGCCTTCGTAGCTCTCGAAATACTCCTTGTCGGTTCCCACGCCCAACCCGGAGCTGTTGTCCTGGTCATTGTTGAAAATCGTCTTCACCCCTTCCGCGAAATCCGGATCGTCCGAGACCTGCACGATCACGTCGTGGTACACCTGCCAGGTGTTGTGGGCGTGCCACACGATCACCGCGAAGATTTTGGCCGGCTGCTCCAGGTCAATCTGCACCCACTGCGTTCGCCGGCGCAGTTCCACGAAGCTGTTGTCGTTGGCTTCCTTGTCTCCGTCGGTGATCAGGTCCAGCGTGCCCGTGATGGGCGACTTGTCGCTGCTGGTCACCTTCTTCTGGGAGGCCAGATTCTGGGCTCCCTTGGGCGCCAGGAAGGGAGGCCGCGGTTTGTCGGAAGGCTTCTCGATCAGATCGCCCAGCGGGATGTCCGTGGGCGTCCCCATGAACGCCGGGATGGGCAGCTTGATCGGCAGCGGTTCAAGGTCGGCGTCGGCTGCCCGGAGGTTTTGCGCGGCGAGCGCCACGCCCAGCGTCAGTCCAAGGGTCAATGCGGTTACGTTCATGTGTCGTGTTTTCTAAGGTCAATCGTCGTGCAACGGTTTAGATTGGCCCAAGGTGCAAATATTCAGCCCGAAAGGCAATCGTTTGATGCGCTCGCGGCCGGGCGGTTGGCCGGTGGAGCTCGCCGGGCAGCCGATTTCTCGTGTAACCTCCTTCCCTGAAGCGGTGACGTATCCCTTGAACGGGACGCCTGCCTCCGACCCAAGCTTCGGGTGTCCCGAAAACGCAAAACCGAAAATGCTCATGAGAACTCAATGGTTGATTCTGGCGACGACGGTACTGACCGGTGTCGCCCTCCGGGCGGGCCCGTTACCGATCGCCCATGTGGATTCCACCGCCCAGTGGCTGCTGCATCT
Source organism: uncultured Verrucomicrobiota bacterium (assembly GCA_964396005.1). Lineage (GTDB taxonomy): Bacteria > Verrucomicrobiota > Verrucomicrobiia > Limisphaerales > J093 > JADJWF01. The sequence continues at coordinate 782 of CAYNCT010000131.1, read as the reverse complement.
TGACCTCGACGCCTTCCGTGCCAGCGAAGTGGGCGGCAGAATCGCTCGTGACCACATCGAGGCCCCGATGGCCCGCGCGGCGGCCGAAATCAAGCAGCAGTTGGGGGTGGACTTCGATTGGAAGCGCGTCCATGGCGTCACCGCGTACGGCCTGTCCCCGGCGCGCCCGGGTCAGGACCGAGGAGTGCTACTGCTGGACACGGACCTGGATGTCCGGGCCGGGCTGGACGCCGCAATTGCGAAGCAGCCCGAAGGCAACGCCGGCCGGCTGCGCCTCATCGAGGCGGGCGACCATCCCGTCTATTGGGTCAAAGACGAGTCCTACCTCGCGCTGGTGGCCAGCGGGCCGGTGATCGCCGGCAAATTCGAGGATGACGTGCGCCGGGCCCGGGACGTGGTGTTGGGGACCGTGCCGAATCTCGCGACGTTCAACCCCTTTACTGGCTACGCGGAGCCGGCGCCCGGAATCATCTTTTACGGCGCCTCTCAAGGCCTTGCCGAGGGCGTGCCGGTGCCGCCGCGGGCCGAGATTTTCCGGCAGGCGGACGGCCTGCGGCTGCTGGTCAGCGAGGCGGGCGGGAAACTGGTGGTCAACCTCGCCATGAAGACCAAGACGCCCGAGGTCGCGCAACAAGTGCGACAGGTCGTCCAGGGGCTGCTTGCCCTCGCGGCGCTGGGACAGGCCAACAACCCTGACCTTCAGGAACTGCTCGCCGGCCTGCGAGTGGACGGCGGCGAGCGGCTGGTGATCGCCGAGCTGTCCTACCCCGTGAGCAAGGCAC
>CAYNCT010000130.1:0-9827 GCA_964396005.1 uncultured Verrucomicrobiota bacterium | reverse complement strand
ACCAAGAGCTGATGTCACTCGCCTGACCAACTGCTGATGACACTTGCCCAATGAACGCGAATCGAGACGGGCGGTTCGCAACGCTTGGGCCAAACGGATGGACCTTCACTGAACAGTGGCCGCTGGACCGTTCTCCGCACCCAGCACAAAGCCCGATTTGATTGGCGTCCATTGGCGATTTCAATTGAATCGTTCCGGCTTCCGCGCGGACGGCTGGGCGCCAGGGTACCGCCCAGAATAGCCAGGCCGGCCGTTCCACCCAAAACCTGCGGCAGCGTTCCGGTTCAGCGAGGCCGGCGCCGGATTGCGGGCGTCACGGCGGACCGCCGAGGGCGCGACGGCGCTTCCAAAGGTCGCCCGGGTTGAAGATGCCCAGCGGGGTGATGATGCCCGTGACCAGGTCGGGTGGCGTGACATCGAAGCCCGGATTGCGCGCACCGCTGCCGGGATTCGCCACGCGAAAGCGCTGCGGCCGTCCGGCGATCCGGCGGGCGGTCCGAGGCCGGTCAGGCCACGGCACTCCCCACGCGCCCAGCACCTCGGCCGCGTCGCGCTCCTCGATGGGAATGTCCATTCCGCAGGCGAGGTTCCAGTCAATCGTGCTCAGGGGAATCGCGACGTAGAACGGAATGCCATGCCGGTGGGCTAGAACGGCCTTGGTGTAGGTGCCGATCTTGTTGGCCACCTCGCCGGTCCGGCCCAACACGCGGTCGCTGCCGGTGATGACGAGGTCAATTTCTCCACGCTGCATGAGATGGCCGGCGGCGTTGTCCGCGATGACCTGGTGCGCCACGCCCTGCTGGGCCAGTTCCCAAGCGGTCAGGCTGGCGCCCTGGCACCGCGGCCGCGTTTCGTCGCAGAACACGTGAAAGCTCCGGCCGGCGGCCTGGGCGGCATAGAGCGGCGCCGTGGCGGTTCCGATGTCCACGCAGGCCAGCCACCCGGCGTTGCAGTGCGTGAGGACGCGCATGCCCTCGCGGATCAGCGGCGCGCCGTGACGTCCGAGGGCGGCGCACTCGGCCACGCTGCGGTCCGCGAACTCCCGCGCCGCGCGGACCGCCAGGTCTTGCCGTTCGGCGACGGACCCCCCGTTCGCCATGAACGCAAGCACCGCGCGCATGGCGTTGGCCGGATCCACGGCAGTCGGCCGGGCGTCCTGGAGTCGTTGAAACACCGCGACCAGGTGGCGCTCGAAACCGCGCAGGTCGCGCCCGCGAAATTCCCGCGCCCCCTGGGCCAGACCGTAAGCGGCCGTCGCCGCGATGGCCGGCGCGCCGCGCACGACCATGTCGCGGATCGCGGCGGCCGTGGCGCGGTGGTCGCGCGTGGTGATGACGGCGAAGCGATGCGGCAGCCACCGTTGCTCGATCAAGCGCACGGCGTTGCGACGTTCGTCGAACTCGACCGTTCGGAAGTGCCGGGCGCGGCCGGCCAGGGTGACCTTCATGAGGGGGCGGAGCAATCGGCATACGCCCCGACCCGGAGCCGCGGCGGCGGCTCGATCGTGGCGTCTGCGGGGAGAAGGTTCATGGCGCGAAGTTACAGGGCCGCGGCCAGGACCTCGGTCAATTCGGCCGGCGAGAGGACGACGGGGTTCGCCTTCATGCTGCTGGCCTGCGTGGCCTGCTCCACCACGGCGGCGAAATCGTCGGCGCGCAGTCCGAAGCGCCCAAGCGGTTTGATCCGCAGGGCGCGGCCGAGATCGGTCAGCCACGGGACGGCGTCCTCCGCCGCCGCCTGGGTTCGGCCGGTCAGCAGGCGGGCCACTTCCTCGTACCGCGCCAGCGCGGGGGAGTTCGGCTGGCGGGCCCGCAGCGCGCGAAGATTGGCGGCGGTAACGTGCGGCAACAAGGCCGCGCAGAGCGCGCCGTGGGGAGCAGCGAGGCGGCCTCCGAGAGGCGCGGCAAATCCATGCACCGCGCCCAGCCCGGCATTGGCGAGGGCAAGCCCGCCGAAGAGGCTGGCCAGCGCCATGTCCTCGCGGGCCGCGGCGTCCGCGCCATCGTCCACCGCGCGCCACAGGGAACGGGCCACGCGACGGATGCCTTCAACGCAGAGCGGGTCCACCAGGGCATTGACCCGGCAACAGACGTAGGGCTCGATGAGTTGCGTCAACGCGTCCAGGCCGGTGGTGGCGGTGACATCGGGCGGCAAAGAGCGCGTCAATTCCGGATCCACGATGGCGACGCGCGGCAGCATCAACGGGCTGCGCAGACTCACCTTCACCCGGTGCGCCGGCACGGCGAGGACGCTGTTGCGGGTGACTTCGGACCCCGTGCCGGCGGTCGTGGGAATCGCCAGACACGGTGCCGCCGGGCGGGCGAGCGCGACGCCGCGGCCAATCACTTCGAGGTAATCGAACACGTCGCCCTCGTTGGTCAGGAGCGCGGCGATGGCCTTGGCGGCGTCCAGCGCGCTGCCTCCGCCAAAACCGATCACCAGGTCGCATTCTTCGGCTCGGGCCACGGCGCGGCCCTCGAGGACCAGGTCGGTGGACGGTTCGCCGGCAAAGTCGAACGCGCAAACGCCCACGCCCGCGGCATGGAGGGCCGCGAGCAACGGCGCCGCCCGGCCGGGTGTCCGGCCCGTCACGACCAGCGTGCGGCGACCGCACGCCCGGGCCGCCGGTCCGGCCTCGGCGACGGTGCCGGCGCCGAAGACAATGCGGCCGGCGGTGCTGAACTCGAAACGCATGGTGAAAACCTCGGGGCGGCGCCGGCCGGCTTACCAGCCGGCATCGTCGGGGAACACGTTGGCGAACTTCACGCTGGTTCGCGGGGTGGCCATCATGGGCGCGACCGTGTCCCGCCACTTCGCGTAGTGCGCCGTTTCCTTGTGGGCCGCCGGGGCCTCCCCGTTGCGATAGACCTCGACCAGCACGAACCGGGTGGGGTCGTCGGCCTGTTGGATCACGTCGAACCGCGCGATGCCGGGCTCGAGCCGGCTCTGACGGGCGTTTTCGATGGTCGCCGCCTTGAAAGCCTCGACGCAACCCAGGCGGACATGAACATGAACGTGAACGACGAGCATGGGGGCAGTATGAGAGCAAGCCGCCCACTGGCAACCGTTTGCTCGTCAGCCTCGGCACTTGCCGCCAACGGCGCGCGGTGGAACCGTCCGACCAAAACGCAACTGTCGCGATGAATCCTCCTCTTCTCCGCAACGGAGCCCCGCCGGTTGGTGAACGGCGCGTCAACATCGTCGTGCTGGACGGCTGGGCGGCGAACCCCGGCGATTTAAGCTGGGAGCCCCTGGCCGCGCTCGGGGCGCTAACGGTGCATGATCGCACGCCGCCGGCGTTGACGGTCGAGCGGGCGCGGGCGGCCGAGGTGGTGCTGACCAACAAGACGGTGCTCGAGCGGGCGGTGCTCGAGCAGTTGCCCGCGCTGCGATACATCGGCGTGCTGGCCACCGGTTACAACGTGGTGGACGTCGTGGCCGCCCGCGAGCGTGGCATCACGGTCACCAACGTCCCGGCCTACAGCACGGCGTCCGTGGTCCAGTTGACCTTCGCCCTGCTGTTCGAGTTGACCCACCACGTCGGCCAGCACGCCGCCGGGGTGCGCGCGGGCCGGTGGTCCCGCAGTCCGGACTTTTGCTACTGGGAAACGCCGTTGGTCGAGCTGGCCGGGAAGACGCTCGGTGTGGTGGGCTACGGCCGCATCGGCCGGGCAGTGGCGCGGGTCGCGCAGGCCCTGGACATGCAGGTCTGGGCGACCACCCGCATGCCGCCACCGGACGCCAGCGGGGTCCGCTTCACCGCGGTGGACGACCTGTTTCGCGGCGCGGACGTGGTCTCGCTGCATTGTCCGTTGACCGACGCCACCCGGCACCTCGTCAACGCGCGGACGCTGGCGTTGATGAAGCCGGATGGTTACCTGCTGAACACCGGCCGCGGGCCGCTGGTGGATGAAGCCGCGCTGGCGGCCGCTCTGAACGAAGGCCGGTTGGCCGGGGCGGGCGTGGACGTGCTCAGCAGCGAACCGCCAGCGGCGGACAACCCGTTACTGTCGGCGCGAAACTGCGTGGTGACGCCGCACCTCGGCTGGGCGACCCGGGCGGCCCGGCAGCGGCTGCTGACCGAAGCCACGGAGAATGTGCGCGCGTTTCTCGCGGGCTGCCCGCGCCATCGGGTGGCCTGACCGGCCGGGCGCGGTCAGTGCCCGCAACTGCAGCCGTGGCCGCAGGATTCGAAGTCCTCCTGGGAGGGCACGCGGCCAATCTCCATCGTCTTGTTGACGTACTTGGTCACGGTCTCACGCATCGCGCGCAGGGCCTCCTGGGCGTCCAAGAAGCGGCGGGCCGCCTCATTGCGCAACAGCGCCTGCCGATGGTCTTCGTACTCGCTGATCTCCTCGTCGCTGAGGCCCACGCCTTGATGCTGCTTGTGGTGCAGGTACTCGCCCTTCTCGACGACGGTCTGGTAAAGCTGCCGGGCGACGTCGTCACCCATGAAAGTCTGGATGTCGCGTTGCAGGGCTGGAAATTCCGGTTGGCGAACGATGGCCTCGCAGAGTTCGAGGGTCTTCTCGAGGATGGCGCCGTTGTGAGTGGTCGAGTGCATTTCGTTTAGATCAGGCGCCGGAAAATAGCTGGCGAGGGCACCAACACAAGTGATTTGCAGAAATTCGCGCCCCGACGATTTTGAAGGCATCTTGGCGGACGGGGCAGCCGCGCCGGCCAAAACGCCTTGCGCCACGGAAGGCCCCATGCACTGAATCTTGGAACATTTATGCGACACCTCATGACTCGAATCGGAACCAACGATACAGCCCTTCTGCTGGCAGCAGGTTTGGTTTTGCTGGGAACCAGCCCGGCCCGGGCGGCGGCCATCCCCATTCCCAACGGTTCTTTTGAATCCCCCGCGCCGCCGCCCGGCTTCCCGGTGAGCCCAATGATCGACTCGTGGCAAGAGACGCCCCAACCGATCTGGTTCAACCCGGCCGATTTCGGTGGCATGACCTGGGATCAGATGTCCGGCGTGTTTCCGAACCCGCCGCCGGGCGATCCCGCGCGCATTGACAACGCCGACGGTCAGCAGGCGGTATATTTGTTTGCCGTGCCCAGCGTGGGGCTGTTCCAGGACTACGCGTCCGTGGCCTGGAATGAAGGCGCTCCCAGTCACGCCTTTGACGTGACCTACGAGGTGGGGCTGAGCTACGAGCTGACGGTCGGCGTGCTCGCCGGCCCCGGCATGGCCCCGGGCGCGACCCTGCAAGTAAGCCTCTACTACCGCGACGGCAGCGATCAGTTCGTGACGGTGGCCTCGCGGGACATCGTGTTCTCCCCGGCTGAGTTTCCCACGACCACGCACCTGAACGACTACCAGGTCCACCTGCCCACGGTGGCGGCGGGCGACGCGTGGGCCGGCCAGAAGCTCGGCGTGAGCCTGCTCGCCATGACTCCCGGCGGGTCCTACTGGGATGTGGACAACGTCCGCTTGGTGGCCATCCCGGAACCCGGACCGCTGACGCTGCTCGCCCTGGGCGCGGGCGCGGTCTGGGTGGGCCGGCGAAAAGTTCGCTCGCATGGCCGGGCTTGACCCAAAGCCTCCCCGCCGGCGGTGGAGCCAGCTCTGGGCGACAGCGCGCGGCGTCGTGGTCGGGCTGCTGGGCGCCGCCAGCGCGCATCCGGGCATGTTGGTCGTGCCCAATGCCTCCTTCGAGCTGCCCGCGACGCCGTTCGTCAATGTGGACATCGCCGAATGGGAGGAGGCTCCCAAGCCGCCGTGGTTCGACGAAGCCGCCGGGTTCACCTGGGACCAGTTGACCGGCGTGTTCAAGAACACCGCGCCCGGTGCGGCGGACCACATCACGAACCTCCACGGCAATCAGGCCGCGTGGCTCTTCGCCCGGCCGGACGTGGCGATTTACCAGGACTACGAGACCATCGGCGGGGGCGCCAGCGAACCCTCACGCGCCTTCGACGTGCGGTTCGAGGAAGGCCGCGCCTACCGGCTCACCGTGGGCGTGATTGGCGGCGGCGGTAACATGAGCGAAGGCGCCGCGATCGAGTTGCGCCTGTACTATCGCGACCCGGAAGGGCGGCGGGTGCCGGTGGCGGTCGCGCCGGTGGTTCACTCGCTGACGGTCTTCCCCACGCGCACGCGGTTTGTGGATTTCCGCGTGACGGCGCCGCCGGTGCGCGCCACTGACCCCTGGGCCGGGCACCATCTGGGCATCGAGATTCGGTCCGCGGTGGGTTTCGAGCTCGAGGGCGGATTCTGGGACCTGGATCACGTTCGCCTGGAAACCCTGGACCCGCCGGTGCTCGCGAACGCCCGGGTGGCTTCGGGACAACTTCGCTTCACCGTCCAGGCCGCCGCTGACACACGGTGCGAAGTGCTCGTCGCTCCGGACCCGGCGGCTCCCGAGACGAACTGGACCGTGGCCGGCACGTTGGACCTGCCGGCGGGTGAGGCGGAGTGGGTCGAGCCGCTCGCAGCCCACGGGCAGCGGTTTTACCGTGCGCGCCTGGCGTTCTAGTCCCTGCGGGGAGCCGGAGCGCAACGCCGCGACGGCTGCGGGCTTCACGCTCGTCGAGCTGCTGGTGGTGATCGCCATTCTGGCGGTACTCGCCGCGCTGCTGCTGCCGGTCCTGGCGTCCGCCAAGAACGGCGGCCACAAAGTCCGCTGTTTGTCGAACCTGAGGCAGGTGGGCATCGCCCTGCAAAGCTACGCGGACGACCACGCGGGGCGCATCCCCTACGGGCCCAAGGCGCCGCCGTTCACCAGCCCGGCAAGCTTCTATCCCTCGACCGGCGCGCCCACCAGCCTGCTCTCGCTGCAATCCGGCGCGCCGGTGGGCCTGGGCTTGCTGCTGGAATCCTACCTCGCCCGCGAGCCCAAGGTGCTGTTCTGCCCCGGCGCGGATCAACCGCTCGACGCCGACGCGGAATTGGCGAAGGTCGGCCGTTTCCAGGCCCAGAGCAGCTATTACTACCGGCACGGAGGTAATACCGAGCTCTTTGATTCGCCCGCCGGTCCCGAGCCGCCGGCGAGCCTGCGCCTCGACAACCCCGGTCTGAACCGAGACGGCGTCTCCATCCGCGTCCTCGCCCTGGACACGCAGTTCCTGGCGCCGCCGGACCTCGCCGCCTTCAACGTCAAGTCCCGCACCCACCACCGGCTCCAGTTCGCAAACCTGCTGCGGACCGACGGCAGCGTGACCGCGCGCTCGAACCGCGACGGCCGGTTCACCGTGGACCTGCGCGAGTACGGCGACATTCGGGACGCCTTCAGCCGCATTTTGAAGGTCCTCGAGGCGGGCGACCGCGAGCTGTGACGACGCGGGCGGCCACGCCAATCGGCGGCAGTTCCCTGGATGCCGTGCTGACCGGCGCCGAGCCCATTCTGGCGCTGGCGCCGATGCAGGACGTCACCGATCACGCCTTCTGGCGGCTGCTCGCTCGGTACGGCGGCGCCGACGTTTACGTGACCGAGTACTTCCGCGTTTATCCCGGTTCCCGCCTCGATCGCAACATCCTGCGTTCGATCACCGACAATCCGACCGGCCCCCCGGTCATCGCCCAATTGATCGGCAACGACATTCCGGAACTGGTGCGCACTGCCCGCGAACTCCAGCGGTTGCCCGTGGCGGCGGTGGACCTGAACCTCGGTTGCCCCGCGCCCGTGGTGTATCGCAAATGCGCCGGCGGCGGACTCCTTCGCGACCTGCCGCGCGTGGACGCCATCCTCGGCGCGCTGCGCGACGCAGTGACCGGCCGGTTTACGGTCAAGACCCGGATTGGCTTCGACTCGCCAGCCCGGTTCGACGATCTCCTCGACGTCCTCGCGCGGCGCGGGCCGGATTGGGTCACCGTTCACGGTCGCACCGTGGCCGAGATGTATCGCAGTGAAGTTCACTACGACCTGATCGCCCGCGCGGTGGCCGCGTTGCCCTGTCCGGTGCTGGCCAACGGCAACGTGTTCTCCGCGGAAAAAGGCCGGCAAGTGCTGGTGACAACTGGCGCCCGCGGCCTGATGATCGGGCGCGGCGCGATTCGCAATCCGTGGATCTTCGAGCAGTTCCGGCAATTACGGCGGGGTGAGCCGGTGCGGTTACCTACGGGGCGCGAGGTGCTGGCCTACATTCGCGACCTGTACGCGGCGGTGGCGCGGCCGGACTTCACGGAGCGCTCCCACGTGACGCGCATGAAGAAGTTCATGAACTACGTCGCCCTCGGCGTGGAGCCCACCGGGCACTTCCTCGACCAGATCCGCCGGGCGGAAACCGAGCGCCAGTTTTTCGACCTGTGCGTCGCGCATCTCGACCACGACCGCCCGCTGCCGCTGGAACCGTATCCGGTGCCGCTCGGCCCGCGGGACGTGCTGGCCGGCGCCCAGCAGTGACCGCTAACTAAGGGGTCAGTCATCACTATTGACACTCGAGCGGGCCAAGACAGAAACGGCGGTTGCCGCGTCGGGGTCTTCCTCGAGCGCGCGGAAAACAGGCGCCCGGGGCGGGCAAGCGCCCCAATTACTTCGGCAATCGGGCGATAAGGAGACGAACGCACGGTGGCCTCGTCATTGGACTGGCATCAAACCGCGGCTGACGTTATCCACCTCGCGTGGTCAGCGTTCCAACCACCATCCCCCTACGCCGGCGCCGCCGCTGTCCGGACCAGTTGTTGGACACCATTCCCGATGCGGCGTCGCGGTTCAAAACGTTCGCGTAGCTCTCCAACGTCATGCTCTCCCTCTCGCGCACCCGGAAACTATGCCTCCGCCTGGCCGCCACCCAGCCGGTTTTGATTGTCTGGGCGGCTGCCGTCTGCCTTAGCGCCCTCGGCGCAGTGGGAACGGAAATGGTCGCCATGCGGGACGGCGTCTCGCTCGCGACGGAAATTCACCTGCCCGAAGGCGTCGGGCCGTGGCCGGCCATCTTGATCCGCACGCCTTACAACAAGGCCGCCGCCGCGGGCATCGGCGCGGACGGCGCGCGGCGCGGTTACGCGGTCGTGGTCCAGGACTGCCGCGGCCGCTTTGCCTCGACGGGCGAGAACCTGCCGTTTCACCGGGACCACGAAGACGGGCCGGACACGCTGCGGTGGCTGCTCGCGCAGCCCTGGTGCAACGGCCGCGTGGGCACTTGGGGCGGCTCGGCCGTGGCCATTACCCAGCTCCTGATGGTCGGGCGCGACGCCCCCCAGCCGCTTTGCCAACACCTAACCGTGGGCGAACCGAACCTTTACGCCGGCATGTTCCCCGGCGGCGTGTTCAAAAAGGCCATGGTCGAAGACTGGCTGCGCCTGGCCCAGTGGGGCACCAACGCCCTGGCCGCTTGGGAAGCGCACCCGACCTACGACGCTTACTGGCAGGAGCGCGATGTCTCGCCACGCTATCCCCGGGTCAACACCGCCGCCGTCCACTTGGGCGGCTGGTACGACATCTTTGCTCAGGGCACCCTCAACTCCTTCGCGGGTTACCAAACCCGGGGCGGCCCGGCGGCGCGCGGTCGCCAGGTACTGGTCATGGGGCCCTGGACCCACGGCGTGCTGCAACACAAGGCCGGCGACCTGACCTTCCCCGAGCACGCCAAGCGCCCGCCCGGCGGCGTGCACGATCCCTGGAAATGGTTCGACCACCACCTCAAGGGCGCCTCCAACGGCTTCGACCGCCTGCCCGCCGTCACCTATTACGTCATGGGCGATGTGAGCGACCCCGCCGCGCCCGGTAACCAGTGGCGCACCGCCGCGCAGTGGCCCCCCGTCCCCACGCGCGACACCCCGTGGTACCTGCACGCCGACCGGCGCCTGGCGCCGAAAAATCCACCGCGCCCCGCGCGGCTCTGAGCTACCTCTACGACCCGGCCAACCCGGTGCCCAC
>CAYNCT010000129.1:0-9934 GCA_964396005.1 uncultured Verrucomicrobiota bacterium | reverse complement strand
GCTTCCAGGAAGTGATCGCCGTGCATGTGCGTCACGATGACGGCGTCAATGCTCTTTAGGCCGAAGTGCTCGCGCAGTCCCGCAAGCGCCGCGTCGAGCATCCGTTCCTCGAGCAACCCGCAATCCACCATCAGCGCGCGCCCGCTGGGGGCGAGGATCAGGGCAAAGTTGCCGAAGAAATTCGGGCGCTTGAACTTGAACACGCTGGGGGTCACCTGCCAGACATTCGAGACCATCGTGGGCGCGGACACCTTGTCCTGGTACGCCGCCGCGCCGCCTTCAACCTCGTAGCCGCGCAGATAGAGGCGTTCGAGGGCGGCGAGTTTTTCCGCGTATTGGCCGAGTTGCTCTGCCGGCTGGCGCACCAGCGGCCCGTGTGAAGGCAGCAGCAGCGTGGCCTCCAAGTCCGTCAGCCGCGCGACCGACGAGCGCAGCGCCCGAAGGCCGGCGGCGAAACCGTAATCCCACTCGGTGTCGAACCAGGTGTGCATCCTGGCGCCGTCGAGCATCAGGTCGCCGCTGAAGGCCAGCCGGCTGCCGCCGACCTCAAGCAGATAGGTGAGGCTGCCGGGGCTGTTGCCGGCAGTCTCCACGCAGCGGAACTGACGGCCGCGCCACGAGAAGGTGTCGTTGGCGCCAAAGGTCCGTTCAAGCGGAAGAGGGTGAATGGCCGGCCGCACGTAGCTGGCGCCGTGGATCGTGAAGGCGTCGCCGAGCCGCACGTCCATTTTGCGGAAGTCGGCCGGGCGCTCGAACAGGGCTTGCTCGGCCTCGGGCGCCGCGATCTTGGCGCCGGTGCCGGCCAGGCGCGGCGCGCCCTGGCATTGCTCCCGATGATGGTGGGTGAACAGAACCCACTCGACGCGCTTCACGCCGATCTGGTCGAGGTGGTCCAGCACCCCACCGTCGCCCAGGTCAATCAGCAGCGCGGCATCGCCCTCGCGAAAGACGTACACGTTGCAGGTGTCGGTCCAAACAAACAGGTGGGCATCGAGCTCCGGGGCGACGAGGCGGAGAGCGGCGGCCGGCACGGCGGGCGTCGCGGCTGCCAGCAAGGCGGTCACGAAAAGGCGTAACGGCTTCATCTCGAACGGTCGGAGTAGCCGCCCGGCGGGGAAATCACAAGCCCCCCGCGCGACAGACGGCTGCGTTTTGGGGGTCCGCGGTCCGCGCCGGCAGAGCTGCCACCAGCCGCTACGCGGTTCCGCCCTTCATCCAGAACGGCGCCGTGGCGAACCAGAGGGCTGTGCCGACCAGCAGCAGGGCCTTGAGCGTCGCCTCGGCGAGGGCACCCGTGGCAAATAGGATCGGCGGCACGCAGGTGAGGGCGAGCGCAAGCGCGCCGAGGGTTTGGAGCAGCGATTTCATGGAGCAGAGGCGCGGGACGGCGCAGTGCGCAGGAGCAGTTTGGCGAACACGATGTAAAGCACGCCGGTCAGCAGATAGACTGGCAGCGTGAGGTAGGAAGCGAAAACGCCGAACTTGAAGACGAGCACGTAAAAGGCCGCCAGTGGCAGCACCCAGGCTAGCACGACCGCCGGGTTGAACGCGCCGCCGGTGCGCGCGGCCCATTCGCGCGTCAACCCCAGCCGCTCGGCGAGGTAAAAGTCCACGAGGATCACCGCACCCACCGGCGCGAGCGTGGTCCCGTAAAGGCCCACGAAATCCAGCAGCTTCATGGCGATCCCCGGGAACATCCCCGCCAGCGTGCAGACCGCGCCCGCGATGAGGGTCGCGCGCGCCCGGGGCATGGTTGGAACCAGGGACTGGAACGCCAGACCGGCGCGATAGATGGTGGGGTTCGCGGTGGTCCAGCCCGCGATGATCACACAGATCAGCCCCGCCCAGCCGACGGCGTCATACACCATCGGCCCCGGGGGGACGCCGGTGGCGGCGCTCGCGCCCCTGGCTTTCACCCAATACACCAGCAGCAGGGCCGCGCAGAGCCACGCCACATAGTGGCCGAGATACATGCCCGCCGCAGACGCCCAGCCGTAGGCAGGCTTGCGGGCAAAGCGCAGGACGGACAGGTCCGACATGCCGAGGTGCATCGCGGCATTGCAGAACCACGAAAAGCACACCACACTCCAGAAGCCGATTTTGCTCTCCGTACCCGGCGCCGGCTGGAGCAACTCGACCACGTTGGCCGTGCCCAACTTGCCGAGCATCACCACGCCGCAGGCCAGGAAGACCAGAAACATCCACGGGGCCGCGAGGTGCCCAACCCGGGCGACGAAGCCATAGCCGCGGATGGCCACGAACGTCATGGCGGAACCGATCAACAACACCGCCAGGCACCACGCAACGCCGGTGGGATAGGTGTCGGCAAAGGTGGGCATCTGAATCCCCGGGAAGGGCACCCCCACGGCGGTGGCCGAGACCGTGACCATCGCCCCGGCGAGGAAACAGAAGAGAATGCCGTTGGCCAGGTTGTAGAGGACCACCAGCTTGCGTCCGCAAATGCGCTCGAGCTGATAGTAGAGCGTCAGCCGCGCCCGCGTGGCGATGGGAGCGGTGAGATAGCGCCAGCTCAACACGGCCAGCAAGTTGCCGAGCAACAGGCCGACCAGGAGGTCGAAGGCGTTCACGCCCCAGGCGACGAACAGCGGACCGATCATGAACTCGGTGCCCGCGGTGTGTTCGCCGGCGTACATGCCCCAGAAGGCGCTCGCGCCCTTCTGCGCTTGCGGTGGAACCGGCTCGCGCTCGAACTCGTCGCCGGTGTGAGGAGGGGTGGCGTCGCTCATCGTGAGGTCGTTCTAACCACAAAAAGACACGGACGAACGCGAATCAGACACCGAAGCGGGCCAATCCGAGTTCGAAGACCTCCGGTCAACCAGCGGGCCACAAGCTCCCGGGCCAGCAGCTTGTGGCGCGGGCCGATATTCTGGTAAATGCATGGTCATTTACGATGCCGGGTTTAATGCCCGTCCCCGGCGCCCTTCAGCCAGGTGCCGGCGCCGATGATCACCGTGGAAAGGATCAGTGTGAAGATGCCCGCGGCGATGAGCCCGTGGGCCTTGGTGCTGGAGCCCTTCCACTCGCGGAGAATCCAGCCCCACATCGTGCTGAAGATGATGATGCTTGCCATGTGCAAGGTCCACGACGCGAACCCGTATTGGCCCATCTGCGTCTCGCCCATGGTGTAGAAAAAGAACTGGAGGTACCAGGTCGTCCCCGCCAGTGCGGAGCAGAGGTAGTTGCGCAAGCGGGGGACGCGCCGATCGTCCGGCACGACGGCCAGGGCGCCGGGCTCTGCGGCCGCGTGCTCCCCGCCACTGGCCTTCCGCCCGGCATGTTCCGGTCGGACTTGCGCAGCGAGATACTGGTAGCCGGTCCGGTTCTTGAGATTGAGCAGCGCACACCAGAGGAAGTTCGTGGTGAACCCACCCAGTAACACCACCACCAGTTTGGGCAGACCGGTCCACAGCGTTGCCGTGCCCGCCGCCTTCGAGGCGTCGCCAATCGGGTTGCCCGCCGTCAGAGCGAACGAGAAGCACGCGCTCATGATGCCGGAAAAGGTGGCCACGAGGAGGCCCCGGGTGAAGTTGAACTCCGCGATGGCCCTCCGCTTCTCGGCCTCCGGCATCTCGCGCTCCTTGGTCAGGCCGGCGTAGGCCGCCACGGCAATCCCCACCAGGCACACCAACACCCCGAGCAGCGTCACCCGACCCGAAGGGGTCGCCGCGATCTGCCCGATGCTCTCGGCCACGGGGATGTCCGGCCAAAAGGTCTTCAAGACCGGGGGCAGCAAGGTCCCGAACGCCGCGCAGTAACCCAAGGCCACGCCCATGCCCAGCGACATCCCCAGATACCGCATGGTCAACCCGAACGTCAGGCCGCCGAAGCCCCACATCGCGCCAAAGAAGTAGGTCCACCCGAGCGTCCCCCAGCTTTGCCCCCGCAGTACCCCGACGAGATCGCTCGTCATCAACCCGGCCAGCAGCCACGGACAAATGATCCAAGAGAACAAGCCCCCCACCAGCCAGTAAGTTTCCCATGACCAGTTCCGGACGCCCCGATACGGCACATAGAACGAGCCCGACGCGAGCCCGCCGAGCCAGTGGAAGAAAACGCCCAGGAAGGGATTCATGGCAACGGTAAGCCTGCATGAATCAGGATAGGCAGAAGCACGCGGAAATCACCCGGTCATTTTGCGAGGGGGCGGCGCACGGTCCAGACGATTTTACGAGCCAGGGGCAGTTGTCGCCGACGGGCCAGCTCCCCGCGACTCGCAACGCTTGAAGGCCGGGGTTGGGGAAGGACGGGTTGCCCGCACGCTCCGCCGTCGTTCTCGGGAAGACCCACCGTGGTCAGGCGCGTTCTTGGGGCCGCTTGGCTTGCAGCGGCACCCTCCACGAGTCGCCGGCGCGGCGGCCCGGTAACAGGCCCTCGTCGTTATTCCCGTTGCGCCAGACAGTAAAGGTGCTTGCGGCCGCGAACAAAGAGTTCGCAGCCCGCGGCGGCGGGAGAGGCGTCGAAGCCATCGTCCAACCGGTTTTTCGCCAGGACTTCCAGCGGGCCGCCCCCCGCCTTGATCACCCAGCAGTTGCCGTCGCGGCCGGTGAGGTAAACCCTGCCCGCCGCCGCCACGGGCGAGGCGTACACGCCGAACATGCCTTCCAATCGCTGCCCATCCACCAACACTCTGCCGGCCGCCGCCTCGACGATGGACAGCGTCGCGTTGTTGCCGGCGAAGAAGTAGAGGAGGCCTTCGTACAACAGCGGCGAGGGCACGTACGGGGTGTTCCTCGAGAGCCGCCACCGCACGGCGGCTGAGTCGGTCAAATCCCCGGACCGCCCCCGTTGGATGGCGAGCAGGGCCGCACCGCGGAAACCGCTGGTGACATAGACCGTGTCGGCGTCGGCCACGGGAGTCGGAATCACGTTGACCGTCTGGCCCCCGCACTCCCAGAGCGGCTCGCCTGTGGCCAGATCATAGGCCCGGACGCGGTTCGAGCCGTTCACGACCGCGACTCTGCGGGTGCCGTCCTCGACGATCAACGGCGTGCTCCAGCCGGTCGGCTCGTCCCGGCGCTGGCGCCACAGCTCGCGGCCGGTTCGTTTGTCGAGCGCCACCACGAAATCATCGCCCTCGTGATCCCAGAGAATGACGACCGTGTTGCCGTGGAGCGCCGGGGAACTGCCTTCGCCGAAGCTGTTGCGCGTGCGTTGATCGCCGAGGTCCACCTCCCAACGCGGCTGCCCGGCCAGATCCAGCGCGTAGGTGCCGTAGGAGCCAAAATGCGCGATCAGCACCTCGCCGTCAGTGACCGGCGAGGCCGAAGCAAAACCGTGGTCCCGGTGGTGGCCTTCGTGCGGCGCGCCCTCGCGGACGACCCGCCGCCAGCGCTCCTGGCCGGTCGCCCGGTCATAACTGAGCACCACCCATTGCTGCGGGGCGGTGGCACCGCCGGCGGCGGACCCGCTGGCCGGGATCGCGGTGAGGAGGATCACCTGCTCGCCCCACACGATCGGAGTCGAGGTGCCGCTGCCCGGCACCGCCACTTTCCAGCGCACGTTCTTTTGTTCGCTCCACTCGCTCGGCGGATTCGCGTGCGGGGCGACCCCGTTGGCCAGCGGCCCGCGCCAGGCCGGCCATTGATGGGCAGGGTCCACCGCCGCGCCGGAGGCCGGATTGAGCCCCGTGACCGCCAGGGCCAGGCCGAGTTCGAGGAGAGAGGAAATTCGCTTCATGCGCGCGGAAAGTAGTTGCGGTCGGCGCGACCGCAAAAAAGAGGCGTCCGCGGACGGGCAACGGACGGGGATCGAGCGGCCCGGGCCGCTGCCGGCCCCGCGGTGTTTTCCCGCTGCCGGCGCTTGCACCATGCCGGTTGCCCGGCCATTCTGTCGGCCCGCAAGGCGGGAATCGAAATGAACACAGAACCCATTCACGTGGCGGTCACGGGCGCCGCCGGCCAGATCGGATATGCCCTCTGTTTTCGCATCGCCTCTGGAGCCCTGTTCGGGCCGAACCAGCCGGTGGTGCTCCATCTGATCGAGATCGAGCCAGCGCTCCCGGCCCTCGGAGGGGTGGTCATGGAACTGGACGACTGCGCCTTTCCGCTGCTGAAGGGCGTGGTGGCGACGGCCAATCTGGACGAGGGCTTCCGCGGCGTGAACTGGGCGCTGCTGGTGGGCAGCGTTCCCCGGAAGCAGGGCATGGAGCGGAAGGACCTGCTGGGCATCAACGGCCGCATCTTCATCGGCCAGGGCCGGGCCATTGCGCGCAACGCGGCCGGCGATGTCCGCATCCTGGTGGTGGGCAATCCCTGCAACACCAACTGCCTTATCGCCATGAACCACGCCCCCGACGTACCCGCCGACCGCTGGATGGCCATGACGCGCCTGGACGAAAACCGCGCCAAGACCCAGCTCGCCAAGAAAGCAGGCGTGGACGTCACCCGGGTGTCCAACGTGGCCGTCTGGGGCAACCACAGTCCCACGATGTTTCCGGACTTCTACAACGCGCGCATCGACGGCGCGCCGGCCCACGAGGTCATCGCGGACGAAGAATGGCTGAAAAACACCTTTGTGCCCACGGTGGGGCAGCGCGGCGCGGCCATCATCAAGGCGCGCGGGGCGTCCAGCGCGGCCAGCGCCGCGAACGCCGTGGTGGACAGCGTGCGCTCGCTCGTCGAGCCCACCGCCGCGGGTGACTGGCACAGTGTGTGTGTGTGCTCGGATGGCAGCTACGGCATCGAGAAGGGCTTGATCTGCTCGTTCCCCATCCGAAGCGACGGCCGGCGCTGGGAAATCGTTCCGGGCTTGAATCTGAACAGTTACAGCCGCGCGAAGATTGACGCCTCCGTCAGGGAACTGGCCGAGGAGCGGGAAATGGTGAGCGACCTCTTGGGGAAGTAATGGATTCCCGGCTCGACCGGGAACCCTCCGGCCCCTTCGCCTCGTCGCCGCCATTCGCACGGCTGCCGGGTCACGAGACCGCGGCCAGCGACGATCGGCAATTGAATGATTGACACGCTAACGTGGGGGAGTAGTTTCCCGCGTGAGCCGGGCACGGGGCGAAGTGGCGTTGGTCCGGAAACGAGGGGCGCTCTCACCTCCACATCTCAAAACCAACGTGCTTCCCGGGAGGTTCTTTCACAGGGAGCGACGATTTCGATCCGGGTGTCAGTACGTTTCTTCAGTGGGTTCCCCACCCCCTCCTCCTTGGCGTCTGACGCCCGGGTCTTTTTTTGTCCTGTCGGTTTCGATTCGCCTCTGGTGCTTGGCATCGCCGCCTCCCCCGCAGACTCGCGCCGGGCGAACCGTGAGAGCCCATTGGCCCTCAGCGGGGTCTGATTTCGACTTCAACCGACCGCGATTCCCGTCTGCCCGCCCGCCAGTCGCCGCCGGAGATACTTCCCGGTCAGGGATTCGCTGCAGCGCGCCACGCTCTCCGGCGTTCCGGTCGCCACGACCCGGCCGCCCGCATCGCCGCCCTCCGGGCCGAGGTCTATGACCCAATCCGCCTCGGCGATGAGGTCGAGGTTGTGCTCAATGACGAGCACCGTGTGGCCGGCGTCCACGAGGCGCTGCAGCACGGCGACCAGGCGGCGGACGTCGGCGATGTGCAGGCCAATTGTAGGTTCTTCGAGCACGAAGAGTTTGCCGCCACCAGAGAGGGATGGCGTGGCCGCGCTCCCGGGCGGCATGGCTGCGCGGGGTCCCGGTTTGAGTCCGCCCAGTAGGTGGGTCACCAGTTTCACCCGCTGCGCCTCGCCCCCGCTCAAGGTCGGGCTGGTCTGGCCGAGTTTGAGATAGTCCAGGCCGGTGTCGTGCAGGGCCTCGAGCGGCCGGCGAATCTTGGCCTGCGCCGCGAAGAATTCCCGGGCCTCGGCCACGCTCAGGTCGAGCACCTCGGCGATATTGCGGCCGTTCCAGCGGATCTCGAGGGTCTCCGCGTTGAAGCGCAGGCCATTGCAGGTCTCGCAGCGGACAAACGCCGGCGGCAGGAAGTTCATCTCCAGCTTGACCACGCCCGCGCCCTCGCATTGCGGGCAACGGCCCGCAGGACTGTTGAAGCTGAAACGCCCGGGCCCGTAGCCGCGCAACCGGGCTTCCGGCGTCTGGGCGAAAAGCTGGCGGATGTCGTCGAAGAAGCCGACATAGGTTGCCGGCGTGGAACGGGGAGTGCGGCCGATGGGGGTTTGATCCACCTCGTACACCGCGGCGATGGCCTCACCACCGGAGACGGTCGCGCCCGCCGTCGGCGGCAGGTCGGCGGTCCGTGACCGTCCGCGCGCCGGTCGCGCGGCCGCCAACGCCGGCAGCAGGCACTCGCGGACCAGCGTGCTCTTGCCCGAGCCACTGACTCCGGTCACCACCACAAAGCGGCCGAGGGGAAAGCGCACCGTGAGGTGTTTGAGATTATGCGCCGACGCCCCGGCAAGCGTCAGCCACGAGCCCCCGCGGGCCGGCACCGGCCGCCGCGCGCCGCGCGCCGGAAACACGGGCCGCTCGCGCAGGCACCGGCCGGTGATGGAATCCGGGTGCCGGAGCAGGTCGCGCAGAGGACCGGCCGCCACGACGCGGCCGCCGTTGACGCCCGCGCCGGGCCCCAGGTCAATCACGTGGTCCGCGTGGCGCATGGTCTCCTCGTCATGCTCCACGACGAGCAGCGAGTTGCCCCGCGCGCGCAACTTCGCCAGAGCCGCCAGCAGTTGCTCGTTGTCGCGGGCGTGCAGGCCGATCGTCGGTTCATCGAGAATGTACAGCACGCCGCTGAGGTTCGAGCCGAGCTGGGCGGCCAGGCGGATGCGCTGATTCTCTCCGCCGGAAAGCGTCGTGACGGCCCGGTTCAATTGCAGGTAGCCGAGTCCCACTTCCTCCAGGAACCGCAGCCGCTCGCGAATCTCCGGAAGGATGTCCCGGGCGATGTCCGCCTCGCGGCCGGAGAGTTGGACGCGCTGGATCCAGTCGTGCGCCGCCGCCACCGGGAGCGCGCCCAGCTCATCAATCGTCGGCCCTCGCCGCGAGGCGTCCCCGCCCACGACGCCCGCGCGGAGACGGAAGCGGGAATCCTCGCCGCCGAGCCGGACCGCGCGCGCCACCGGGTTCAAGCGTGCCCCGCCGCATTCCGGGCACGGCTCGCGTTCGCCTTCCTGCCAGCCCCACCACGATTCCTCGATGGCGTCGGCCCGCGCGCCGCGTTCCACATCCTCCGGGAGATAAAACAACTCGCCGAAGCCCCGGCACCGGGGGCACCAGCCGGCGGCCGAGTTGTAGCTGAACAACTTGGGGTCCAGCGGGGCAAACGAGCGGCCGCAACCCGCGCAACTTCGCTCGGTGGAATGCGTGGTCAGCTCGCCGCGCGGGTCGAGCGCCAGGAGCGTCCCGGCCCCCAGCCGCAACGTCTCCTCCACCAATCGCCTCGCCGCCGGCGCGGAATTGCCCCACTGGCCGACGGCCGGGCGTTGGGCCGCGCCGCCGCGCGCTGCCAGCGTGCCGGTGACGATCTCGACCTGGTGCTCGCGAAACCGGTCCAGGCGCAGGGGTTCGTCGGTGGGATGAAGCTGCCCGTCGGCGCGGACGTGGCTGAAGCCCTGCTTGCGCGCCCACTCGGCGACCTCGGTGTGAAATCCCTTGCGGCCGCGCACCACCGGCGCCAGCAGCAACAGGTCTCCGCGCCGCCGCCGTTCCGCGGCCAGGCGGTGGACGATTTCATCGCGCGTCTGCGCGGCGACCGGCCGCTGGCAATCCGGGCAATACTGCACGCCGAGCCGGGCGAAAAGCAGCCGAATGAAGTGATGAATCTCGGTGACAGTTGCCACGGTGCTCTTGCCGCCGCCCCGTGAATTGCGCTGCTCGATGCTGACAGTGGGCGGGATGCCGGTGATGAGGTCCACGTCCGGGCGCGCCATCTGCTCCACAAATTGGCGCGCGTAGGTGTTCATCGAGTCGAGGAAACGCCGCTGGCCCTCGGCGAACAGGA
>CAYNCT010000128.1:0-9977 GCA_964396005.1 uncultured Verrucomicrobiota bacterium | reverse complement strand
AGGGGGTGGCTCGGAAAGCGTCTTGGTCACCTCCCCTTCGACCTCGAACGCCGCGCCGAGCGCCGCTGCCGGGGCGCCGCCCAGCCCCCAAGCCAGCCCTGCGGCGGCCAGTATCCAAGCCAGTGCCTTCATCAACGATGCGTGTAGCTGTGCGGTTCTGCGCTCCCGGGTGCCTTGCCGGGGCGCCATTGCTTCCCGGGGCTGGCGACGGGAACGACCGGGATCGGTGCCAGGGTTTTCCTCAAACCAACGCCGGCTTGCCACCGCTCGGCGAAGCATGGCGATCAGCCCTGCCGTTTGGTGCGCCAGCTTGGTTGTCGTTGTCTTCACGGACGTAAACAAGGTGTGCGGGATGATGAGTTGATTAGCTTCTCAAGTGTGTCAACGAATTTTTCGAGGAATTTCCGAGCCGATCGCATCTGGGTTTGTTGCCGTGGCTGCCGGGCGGGTGGTCACCGGCTTCCTCCGAGGGAATCCCCCAAAGAGTCTCGCCGGCCTCAGTCCTCCAGGCGCGCCCGGTAAAACCTGGCCGGCTGGACTGCCGCCGGGTCGCGCAGCTCGACCGCGCGGCCTGCCGGCATGGCCAGGCGTGTCCAGTCCTGCCAGGCGTGCAGGTCCGGCGAGACTTCCACCGAATAGGTCCGCCCCGGTTCACCCACCAGTTCCGCCCCGAAACTTCCATCCGCTCCCAGACGCGGGCGGTGCAACCCGAACTCCGTGACCGGCTCGCCGCGGCCGGCCAGGTCTTCGGTGAAGGTCGGCAGCGGCAGCGACAAGAGTGTGCCGTCGCTCGTGCCCACGCTTTCGCCCGCTCGCTGCGCGGTCCGGGGCGCGAACCACACACACCCCGCGCGCGCGTGAGGGCCGCGCGGCAGGTAACACCGGCCGCCCAAGGTCGGCGGCGGGCCGAACCAAGGAGGCTCAACCCGTACCCACCGGCGCGGAGGGGGGCGGCACCAGAAGGCCGTCAAGGTGCAACGTTATCTCAAGGCACGAAGAGGCTCAGAAACCTGTCCGAGATACGCCCCACCCACCGGATATGGGAGGTCAAGGCGGGGCGATAGTCCCCGGGTTCCTACCTTTCCGAGTGGTCGTTGCGGAAAAGAGGACTGTGGGCGCAACGACGCCCCGCTCGTTCCGCCTGCCGGCCAGTTAACTTTGGCGCCCTGCGGTAAGAGCCGCCGGACCCCGCAGCCTCTTGCTTCCTACCGCTCGGGCACAAACTCGACGCACACCGGCGAGCCGACCTCCAGCACCGTCCCGCTGGCCGTCAATCCGCCGGTCTGCGAATCCACCCGGAACAGGATCACGTTGTCCGAGCCTTGATTCGCCGCCCACAGCCACCGGCCGCTCGGATCGAGCGCGAAGTTCCGCGGTGTCCGGCCCCCGGTCGGCACCTGATCCAGCGACCGGAGCGCGCCGGTGCGGGGCGTCACCTCAAAGATCGCCAGGCTGTCGTGACCGCGGTTCGAGGCGTAGAGAAAACGGCCGTTGGGATGCACTTCAATCTCGGCGGTCGTGCTCTCGCCGGCGAAACCGCGCGGCAGGGTCGAGACCGACTTGAGCTGGCTCAAGGCACCGTGCGCCGCATCATAAGCGAAGGCGGTGACCGTCGAGTTGAGCTCGTTGATCGCGAAGGCGAACTGGCCGTTGGGATGGAAGGTGAAGTGACGCGGCCCGGCGCCGGGAGGCAACGCGGCGTACGGCAACTCGGCGGGCCGCAAGGTCCCGGCCGCGGCGTCGAAGCGATACGCCATCACCTTGTCGAGTCCGAGGTCCGGGACGAACACGAACCGCTGGTCCGGGGACAACGTGACGCCATGCGCGTGCGGCCCCCGCTGGCGCTGCGGATGCACACTGGCGCCTTCGTGCTGAACAAGGGCGGCCGGCTCGCCGAGTTGGCCGTCGGGCTTTACGGGCAACAGGGCCACGCTGCCGCCGCCGTAATTCGCGACCAACACCCACCGCCCGGTTCGGTCCACCGCCACGTGACACGGGCCTTCGCCGCCGCTGGCGACCTGATTGAGCAAACGCAGCTTGCCCGATTCCCGCTCCACCGCGAACACCGTCACGGCCCCGGTCCTCGTCCCGCGAAACTCGCCGAACTCCCCAACCGCGTACAGGAAGCGCCCGGTCGGATCCGCATCGAGAAACGACGGGTTCTTCACCTCGGCTGCCAGCCCGAGCGGTGTGACCTCCCCCGAACCCGCATTGAAGCGGAACGAGTAGATGCCCTGACTCTTCCCGCTGGTGTAGGTGCCGATGAATACGAGCAAACGGTCCGCTGCCGGGGCGCCGGAACCCCCGGGACAAAGGCAAACGGTCATCGTCGTCAGCAACAACCAACCGGAGAGTGTTCTCGCCATGCCGGAAGCAAAGCGCGTCGCCACCGTTCCGACAAGCTCGCGGGGGCCGGCCTTCGCGGCCCCGGCATCAGAGCAACCCAAGCGTCTCAGGAAAGCCGCACATGAGGTTCAGGCACTGCACCGCCTGGCCGCTGGCCCCCTTCACGATGTTGTCCTCCGCGCTCAGCAGCAACAGTCGCCCGGTGCGCGGGTCCACGCGCCAGGCGATCTCCAGAAAGTTGGTTGCCACCACGTTCTTGGTGTCGGGTAGCGCCCGACCCTCGAGCAGCCGGACAAAGGGCTCGCGGGCGTAGGCGGACAGCAAACAAGACCCGACCGCCTGGGCGGCGGCCGTCGCTGCGTCGCTGCCGCGGCTTTCGAGGCGCGGCTGGCAGTAAACGGTCGTGAGGATGCCGCGATTCACCGGCACCAGGTGTGGCGTGAACTGAATGGTCACCGGTCCGCCGGCAGCGAGCGCAAGTTCCTGTTCGATCTCGGACAAATGGCGGTGCTTGGGGATGCCGTAAGCCCGCAAGCTCTCGTTGCATTCCGCGAAAAGATAATCCACCTCGGCCTTGCGCCCGGCGCCGGTGACGCCGCTCAGCGAGCTGGCGATGATCTCGGTCGGTTCGATCAAACCCGCCCGCAGCAGCGGCACCAGCGGCAGCAAAATGCTTGTGGGATAGCAACCGGGAGCAGCGACCAGTTGCGCGGCGCGGATCGCGTCCCGGCGGATCTCCGGCGAGCCATAGACCGCCTTTTCGAGCCACGCCGGCGCCGGATGCTCGTGGCCGTAGAACTCCTGGTACACCGCCGCGCTGCGCAAGCGGAAGTCGGCGCTCAGATCAATCACCTGGCAACCCCGCGTGAGCAGCGGCACCGCGAATTCGGCGGAAACACCGTGCGGCAGGGCCAGAAACACAACCTGCGCCTGCTTGGCGAGCAGTTCCACGTTGGGTTCCACGAAGCGCAGGGCCCGGGCCACCGGATGACTGGCGAACCGGGGAAAGATCGCCGCCACCGTCTGGCCGGCATACTGACGCGACGTCACGGCCACCAGCTCGACGGCCGGATGCGCCATCAGCAGCCGCACCAGTTCCTCGCCGGAATAGCCAGACGCGCCCACCACCGCCACCCGCACGCGCGCCGTTGCCGGCGGGTTGCTGGAAAATTGCTGCTCGCTCATGAGGACCGGCGCGGTGAATCCACCCACCGCGCACGCGAACCCTCGCGACGGCCGTGAATTCGGTCAAGCGCCCGACAGCCGGGGACGTAAGCTGGCGAAGTCAGGGCAACCGCTGACCGTGTGCCGCCTCAAGCAGCCGGTACCACTCCTCGCGTGTCAATTCGCAGGTGTCGGCGGCAGCCAGCTCGCGGATGCGCCCCGGATCCGTGGACCCGATGATGGGCACGATGCCCGCCGGATGCCGCAGCAACCAGGCAATTGCGATCACGGCCCGACTGACGCCCCGCTCGCGGGCCACCAGATCCATCGTGTCGAGCAACTTCTGCCGCTGGGCGTGCCGGGGGTCGGTCATGTCCACCGTCTGGCTCAACAACTTTCCGCCCGCCAGCGGACTCCAAGCCATCGGCGTCAGGCGGTCGGTCAGGCACTGGTCCAGCGTGCCGTCCCAGAAGGGCGCCAAATGACCCAGGCTGATTTCGATTTGATTGACCCGCAGCGGCCACGGGCACGCTTTCTGAAGCATCGCGACCTGAGACGGATGAAAGTTGCTGACCCCAAACTCGCGCACCTTGCCGGCCTGCCGCAGCCGCCCGAAGGCATCCGCCACCTCCGCCGGAGCAGCCAGCAGGTCCGGACGATGCAGTTGGTACAGATCAATCGTGTCCACCCCCAACCGGCGCAGCGACCCCTCGCACGAGGCGATGAGGTAGTCCGCCGAGAAATCGTACCGATACGGCGCGTTGCCGTGCGGGCTGCCCGCCTTGCGGATGCCGCACTTGGTGGCGATGAGGACCTGTCCCCGCATTCCCGGGACTGTCTTCAGCACCTCCCCGAAGATGCTTTCCGCCTCGCCGTCGCAGTAGATATCGGCGAGGTCAAAAAGCGTGTACCCGGCCTCGAAGGCTGCCACCACCGCCGCCCGGCCGTGAGCGCGTCTTTCCGGGGTGACCAGGCTTGAATCCCAGGTGCCCGCGAGCCGCCAACAGCCGTAAGCCAGGCGGGACGCCACGAGCGCACTGCCACCGAGAGTGATCGTCTTCATGCGAGTCCGCGGGCCGAAGGCTAACCGTCGTTTCGCCGCGCGCGAGCAGATTTCCGAGGCGGCCGGGCCGCGAGTGCCCGGCGCGCCCCCTCCTTCCGAGCCGACGCCTCTCGCCGGGCAACGCACGACCGATGAACGGGTGGCAGGGAATTCGCGCCGCCCGGAACTCGTGTGCCGCTAGACGCACATTTTGCGCCGCCGGGCGACGGACTAGCTTCCGGCAACGTCGTAGGATTGCCTCGGCCAGAGGGTTCTGCAGCAGGATTCCGGAAGGCGGAGATTGACGGCCCGAGTCGCCTTCGGCAATCTTTCGGCGATCAATTCGACTGCGTCCGCAAAACCGCAACGATTTGAAACTATGAACCAGCGAACCACTACAACTCTCGAAACTACGCGGGGGAGCTTGCGGCGGGGTTTCACCCTGATCGAACTCCTCGTTGTCATCGCCATTATCGCGATCCTCGCGGGAATGCTCCTGCCGGCTCTGTCGAAGGCCAAAGCCAAAGGCCAGGGCATTCTTTGCATGAACAACACCAAGCAGCTTGCCCTCGGCTGGATCATGTACGCCGACGACAATGCCAACAAACTGACGGGCAACCTGGACGGCGGAGAGGCCCAAACGCCTGCCAACAGCAACCGCACTTGGTGTGTGGGCTGGCTGGACTTTGGAACCCGGGCGGACAACACCAATACGCTGCTCCTGATCAACTCGCAACTGGGTAAGTACGTGGGCAATTCGGCGGCCGTTTACAAGTGCCCGGCGGACAAAGCGATGGTCAAGATCGGCGGTCGCACCCTCCCGCGGGTGCGCAGCCTCTCGATGAACGCGTACATGGGTGACCGGGCTGCGCCGTACACCAGCGGCTTCTGGCAGTTTAAGAAGATCACCGACATCATGGCCCCGTCGCCGTCCAAGGCCTGGGTCTTCGTGGATGAGCGCGAGGACTCGATCAATGACGGCTGGTTCGCGGTCAATATGGAGGGCTATGACCCAATGCGTCCGACCGCCTACGTAATTGTGGATTACCCGGCCAGCTACCATAACAACGCCTGCGGCTTCTCCTTCGCCGACGGGCACTCCGAGATCAAGAAGTGGCAGGATCCGCGCACGGTCCCGAAGCTGCGGCCGGGCCAGTTGCTCGCGCTGGGAGTCGGCTCTCCGAACAACAAAGACGTGGACTGGATGCAGCAGCGTTCGAGTTCCAAGATGGTGAACCCGACCCGAGTTGATTAAGGGCCGGCCGGACCACTGGTTGTTTAGGGTTATGCGCGCTGACCCGCCGAAAGGCGGGTCAGTTCGTTTATCGGCCCCGTCTGATGCGGCAGGCCGCCAGCGTGTGCCGCGCCGTTATCGGCGGTTGCCCCCCTCGGGCACGGGAACCAGCGGGCCAAGACCCGGACTCGCCATCAACTCGCTACCCGCGCGGGTGGTGACCACGTACTGGAACTCCTGTCCCGCCGTCGCCGAGCCCCAGCGGCCGCGTTTGTCCACGGCGATGAAACTGACACCGAGCGAAGCTCCCTTGGGATCCTGTTGGGAAATCCGGCGGAGCGCCTCCAGGCAGGCCGCGTTCGGGTGCAATCCCTGGCGCATCAGTTCCACGACCAGGAACGAGCCGCAGTAGCGCATCACGTTTTCGCCAATGCCGGTTGCCCCGGCCGCCCCAACCTCGTTGTCCACGTACAACCCGCTGCCGAGGATGGGCGAGTCGCCCACGCGCCCCGGCAGCTTCCCCGCCAGTCCGCTGGTGGAGCAGCCCCCTGCGACCGTTCCGTCCGGCCCCACCACCAGCAGGGCGATTGTGTCGTGATTCTCGCCGGCGGGAGCGACGGAGGTCGCACCGGACTGGTTGCGCGCACGTTGCCGCCACCACTCCGCATGGCGCCGCGCAGCATCATTCTCAACGCATTCCAAGCCCTGCTCGACGGCGAACTGCCGCGCCCCGTCACCGACCAGCATCACGTGAGGTGTCTTGTCCATCACGCGCCTGGCGACCGAGATGGGATGCCGGACGCCCTCGATGCCCGCGACGCTGCCGGCGCGGTGCCCGGGGCCGTCCATGATGCAGGCATCCAGTTGCACCACACCGGCGGCGTTCGGCAAACCGCTCAGCCCCACGGATGGATTGCCTGAAGCTTCCGTGACTCGAATGCCCCGCTCGACCGCATCAATCGGCGCTCCCCCTCCCAGAAGTACCTTGAGCGCCTCCTCGTTGGCAGGGCGACCAAACGGCCATGTCGAGACAATGACGGGGAGCCCGGGCGCAGCCAGGGCTGAATCACCGCCCGAAGCGACTGGAAGCGACCGGGCCGTTACGGCCATGGCCATGGTATTCGCCACGAATTGGCGACGGTTGGTTTTCATGGATGTGCGTACCCGGCCGGAACAGTTCGATGCGGCTTCGGCCGGCGGGCGGAGGTTGCGCCCGGCTCCCGAGCGGGTCAATCCACCTCCGCGCTGATGTCCTCTGAACGCACCGCCAGCGGCTGGCCGCGCCTGCCGGGACGCCCAGCGCGCGGCGGAAAAGCGTTGCGATGCCGGGCAGGTTGCCGTGACAATTACGCCCGCGTTGGGAGGGCGGCGGAAAGTCCCGTTTTCCCTCCTGAAGAGAGTTTTTTCGAGCCATGTCCGCGACCGCGGTAGATGTCCGTCTGAGGCTGCAGATCCTCATCTGGTATGGGGTGATGGGGCTGGGCGTGCTGTTGCTCGGCATGTTCATGGCGTCGGACCAGTTCTTCGCGGCGTTCATCGTGGCGGGGATTGGTTGGCTGGCGCTGTTGCCCTATCACGCGCCCGTTTCCGCCCATCTGGCGCTGGCGACCTTCGGTTCGGCCTTCATTGTGCCGTTCCTGGCGGGCCGTCCGTACCTCTGGGAAATGGCCGCGCTGCTCGCGTGGACCGGGGTACCCATTGTCATTTTCCTGCGCCGGTATCCCGAGGACTTCGGCCGCCTGCTGCGGGAGCACAAATGGGTGCTGCTGGGAGCATTCCTCTACTGCGGGGTGCTGGTGATCACGATGGTGGTCCGCGGCGTGGGTTTCAACGTCCTCGGATCTTCCAAGGTGGGCGGACGCTTGTACTTCCAACAGATCATCTGCGCGATTTTCCCGCTCTTGTTCCTGGTGCTGAAGTTCGATGAGCGGACGGTGGTGCGGCTGATGGTCATTCAATGGGTGCTCGGAGCGACGTTCCTGATTTCAGACGCCGCGCTGACCCTCGGCGGCGCGCTGACTCCGGTGCTCTATTTCTTTGAGATCGCGAACGACGCGATGAATTTCGAGATTTCGGCGATGCGCTTCGGCATCCGCCGGTTTCAATCGCTCGCCTTTTTCGGCACGGCGATGGTCATGCTGCTGCTCGCCTTCAACAATCTGCGGGAATACACGGGGCGGCGGGCGATCTGGCTGTTGCCGCTGACCCTCCTGCTGTCGGCGGTCGCCGTCACCAGCGGTCACCGCGTGGTGGTGCTCACCCTGAGCGGCACCTTTCTGGTGGTAGCGATTGCCCAGCGGTTCCTGCACCTGGGCAACTTGTTCCGCATGCTGCTGCTGGCGACCGCGCTCATCGCCACCGTGTACCTGACCGTGGATCTCATGCCCCAATCCGCCCAGAGGGCAGTGTCCTTCCTCCCCGGACTACAGGTGGACACCCAGGCCAAGGTGGACGCGGACCTGACGTGGAATCTGCGCCGCGAACTGTTCCGCATCGGGTTTCGGATGATCCCCGACTATTTCTGGATCGGGCGCGGATTCCACAAGTACATGACCGATGTGGCTCCGTACCATCCCCAACAGCAGACCTTGATGTTCCACCTCGACCAGGGGGTGTTCTACAACGGGTTCATCGGCTTGATGGTCAACACCGGGGTTTTTGGCACGCTCGGGATGCTCCTCTTCCTGTACGGCGGAACGCGCGCGGCAGTTCGCATCGTGCTGTACCTCCGGCGGGAAGGCTGCGAAGACACCTTTGCCCGCATCAGCGCCGTCAGCGCGGGCTTGTGGTTTACGGGCGTATTTTTGTTCCTGTTCCTCCACGGCGACGCGGAAACGGCGCTGAAGACTTTCTCTCTCCGCGCCGGTCTGTTGATCGTCTGTGACCACCTCCTGCACAAACGTCAGGCGGCCGCCCTCTCCCCCGCCCCCGCCTAAGGCGGTCGGCTGAGGCTGTCCGGCCTCGTCGCGCCGAAAGCGTGCCCGCCGATGAGTACTCCTGCCGCCCAGCCGTTGCGGGTGCTTCACCTGCTGGGCTCCCTGGAAGACAACGGCGGAATCCTCTCGGTCCTCCGCAATTTCCAGACGGTAACGGCTGCGACCGGCGATCAGCACGTGGTCTGGGTAAACGCAGCCTATCGCGAGACCCGCGCCCCGGCCATGGAGTACCGGTACTCGCGGCACCTCTGTTCGGAACTGGACAGCCATCCACGCCTGCTGTGGCGGGCCCTGCGATCGTTGCCGGAATTGCGTCGCCTGCTGAGTGCGGAGCGCTTCGACGTGCTCCACGCCCACACCCGCGGCGGTTTCGCGGTGGCGGCACTGGTGGCGGGACTGTGGCGGCGCGAGGTTTTTTTCACCAACCACACCTACGGCCGCCGCCGGACGATGTACCGCCTCGGCAGCCGGCTGTGCTGGCTGAGGACCGTCCTGCTTACGCCCAACATGGCCGCCCACTATGGGCTGGAAATGGACGGTGTTCGCGTGACCCTGGTCTCCGAGTGCTGCGCCGACCGGTTCTTTTGCCTGCCGCTGATCGCGCGCCAGTCCTCCCCAGGGCGGTCCTTGCGCCTGGTCGGGTTGGGCAACATTTCCTCGTGGAAGAACTGGCACCTCGCCCTTGAGGCACTGGGCTCCCTCCGGCCGGAGGAACGCGCGCAGGTGGAGTTCCACCACTGGGGACCGGTGCCAGCCGACTCCGGCAGCCAACGCTACGCCGAAGATCTCCAGCGCACCCGGATCCGGCTGGGGCTCGAGGAGTCCTGCCACTTCCACGGGGTTTCGCTGAACGTCGAATCGGCGCTAGCGAACGCGGATTGTTTCCTCCTGCCTTCCACCAACGAGCCCTGCTCCGTGGCGCTGATCGAGGCCCTCGCGCTCGGCGTCCCGGCCATTGTCTCCGCCAGCGGCGGCAATGTGGACATTGTCCAGCCCGGCCGCACGGGGCTGCTGTTCACGCCCGATTCCGTCGGCAGTCTGGCTGAAACCCTGCGAGCGGTCGCTCGCGGAGCCACCACGTTTGCCACGCCCGCGGAGATCCGCGAAAGCGTCCGCCAACGCAGCGCTACGGAGGTGAGCGCCCGCTATCGGTCCCTGTATCTGCGCCGGTCGGCCGGAAATTAAAGCGGGGGGCGCGCGAGCACCGGAGCTGCCACCGGACTGCGAACCGCCTACTCCTCGCCCGCGGCCTGGG
>CAYNCT010000127.1:0-10097 GCA_964396005.1 uncultured Verrucomicrobiota bacterium | reverse complement strand
GAGTTCAAGGCCATCATGGCCCGCTGCTACCGCCACACGTCGCCGATTCCAATCCGCACGTTCGACGCCATTCACTTGGCTTCTGCCCGGGTGGCAGGCGAAACAGAGCTTGTGGCCACTGACAAGCGGCTGCGTGGCGCCGCCAAGCTGCTGGGCTTCGTGCCTTATCCTGCTTAACGGAGCAGCCGCCGACACCGACCGCGGATTTGAGAGAGCCACCCCGCTCCGCGACCGGATCAACGAACTCATACGTTGGCTCAACCAAACCAACCCTCCCCCAGAACCTCGACCGAGACCGGCGTCCGCGCGGTCACCTATCGCAAGGCGAAGCGGCGGTGAATGGTCCGCTCCGGCCGGCCGCCGACCACCGGCAGCCTCAGCCCGTGCCGTGTTCACTCTGTCGGCGCTTCAGTTCCAGGAGTCGCGCCCGGTCCCACGCGTCCTGTTCGCGATGCGTTTGCTTTCTGGCGATCAAGGCATCCAGCCCGAGGAACGGCACACGCACGCCTTCAACGACCACCGCGCGCGCGGTGCCGATGGCATCAGCACAGGTCACCTTCCAGGCACTGGTGCTGATGTCCACTTCCACCTCATCGGCTACTTTCACCACCACATTCTCGATGAGATCTCTCGGCGTAAGTTCTGCCGCGGCGTGATCCGCCAGTTGCGCCAGGCCGGCGATTACGCGCTGGCAATTCGCCTCACTGGGTTCAACGAGAATATCCACGTCCTCGGCGGTTCGCACGAGACCGTGGAGGATGCACGCTTGTGCCCCGGCGATGAGATATGGGGCGCCCGCCTCGTTGAGGAGCCGGCAAACCCGCAATAACGGCGGGAGATCAGGCATCGCGTTCACCACAGTCGGGGATTCGACCGGGCTTTCCGCCACCGCTCGTATTCTTCACGCGTCCGGGCCTTGAACACGAAGCCGCGCGGACGGGGGAAGGGATTGAGCAACTCCGCCTGTGCCTGCAACACGGCTGCCCGGCGCACCGCCTCGGCCGCCGGCAACGGAGCCGGTTCGTCCGAGCGCGGCCGATGCCCCTCGACCTTCATACCGGGATTCTAGCCGGCCAGTTCGGATTGGCGACTCCGTTTTGGCTTCCCCCAGCTTGAGCCCGTTCCGCGTTGCTCGCTTCCGCTCTGGTTTTTAACCTGCCGCCGGGTTTTGTGGTTCCTCAAGGCATTGGACCAGCCCGGTCTCGATTGCCGGCCTGTTCTCCGCTGGCGGCAGAACCACGGTAATGGACGCAGGCAACAGGGACGCAACCTGGCTTTAAGAAATGCGAACGGGAACGATCCTGCTCTCGCGCGCCGCGGGCGGTGATGCGCGCATGGCGGCAGCACCTCGATACGGCGGACCGACAGGCCATGCAGACGCGACGGAAGCGCCGGAAGCTGTAGGCAGCGTGTGAGTGGCCCCGCGATAATGCTGAAACCGCCGCCCGCCCGAGCGCGTTGGCTTTCGCCGCTGCTGGCTGCGGCGCCTTCATGAACGCCGAATCTTGCTCGCGCCCGGCAAGGGTCCTCGTGGATCCCTCGCAATTCCCCGACCAGGTCGAACGCGACCTGCTCGACTCGCTTCGCAACCGCCGGGTCAACCCCAAGTTCCATTACGACAGCGTGAAACAGGCGCAGAAATGGCTGCGGGTTCACGAGGCCTTTTCGCCGGCGCGTCGCGACGCCGCGGGCCCCGCGCTTTACGCCAAAGCTGCCGCAAGCTTGGCGCCGCTGTGCCCGCCGGGGAAGGTTCAGGTAGTGGGCTTGGGATGCGGCGGCGGACAGAAAGACCTGGCGATGATCGAGGCGCTGACCGATTGCGGACGAGCGGTCAGCTACGTGCCGCTGGACGCGAGCCTGCCGTTAACACTGGTCGCCCGGCAGCAAACTCTGCGCAGACTGCCCGACCATCTGATCCAACCCGTCGTGTGCGACCTGGCCGTCTGTGACGACCTGAACGCCCTGCTGGCGCCCCTGCGCCCGACGGACGCCGCGCGGTGCTACACGTTCTTCGGCATGGTCCCGAACTTCGAGCCCGACCCATGGTTGCGATTGGTTGCCGGGCTGCTGGCTCCCGGCGACTGGCTCGCGATCAGCGCCAACCTTGCGCCGGGCGCCGACTACACCGCCGGCGTGCGGCGGCTGCGACCTCAATACGATAATCCGCCGACCCGCGACTGGTTGTTAACCTGGCTGGCCGACGTGGGCGTGGACACCGGCGGCGATGGCACGATGCGGTTTGAGATCGAGGCCGACCCCTCGGGATCATCGCTGCTGCGGTTCGCGGCGTACTATGATTTCCGCCGCAGTCGGACGATTCGGGTGGCGGACGAGGAATTCAGCTTCCAACCGGGCGAATCGTTTCGGCTCTTTTTCTCCTATCGCCACACACCCGAGGGGTTGCGCGACCAGCTCCAGGCGGCCGGGCTGGAGGTTCACGCCAGTTGGCTGCTGCCGTCGGGTGAAGAGGGCGTCTTTCTCTGCCGTCTCGCGGAACCTGCGACGTGACGCCCGTGATCGGGCGTCGAGGCAATTCGGACGCGGCGAGCCGCCTACGCCTCGCCCGCCTGCGCCTTGAAGGTCGGATGGCGGTAACGGTATCGCATGGCCACCAAACTGAACAGAACCCCCACGATCGCCGTCAGGGCGGCATACAGCAGGAACCGCGACGGACTGACGGAGGCGTCCTCGGCCCCGGCGCCCAGGACCTTGGTGATGCCCGCGACCAGCAGGTTGCCGAGGGCAACCGTCAACAACCAAAAGCTCATGATGGTGCTGCGCATCGCGGGCGATGCCTCCGCGAAGGCGAACTCCAGGCCCGTCGTGGAGAGCAGAACTTCGCCCGTCGTCAGCACCAGGTACGGCACGGTTTGCCAGAGCACGCTGAGTTGCTCGCCGGCCTCGATGCGCTGCTGCAACCAGGCGACCATCACGAACGAGGCCGCCCCGAAAAACATGCCCGCGCCCATGCGGCGCAGCGGCGTCGCCAGCCGCCCGAGCAACGGATAAACGCCCAGGGTCAACAACGGCACCAGCACCATGACCAGCGCGGGGTTGGCTGATTGCATCTGCTCGGCGCCGATGGTGAAGCCGAACACTTCGAACGGCACCATCCGCTTCCCCTGCAGCACCCAGGTCGAGGTGGTTTGGTCGAACAGCGCCCAGAACACCGGCACCAACGCAAAAACAAAAAGTATCGGCCCCACCGAGCGCGCCGCGGACACCTCGGCGGCGCTGTACCGTCCGGCCGCCGCGGCCCAGAACGCGTCGGGCAATTCGAGCCGCCCGGCCAGGCTCAATGCGACGATGAGCAAATACCAAACACCAACCCCGATCAGCGCGGCTGCCCCCAGCGCGCGCGCAAACGGCGTCACCTCGTGCATCAGCGCCACCACCGTGAGCGCCACCATGGCGAGCGCCGGAAGACCGAGGCTGGCGAGGATGTTGATCACGGGCGCCGGCGTCACCCGCGGCTGGAGACGCAAGGCGCCCAGAAAGACTTTGAGGAAGCCGGCCGTGTTGGTGTGCCGGGCGGGCGGGATACGGGTGTAGTGCCGGGTGCCGAGCCAGAAGATCAGCACCGCCAGCACCATGAGCACACCGGGCACGCCGAACGCCCAGCCATACCCGTGCTTGTCCTTTACCCACGGGACGACCAGAAACGAGAAGAACGAACCGAAGTTGATGGACCAGTAAAACGCGCCGTACGCCTTCTGCAGCAGGTGGCCCTGCTCGGGTTTGAACTGGTCGCCCATGAAGGCCGAGACGCACGGCTTGATGCCGCCCGAGCCGAACGCGATCAAGCCCAGCCCGACCGCCAGGCAGGCCATCTTCGCGCTGACGGTCGCGAACAGACCGCTGCAGGCCAGAACGCCGTTCCCCAGCGCGTAAACCAGCGAAACGTAGAGGATGGTGTAGTACCGGCCGATCAAGCGGTCAGACAACCATGCGCCCAACAGGGGCATGAAGTAATTCGCGAAGATGAACAGATGAATGATGCTCGTCGCGGTGTCCGCGGTCTGCCCCAGACCGCCGTGGCTGCCGGCCACCACCTGCCCCGTGATGTACCCCGCGAGGATGCTGCGAATGCCGTAGTAGCTGAAGCGCTCGGCCGCTTCGTTCCCCACAATGAACGCAGCGGACAACGGCATGCGATTGTTCTTGGGCTCGGGCGTTGACGGGGCGGTCATGCGGGCAGAGAGGGCGGTGGATTCAGCGTTGCCGGGGCGCACCGCCGCGGGCGATGACTCGTCGCCGCACCGGCGGGTCGAACTGGACAAAGCACTCCGGCGAAATCACGGGCGGAGATTGCCGGGCCACATGGACAGCGGCCAGCAAAGAATGGCGCCGCGGCGCGGATGCGATTGCAGGCGGGCGCCTCGCTCAATCCGCCCGGCGCCAAGCCGGCCGGCCTTCCCCGGCCGTCAGCCGCCGCGGGACTTGGCCGGAAGCGCCGGCGCGTTAGGCTGGTGGCCGGATGTCCGCTGGAGTGACTTGGCTGGCCCGGATGCGCGCCGGGTGGGAGGCGGCGGTCGGGCTGTTGTTCCCGCCCGTCTGCCAGCTCTGCGGCGAAGAACGGGCCGGCCCGCAAGAGGGCTACGTTTGCGGTCGCTGCTGGTCGCGCCCGGGCGGCATCCGCCTGGTGGTGCCGCCCTATTGTGGGCGCTGCGGACTGCCGTTCGAGGGCGACATCACCGCGCCGTTCGAGTGCGCGAATTGCCGCGACCTGGACCTGGCCTTCAGCAGCGCGCGGGCAGCAGTGGTGGCCACCCCGTTCCTGCTGGAGATCATTCACCGGTACAAGTACCAGCGCGCGCTGTGGTTCGAGCCGTTCCTCGCCGACCTGTTGATCCGCCAGGCCGCGGCACCTCTGCGCGAGGGGAGCTGGGACGCGCTGGTGCCCGTGCCCCTGTTCCCCGTCAAGCGCCGCGAGCGGGAATTCAACCAGGCGGAACGCCTGGGCGCGGCGCTGGCGCAGGCCGCCGGCCTGCCGCTGGTGACGCACGCCGTTCGGCGCGTCGTCCCCACCCGAACGCAAACGCGGCTCAATCGCCAGGAGCGAGCGGACAACATGCGCGGAGCATTCGCCCCCGCGCCCGGCCGGCCGTTGGCCGGAAAACGGGTCGTGCTGGTGGACGATGTGCTCACGACCGGCGCCACCACCAATGCCTGCGCCCTGGCCTTACGCGCCGCCGGGGCTGCGGAGGTGAGTGTGTGGACGCTGGCCCGGGGATTGTGAGCCGGCAGCGCCCGCCGGCGATCGCGGACCGCGCGCCGCCGGAGTTTCGCGTTGTGTGGCCGCGGACGCTTCCCCATGCTGCGCGCCGCGTTTATGAAGCCAACACCCAAGCGTCCGCAGCGTCCCCATCGCCGGCCCAGCGGTTCTTCCCACGCCTTCCGTTCACCCTGGTTGCCGGTGACCGGGGCAGCCTTGTGCCTGGCGGGTGCGCTGGCGCCGGCCGGTCGGGCGGAAGACGCTGACCGGTTTCGGCCGTACCTGCGCTTCCACAGCGGCGACATCAGCCCGCTCTGGGGCGTGGACGACCTCTGGTCGTTCAGCCTGGGGGCCAATTTCAACCAGTACCTCGGCGCCGAGTTGACGCTCGATTTCTTCGAGCGCGAATACGAGTACGAATCCCTGGGCGGCGTCCTCGGGGAAGTGTCCGCCTGGAATCCCCTGCCCTACCTCCGGCTGCGGTATCCGATGGCCAACAACCGCCTGGTGCCGTACGTGCTCGCCGGCGTGGGCCCGACCTTCCTGCAGTTCAACGACCGCCAAAAGGCCGCCTTTGGCCAGCCAGTGGACATTGAGGGCTGGACCGTCTCGGTCGGGCTGGGCGGCGGTGTCGAGTACTTCATCGGCGACAACGTAACGTTTGGGGTGGAGGGCAAATACCTTTGGATGAGCCCGCTGGACTCGACCGTCGCCGGCGCCAGCACCGAAGTGGAGCTGTCGTCCGCGATGTTCACGTTCGGCCTGCGAGTGTACTGGGACGAGAACAACCCACGACCGCTGCTGGGGGAAGCCGAACAGCGCACGCCGAACCGGTTTTACTTCGGCCTCCGGCTTGGCGGCCACGTGCTGACGGATGACGAGTTCTCCGACGGGGTCTCCTTCGGGCGGGAACCTTCGGCGAAAGGAAGCTTCAGCCAGGCGGGCAGCCTGGCGTTCGGCTACGATTTTGGCGAACACCTCGGCGTGGAGCTGGCGGCGGACAGTCTCGAGCCGAATCTTGAATACGAGGGTTACGGCGCGGTCAGCGAGTACGGCATGGGCGCCGTCCTGCCCTATCTGCGGCTGCGCTACCCAATGCAGCGCGGACGCTGGGTGCCCTATCTGATGGCGGGCGCAGGCATCGTGTACGGGGAGTCAAATGACCAGAAGGAAGCCGGCGCCGACCTGGACATTGACGCCAAGGGCATTTACCCGGCGCTCGCTGTGGGCGGGGGCATCGAGTACTTCGTCGCGCGCAATTTCTCGCTGAACGCCGACGCTCGCTGGCTGTACTCCTGGGGGCACGAGTTCGAGATCAACGGCCGGCCCGCCGAGGGCGACTTTTCGACCGTGATGCTGCACCTCGGCTTCCGCGTGTACCTCTTCGAGACGAAAGGTAAGTGACGTTCGCCGACTCGGTTCACCCCCTGTCCATCCTGCGGCGACGCAGGGCTGTCCCAATCCTGGCTCAGCTCCTCGGATGGCTGATGGTCGTCGCCGTACCGGGGGACGCTCAGGAAAACGCGCCTCTGCAAGCCCTGGCCAGGATGCGGGTGCTCCTCGGCCAGGCCGAGACGCTGCACCGCCAGGGCCTCACCAACGAGGCGCTGGCCACCGCCACCGAGGCCATCCGCCTCGCGCCCGCGGCAACGGAGGGGTGGATGTTGCGGGGCCGGCTGCGCGCCGCCAACGGCGCGTTCCGGGATGCGGCGGCTGATTTCGCCAAGGTTCTCGAACTCAGCCCGCGCGACGTTGAGGCCCGGTTTCAGCGGGCGCTGGCGCGCTTCCGCGACGGCCGCCTGGCGCGGGCGGCGGAAGATTTTGATCGCCTGGCGCAACTGGCGCCGGACCGGGTTCCCCAGTTGTGGCAACGCGGCGTGGTCCTGAGCCTCCTCGGCCGGCACGAAGAGGCGCGGCAGCAATTCGAGGCGCACCGCCGCATCAACAGCAACGACGTGGAAGTCGCCACCTGGCACTTCTTCTCGAACGCGAAGCTGGCGGGGCTGGAAACCGCGCGCTCCCGGCTCCTGCCCGTGACCGGCGACACCCGGGTACCGCTGCCCGAAATCTGGCGTCTGTACGCGGGTCAGGCGGACGCCCGCGCGGTCTTCGCAGCGGCCGACGCGCTAAGCGATGCCTCAGCCCGGGCCATCGCCGGGTTCTACGCACACCTTTACGTGGCCCTGTACCTCGATGCCGCCGGCCAACCCGCGGAAGCCCTGCCCCACGCCCGCGACGCCGCCACGCAGTCACACGCTTACGACTTCCTCGGTCAGGCCGCCCGCCTGTACGCCGATCAACTGGCGGGGCGCGTTCACCCCCGGCCGCCGGCAGCCGAAGCGGCGCCCGAAGCGACTGCTCCCAATCCTTGAACCGTCGCTGGGACTCCTCGGGCACGCCGCCTGAACGCCGAACTCCGAAGTTCGTTTTACAGAAGACGACGAAGGGAACGAAGGAACAACGGGAACGGGATTCTCCGGTGGGCACTTTTCCTGACCACCCTGCCCCGGTGGAAGCCCTTCTCCCTTCGTTCGCTTCGGCGGCCGCCCGGCGCCCGCCTTACTCGCCCCCGGCGGGCATCCGGCCGAGCAGCCGGCCGCTGCATCGTCCCTCGGCGCGGCGATAGCCAACAGCGTGCCCGGAACGCTGTTCGCCAGGAGCGTCCAGCCGAAAGCCGGGACGGACTTCAGGCTCAGCAGCGCCACCATCGCGACCGGCACCAAAGTGACCGCCCCGACCAGGATCACCCGGCCCAGCGGCCGCATCAGGGCGCGCGGGGCATCGGGATTCATCCCGTGAGTTGAGAGCCCGGCGAATGCCGTCAGCGAGCGACGGCGCGGGCGACCGCCTCGATCCGGGTCAGGCCCTCCTCCGCCTCGGCCCGGGTGAGGTTCAGCGCCGGAAGCAAACGAACCACCTGCGCGCCGGACGGCACCGTCAGCACGCCCGCTTCGTGCAGGCGGTTCACAAACTGCGCGGATGCCGGCTTGTCCGCTCCGGCAAAGCCCGGGATCTCCGCGCGCGGCGCGAGCTCGAAACCGAGCATCAACCCGAGGCCGCGGACCGCGCGAATGACGCCCGGCACCTCGCGCTGGATCCGCTCGAGGCCGGCCTTGAGAAACGCGCCGACCTGGCGCGCGTTTTCCGCCAGGCCGTCGCGCTCGACGATCGCCAGCACCCGGAGCGCCACGGCGCAGGCCAGCGGCGTTCCGCCGAAGGTCGTCGCGTGCGATCCCGGTCCCAGCAGGTCTGCGTGGCGATCCCGCACCCAAAACGCGCCCATGGGAAATCCGCCAGCCAGGGACTTGGCCATCGAAACGGCATCCGGCTGGAAGGCGTCACCTCCGGCCACGCCTTCGAGAATGCGCTGGTAGCTTTGGAAACGACCGGTGCGGAAATAGCCGCATTGCACGCCGTCCAGCAGGAGCAGCAGGTTCCGTTCGTTGCACAGCGCGCGCAAGCCCAGCAGGTATTCGGAAGTGGCCGGAGTGATGCCGCCTTCGCCTTGCACGCCTTCAATCAGGATCGCGACCGTGGCGGGCGAGAGCGCGGCGCGCGCCGCGGCGAGGTCATTGAAGGGCACGTGGCGGAAGCCGGGCACCGCCGGGCCGAAGCCCTGCCGGAACTTGTCCTGTCCGTTGGCGGCAATGCCCGCCAGCGTCCGACCGTGAAACGAGTTCAACGCGGTGAGAATCTCGAACCGCCCCTCCTCGTGACCGAAGCGGCGGGCCAGTTTGTAGAGTCCTTCATTGGCCTCGCCGCCGCTGTTGGCGAAGAACATCTTTCCGGGCCCCAGATGCCGGACCAGCTCCCGCGCCAACCGGCCTTGTGGCTCGGTGAAATAGAGATTGGAAACGTGGATCAGCCGCCGCGCCTGCGCCGCGAGGGTCTCGGCGATTTCCGGATGCGCGTGCCCGAGCGAGCAAACGGCGATGCCGCCGCCCAGGTCGAGATAACGCCGTCCGGCAGCGTCCCAAACCTCGCTGCCCCGGCCATGACTCAAGACCAGGTCGTAGCGGCCGTAGCTGGGCACGACGTAGTCGCGAAACAACTGTGGCACGGTCGCGGCGCAATCCTCGACGACGGGCGGAACACCGGGTGCGGATGAGTTCATTTCCGGCCGAGGTCGTAACCAACTCGCCCCGTCGGCACAATCCTTTTGATGCCGCGCCTCCGCCGGCGTGACTCAAAATCCGGGGTTGCCCACTCTCCCATTTCCCGGGAGCGCGCGCGTCGAACTTCTCCCCCGCCGCTCGGTCAAGGCGCCGTCCTCTGGCGTGCTGCCTCCGTTGACACTCCCCGGTGCGCCTCCTAGCGTTGCCGCGCATGAATTCGCTGTTGGAGTCTCTCCTCGAACTGATCCGCCGCACCTCGGC
Organism: uncultured Verrucomicrobiota bacterium; assembly: GCA_964396005.1. Taxonomy (GTDB): domain Bacteria; phylum Verrucomicrobiota; class Verrucomicrobiia; order Limisphaerales; family J093; genus JADJWF01. The sequence goes on along the minus strand of CAYNCT010000127.1, from coordinate 506 downwards.
AGAAATCCCCGACGACGTGCAGCGCGCCATTCTGGCTGCGCTCGAAGCGGAGCAGAAGGGCACGATCGCCGAGAGCGCCATGAAGATCATCGAGGCCAACATCGCCCTGGCCCGCCAGAAATCGCAGCCCATCTGCCAGGACACCGGGAGCGTGCTGTTTTATGTGGACGGGCCGCGCGGCTTCGACCTGCAGCACTTCGAGGCAATAGCGCGCGAGGCGGTGACGCTGGCCACCCGGAAGGGCTACCTGCGCCAGAACTCGGTGGACTCGATCACCGGGAAAAACGACGGCACCAACGTCGGGCCGGGCGCGCCGACGATCCACTATCACCAGCACGCCGGACCAGAGGTCACCATCCGACTCATGCTCAAGGGTGGCGGCTGCGAGAACGTGGGCGCGCAATATTCCCTACCCTACGAAAAGCTTCACGCCGACCGCGATCTGGATGGCTGCCGCAAGGTGATTCTCGACGCGGTCCTGCAGGCCCAGGGCAAGGGCTGCGGGC
>CAYNCT010000126.1:0-10319 GCA_964396005.1 uncultured Verrucomicrobiota bacterium | reverse complement strand
CCTGCAATTCGCGGCAGACACTCTGCAGGTCGGTGAAGCCGAAATCGGTGTGCGAAAAGTGCGTGAGGTAGATGCGCTGCAGGGGCGGCGGGTCGGCAGCGGCAAGGGCGGGCGCGGCGGCGGTCAGGAACCAGAGGCTGGCGATGGTTGCCGGCAGGCGGCGAAGGAGGCTTGCCGTGGAGGGGAGAAGGCGCGGGTTCATGGCTGAGGGACCGGAGCCTACCGCGCCTCGTTGTCGAGGCAATCCAATCAGGACCGGGAGCCAGCCAGCGACATCAGCGCGGCGCGGCGATCCCGAGGCAGACCTCAACGACCGCGACGTCGGCCGGCCGCGTGACCTTGGGATTGGGATCGAGCCCCTCCACCAATCGAACGGGCTGGCCGATTAGGGCACAGGCGGCCGTGTCATCAGTCAGGTTGAGCCCCCGCGCTCGGGCCTCGGTGAGGGCGCGGTGGATGACTTCCAGACGGAAGGTCTGCGGCGTTTGCACCGCCCAGAGCTTGCGGCGCTCGAGGTGGCCGGAGATCACCTGGCCATCGTCGGACTGCTTGATGGTGTCGGTCACGCGCTGGGCGGCGACCGCCGCGCCGGATTCACGGGCCGCGGCCAGGGTGGCGGCGATCAAGGCCGGGGTGACGCACGGGCGCGCCCCGTCGTGAATGGCGACGAGTTCGCACGCCGGCGCGACAGCGGCGAGGCCGTTCCATACGGAGTCCTGCCGTTCACGGCCACCCGGGACGCAGCAGAACGGTTTGCGGAAACCCTGTTGGACGGCGAGTTCCTGGAAGGTCGTCTGCCAGCCGTCGCGGACCACCAGGATGATTTCGTCCACGCACGTCGCCGTTTCAAAACGCCGCCAGGTGTGGGCGATCAGCGGCTGACCGGCGACGGCCAGGAAAAGCTTGTCCACTCCCGGTCCCATGCGGGTGCCCTGGCCGGCGGCGACGATGACAGCGGATGTCACGACGGAGCGGGGCGCGGAAGGGCGCCGGCAATTACTTGGTCGAGGTGATGACCACGAACCACGCGTCGTCGTGTTTGTCCTTGTCGTCGCCGGCGAGCACGGTGAGTTCGCCGCGTTCGAGGACCCGGATGGACTGGCGGACGGTGCGGGCCAGGCGGCCTTCGCCGTAGAGCTTGATTTCGATGGTGGCGTCGTCGAGGTGCCGGAGTTCGAGCTCGCACTTGGCGCTCATCTTGAGCTTCTTGGTTTCCCCCGGCTTGAAGCCGCACTTTTGCTCGCTGATCTGCCAGTAGTTCTTCCACTTGAAGATGCGCCCGAGTTTCTGGCGGAGCTCCGGCTCGAGTTCCTTGTAGGCGGCGTCCTTGGGCTTGGCTTCGTCCGTGCCCCAGATCAACTGCGCGCGCAGCTTGAGTTCCGGATCGCTGGCCTGAGCGGTGACCAGCGCGCCCCAGAGCAGGCTGGCCACACAAACGAAGGCCGTCAGCGCGTGACGGCGGGCGAAGGGAGAGGGCGGGAAACGCATGGGACAGGGCGATTCAGTTCGACGCAATCCAAACCACCGTCATGCCTTCGGACTCGGAGCGGAAACTGAACGAGCCCACATCGTCGAGGTGGTTTTCGATTATCGCCACCGCCGGCTCGACGCGCATCGCCGGCAGGGCGAAGAACAAGGCCAGGGCCGCGGCCGCGCCCAGCGGCAACGCCAGGCGCCACCAGCGCGCCCAGGAAGCGGGGTGGCGCGCCGGCGTGACGGCCGGGGCGCGGATGGCGCGCTCGATTTTGGACCAGTAGAACTCGCGGGTCTCCGGAACCGGCCGGTCGGGTTCGCCGGCGCGGAGCGCCTGGCGGGTCCAGCGTAGTTCGGTCGCCAGCCGCGCCGCGGCCGGATTGGCGGCGACGAGGCGTTCCACCTCGGCGGCCTCGCGGGCGGAGAGTTCTCCGTCCAGCCAGGCTTGCACGTTGAGTTCAAGCGGTTGAGTCATGGCTCCGTTCGGCTTTCAGATCTTGCAGCAGGGCGGCGAGCCGGCGTCGCGCGTAGAACAGCCGCGACATGATGGTGCCGGTCGAGCAACCCATTCGTTTGGCCACCTCTTTGTATTCCAAGCCCTCAAATTCATGCAGAATCAGTACTGTGCGATGGGCGTGGGTCAACTGGGCCATCGCCTGGTCAATCCGCGCCCGCAATTCCGCCCGTTCGAGCCCCTCGGTGGGATTCTGCGTCACCACCGGCATCTGCCGCTCCACGCCGCCGAACTCCTCGTCCATCTGCTCGATGGATTCGGCCTGCAGCCGCTGGCGGCGGCGCAGGTGGTCCAGGCACAGGTTGATGGTGATGCGCGTCATCCAGGTCAGGAAGCTCGCGTCCCCCTGGAACTGGCCCAGCCGCTGCCACGCCTTGACCCACGCTTCCTGGGAAAGATCCAGGGCCTCGTCCTCCTTCCGCACCATGCTGAAGGCGCGGGCGTACACCTTGTCCCGGTGCCGCGCGACCAGTTCCTCGAAGGCAGCCATATCTCCCTGGCGGGCGGCGCTCACCAACGCCTCATCCGGGGCGGAAGGGAGGTCGAGGGTCTTCGACTGGAGTTTCGACGGGCCCATGAACCGGGCTATTCAGCGCCTAGAGTTTTCCTTTCGTGCTCGGCAGCAGTCCGGCGATGCGGGGATCCCGCTGGCACGCCACGTCCACCGCCTTGGCAAAGGCCTTGAACAGCGCCTCGACGATGTGATGCGGTTCGTCGCCGTAGAGCAGTTCGAGGTGCAGGTTGCACCGGGCTTCGTTGGCGAAACCCTGGAAAAACTCCCGGGCCAGCCCGAAGCGGAATGCGGAGGACGCGTCCTGCTGCCGCTCCGCGCGGGTCACCTTGTAGGCCAGCCGCTCCAGCCCGCGCCACACCAGATAGGGCCGGCCGCTGAAATCCACCACGCAGCGCGCCAGGCATTCGTCCATCGGCACGAACGCCTCGCCGGTGAACGGATTACGCGGATCGAACCCGGCCCCGTAACGACGAATCCCGGTCTTGTCGCCCAGCGCCGCGAGCACGGCCTGGCCCAGCGCGATCCCGCAATCCTCGACCGTGTGATGCGCGTCCACGGCCAGATCCCCCCGACAGGTCAGCTTGAGATTCACCACCGCGTGCTTCGCGAACAGCGTGAGCATGTGGTCGAAAAACGGAATCCCGGTGCGGACGACGGCCTGGCCCCGACCATCGAGGTCGAGGTCGAGACGAATGCGCGTTTCACGGGTGTCACGTTGAATCCGGGCCGTACGCCGTTGCATCAGCGGTCGGAGTATCAGACCGGAGCCGGAAAACCAAGGTGGAAGCGGCCGGGACGCGAGCGGCCGCCCGGGCTCTCGCGTTCGAGGAGGCCCTCCGTGTCGGCAAACGCCTGGCGCTTGAGCGCGGAACCATGGGACCGGGCTGGCGCTTGCAGTTCACCGTTCACGGCGCCGGGGGCCGATCCGCAAGCCGCTCGGGCTGGTGAGCCACGGGGCGGGTAGCCTCTCGATCGGGTGCGTGCCCCCCCCGGTCGCAACAAGAACAACGCCGCAGCCCAAAGACTGCGGCGTTGAAACCCGAGGCGACCGTCGGTGTACCCAACGACCAACCTGCGTTACCCGTGCTTCATCCGCCCGCCGTAAATGGCGTTGGCGCCGAGAGTCTGCTCGATGCGCAGGAGCTGGTTGTACTTGGCCAGTCGGTCCGAGCGGCTCAACGAGCCGGTCTTGATCTGGCCGCAGTTGGTCGCCACCGCGATGTCCGCAATCGTCGCGTCCTCCGTCTCGCCGGAGCGATGCGAGAGGACGGCGGTGTAGCCGTGGGTCTGGGCGAGTTGCACCGCATCGAGGGTCTCGGTGAGCGAACCGATTTGGTTGACTTTGACGAGGATCGAATTGGCCGTGCCGGTTTCAATCCCCTTGCGCAGGAACTTTACGTTTGTGACGAAGAGGTCGTCGCCCACGAGCTGGACCTTGTCCCCCAGCTTGTCGGTTAGCTTCTTCCACGTGGCCCAGTCGCTTTCGCCGCAACCGTCTTCGATGCTGACGATGGGGTACTTCGCCACCAGGTCCGCCCAAATTTCGACGAGTTCGTCGCCCGTGACCTTTTGCCCGGTGCTCTTCTTGAAGGTGTAGGTGCTGTTGCCGGAGTAGAACTCGGAGGCCGCCGGGTCGAGCGCGATGTAGATGTCCTTGCCGGCCTTGTAGCCCGCGTTCTTGATGGCGGTCATGATGGCGTCGAGGGCTTCCTCGGCGCTCTTGAGGTTGGGGGCAAATCCGCCTTCGTCGCCCACGGCGGTGCTCAGGCCCTTGCCCTTGAGCACGCCCTTGAGCGCGTGGAAGGTCTCGGTGATGGCGCGCAACCCCTCGCTGAACGTGGGCAGGCCGAGCGGCATGATCATGAATTCCTGGAAGTCAATCGGGGCGTCCGAGTGCGCGCCGCCGTTGATGACGTTGGCCATCGGCACCGGGAGCACCTTGGCGTTGGTGCCGCCCAGGTAACGGAACAGGGGCTGTTGCAGCTCTTCCGCCGCCGCCTTGGCCGTGGCGAGGGACACGGCGAGGATGGCGTTGGCGCCAAGCTTGGACTTGGTCTCGGTACCGTCCAGCTCGAGCATGGCTTGATCCACCGCCACCTGATCGTGAGCTTCCATGCCGCGGAGCCTGGGCAGGATCTTGCCCGTGATGTTGGCAACGGCTTTCCGGACGCCCTTGCCGCCAAAGCGCTTCTTGTCACCGTCGCGGAGTTCGAGGGCCTCGTTTTCGCCCGTGCTGGCGCCGCTGGGTACGCCCGCGCGGCCGATGACGCCGCTGTCCAGGAGGACGTCCGCCTCCACGGTCGGGTTGCCCCGGGAATCAAGGATTTCGCGGGCTTTGATGTCGTAGATGGTGCTCATGATTCGTGTCCTTTTGCGTTTCCGATGTGAATGCCGAACGGCGCGCGCAGTGTCGGGGGGGCACGCGCCAGCGTCAAGGCGAAGGCTGGCACCGTGGGCGACCGCGCGCTCCGGAGTTCGCGTTTGAATGTCTTTGACGCCCGGATCGTCACTGGCCACCTTGTCGGCGAATTTTAGATCAACATGAGAACCCATTGGATCCTCGCAACCGTCGGCGCCGTGGCGGCCCTCAGCCTGCTCGCGGCGGAGAAGAAGGTGGACGTCAGCAAACTGCCGCCCCCGGCAGAAAAGAAGGGGCTGACCTACGCCCAGGACATCAAACCCATGTTCGAAAAGTTTTGTTTCAAATGCCACGGCCCCGAAAAGGCGAAGGGCGACCTGCGATTGGACTCGCTCGAGGCCACGCTCAAGGGTTCGGAGCACGGCAAGATCATCGAGGTGGGCAAGAGCGAAAAAAGCCGGATTGTGCATTCTGTGGCGCGCCTGGATCCTGACGAGGCGATGCCGCCGGAGGGCAAGGGCGATCCCTGGACCAAGGAGCAGGTGGGCGTGCTGCGCGCTTGGATTGACCAGGGCGCCAAGTAGGTCAGCGGCTCGCACCCGATTCCCGCGCGGCGGTCTCCGGCGGAAAACGACCGGTGCCGCCGCGCTTCGATTTCAAGTCCTGCCGCGGCCCATTCTCCTGTCGGGGCGAGCGATTCGGGAACAGGGGACGGATTGGTACCGCCGAACTTCCCCTCGCGGGCTTTTCAACCGCCGGGCGCGCATTCCCCGCTCGCACCGCTCGCCGGCCCGATTCCCCGTCGGCTGGAGCGACGAGCCTGCCGCGCGGCCTGCGGCTGCTCGTCAACAACGGGCGCTTCTCGCTGCTGCTCCCGCCCAACCTCCGCGACTGGGTGCCCGCCGATCTCTTGGTCCACATCATCCTCGACGCTGTGGACGCCGCTGGCCGGCGGCATTATTTCGCGCTTACTGGACACAGTCCGGGGTGGGAATCCACCCGTGAGCGACGCTCGGCGCTTCCAGGTCGTGAGCCAGCCGCAACAGTGACGCACAACCCGGTGCCGGCTTGCGCTTCCCGTCCCTGCCAAGGGGGCGAGACTGTCAGAGGTGGCAGCGTACGGAGGTGATGTGTGAAACGGTCCGGGCGCGAGTCGCGTTGAGGCTATGGCGCCTCAGTGACCCCGGCCGCAGGTGACGAGCAGGGGGGCTGGGGGCGCTGGCGGGGACGCTGTCGTGCTGAAGAATCGCTGGCTTGCCGCACCGGGTCCATCAACCGAGCAACATCAGAATCCACAGCAGGTTGACATAGAGCGCCGCGAGCACGTCATCGGCGGTCACGCCCCAGCCGCCGGGCAGGCGCTGACTCTGCCGCACGGGCCACGGCTTCCAGATGTCGAACAGGCGGAAGGCCGCGAAGGTCCACAGCCAGTGCGGCCATTGATGATAGAGCTGACCCACGTTCGCGAGGTCGCCGCCGTGGGTCCACGCCACCCCCACCGCCGGCAGCGCGAAGCAAAGGGGGAACGCGGCGATTTCATCGAGCACCACCGAGCTGGGATCCGGCCGGCCCAGAATCCGTTCCGCCCGCCCGCACAGCCAGACCGCCGCGGCCAGCCCGAGCAGCGCGCCCGCGCCGAACACCGCGATGTGACCGGTCGCGTGGAGCAGGGCGAACCAACCGAGGCCGACGAGGGTGCCGACGGTGCCCGGGGCCTTGGGAATTCGTCCTGCGCCAAAGCCCTGAGCGACGAAGATCAAGAGCGCGTTCACGAGTCCTACAGCTCGCGCAGGTAGAGCTGGCGGTTGCGCCACAGATAGAGGGCGCCCGAGGTCGCCGTCAGCACGACCGTGACCCACATCGCCACCAGGCAGAACCACGGGGTCCACGGGGCGAAGAAGTGCCGTAGCCACGGCCACCACTCAACGTGGGCGTCGAGCACCAGCAGGGCGATGATCGCCACCATCTGCGAAATGGTCTTGTGCTTGCCGTATTTCTCGGCGGCGAGAACCAGGTTCCGGGAGGCCGCCATCAGGCGCAGGCCCGTGATGGCCAGCTCGCGGGCGACGATGATCACCACCATCCACGCCTCGACCTTTGCCCGCACGGGATAGTGGCCGAGGAAGAAGAGCGGTTCGGGCGGCAGCAGCATGTGCCGTTCGACGAACGCGATGAAGGCGGAGCAGGTGAGGATCTTGTCCGCCAGCGGGTCCATCAGAACGCCGAAGTTGGTGATCAGACCCCGCTGGCGGGCGATGCGGCCATCGAGCAGGTCGGTGAGGCCCGCCGCCGAAAACAGCACGAGGGCTAGCGTGTCGTTCACGGGCGAGCGGGAAAACATCGCCCACAGGAAGACGGCCGTGAGGACGAACCGCGAGACGGTCAGCTTGTTGGGCAGGTTCACGCGCGGGGCGAACGCGGGAGCCGGAAGGCACCGGCCACCAATGGGCCGGGCGTCGGCCGCCCTTCGCAGTCGGGAGTACCAGGGGCCAGCGGCGACGGAGAACCGGCGCGAATGCCGTTCTTGCTTCGGCTGGCGGGATTCATTTGGTCTCCGGTTTTGGGTTTCCGCGTGACGCTGGTCGGCGGCTTCGATGGGGCGTCACCGGGCAATCTCCAGGGTCACGACCGAGGCGTAAGGATTCTGAAAGGCCGGCTTCAAGGTGATCCGGGCCGAGCCGGCGTCCGTCTCGAGGGCGAGCGGGGTTTGCCGGGGATCGGCCAGCATCACGGCTTTTACGGCGCGCCAGTCCTTGAGCGGCACGGTGATGACGTTGTCTTTCGGCCAGTTGAACACATGCAGGTACAGGCGATCCGGCCGGGCGGTGATGCGTCCCCAAGGGACCTTGCCGACCGGGTTGGCCGAGGTGCCGCGGATGGCCGCGCCGTATTGCTTCATCCACGCGCCCAGTTCACGGAACCGGACGGTGATCGGCTCGGGAATGGTCCCATCGGCCAGCGGGCCGGCGTTGATCAGGTAATTGCCGCCTTTGGACGCGATGTCCACCAGGTTGCGGATAAGCGTCTCTGCCGTCTTCCAGTTAAAGTCGTGCTGGCTCCAGCCCCAGGTGCCGTTGAGCGTCATGCACGCCTCCCAATCCACGCCCGGCATCCCGGTGGCGGGGATGTGCTGCTCGGGCGTGGTGAAGTCGCCTTTGGCCACGTCGAAGATGCCCAGGTTGTCGCCGGAGACATTCTCCGAGTGGTAGAGCCGGTTGTTCATCAGGATGCGGGGCTGATGCCGCCGGACCATCGCCATCAACTCCGGCGCGCGCCAGCGGTCGCCCTGGGTTTCCTTGCTGCTGAAGTCCCACCACAAGATGTCCAGCGTGCCGTAGCGCGACGCCACTTCCTCGGCCTGCTGGTGCATGAAGCGGACGTACCGATTCCAGTCCCGGCCCGCGTCGGGATCGGTAATCTCCGGATGCTTCTGGAGGGGATGCGGGAGGCCGGTGCCCTTGACGAGGAAATCCGGGTGATGCCAGTCAATCATCGAGAAGTACACCCCCACGCGCAGCCCCTCGGCGCGCAGGGCGGTCACGATCTCCTCGAACAGGTCGCGGCCGGTGAAATCCTTCGCGTCGAAGTCGGTCACCTGGCTGTCCCACAGCGCGAAGCCCTCGTGGTGCTTGCTGGTGAAGACGACGTACTCGGCGCCCATTTCGCGGGCCAGCCGCGCCCACTCGCGGGCGAAACCGGGCCGCGGTTGGAACAGCGGCCGCATACGCGCGGCGTAGGTGTCGGCGGGCACGCCAGCGTAATGTTGAATCCACTCGACGCCGCCGCCGTACGGCTTGCCGTCCCATACGCCCTCCGCACCGGAGTAGAGGCCCCAGTGCACGAACATGCCCAGGCGGGCTTCGCGCCACCAAGCCATGCGGGCGTCGCGCTCGGCCGGGGTTTCGGCGTCGGCGTCGGCGCGATTCAGGCCGCTCGCAACGGCCAGCGTCACGAACCACGCCGCGCACAGGTGCCAGACCACCGCAGTGAATCTCGTCATGCGCCGAGGCTATGCGGGCGGGTGGGCATTAGCAATGCGGCAGCTTGCCGCCGCCCTTGCCTGACGGCACGTTGCCCGCTACGTTGTCGTCCAGTCAGCCCGGCTGTCGCCCCTCTTACAGACGCGAGCGAGCGTCAGCCGGCCATCAAATCACAACACAACCCCAAGAGTACTCCATGAAGCGAAGAGATTTTCTCAAACTGGCCGGAAGCGCCGCGGGCGCTTGCGCGGTGGGCCTGCCGAATTCCTGGTTCGTCGGCCACGCCGCGCCGGTGGCCGAGACCGTCAATGGCATGCCGTATCGCGTCCTCGGCCGCACGGGCGTCAAGGTTTCGATCGTGGGCTTTTCCGGTCTGGCGCTGAACAACGAGCCGCAGGAGCGCTGTAACCGCGCCGTCCGCGAAGTGCTCGACCAGGGCGTGAATTACTTCGACGTCGCGCCCGCCTACGGCAAAGCCGAGGAGAAGCTCGGGCCCGCCCTCGAGGGGATTGACCGCGGCCGATACTTCCTGGCCTGCAAGACCAAGATGCGGGACGCCAAGGGCGCCCGCGAGGAATTGGAGCGCTCGTTGACGCGGCTGAAGACCGATCACTTCGACCTGTACCAGTTGCACCACATCCGGTCTGTCGAGGAAGCGAAACAAGCCCTCGCGCCCGGCGGGGCGATGGAGACGTTTCTCAAAGCCAGGGAGGAGGGCAAGGTGAAGTGGTTTGGCTTCTCGGCGCACACGACCAAGGGCGCGCTCGAGGTGATGAAGGGGTTCCGGTTCGACACCGTGATGTTCCCGGTGAATTTCTTCGAGTGGATGACCCGCGACTTCGGCAAGGCGGTGGTGGACCTCGCGAACGAGCAGGGTGCCGCCATCCTCGCCATCAAGCCCATGTACCACGGCCTGTGGCCCGCCGGCACCGCGCGGACGCGGCAATGGTGGTATCGCACGTCCGAGGGACCTGAGGAGGTCGGTCTCACGGTCCGGTTTGCCCTCTCGCAACGGGGCGTCATCTCGTGCTTCCCGCCGTCGTTCCTCGATCTCCAGAACCTGGCCATCGCCGCGGGCAAGAACTTCACGCCCATCACCGACGCGGAAGTCACCAAGCTGCGCGGCATGGCGGCCAACTTGATCTCGCATTTCGACAAGGAGGAGCGGGACTTTGCCACCCTGCGCGGCGGCTACCCGCACGCTCCGTACGATTCCGACCCGTGGCGTCTGGCCTGAGGCGTTTTGGCTATCGCTCGGGATGGGCAGCGGCCCGGGCGTGGCTGTGCGGCCTGTCGGTCGTCCTCACCCTGGGCGGTCGAGCGGCCGGTCCGCTACCCAACATCGTGGTCGTCCTGGCGGACGATCTCGGTTGGGGAGACCTGCGATGCTACCACGCGGAATCGAAGATTCCGACCCCGCAGCTCGATCGGCTGGCGAGCGAGGGGAGGCGTTTCCTTGATGCGCACTCGCCGTCCGCC
>CAYNCT010000125.1:0-10416 GCA_964396005.1 uncultured Verrucomicrobiota bacterium | reverse complement strand
CCCAGGCCCTCCTGGATGATGTCGCGCACGTTTTCCGCGATGAAGAAGCTGTTGACCCGGAAGAACTGGGTCATCTCCTTGTGCGCGTAAGGGGCGTTGCCGAAGGTGAGCAGGTGGATGATCTCCGTGTCCGGAAGCTCGACGGCCCGCTTGGTCAGGGCACTGACCAGTTGCAGCGGTTCGGCGCAGCCGGTGCCGATGAAAATACGTTGTCCGGGGCGGATGCGGGCCACCGCCTCCGGCGGCGTCGCGATCATGGACTGGTACTTGGTCTGCCAGTCCGGGTCGAAGCTGACGGTTTGGGTGCTCATGTTAGTTGCCAACTTTGGAAAGGGTCATGCGGGCGTCAGCGGCGTAGGCCTCGGTGCCCACCTCGCCGACGATGAACGGGTTGATGTCGAGTTCCTTGATTTCCGGGTAATCGGTGGCGAGCTGGCTGATCCGTTGGAGCGCTCGCGCCAGGGCCAGCAGGTCCACCGGCGCCTGGCCCCGCGCCCCCTTGAGCAAGGCGTAGGACCGCGTGCCCATGAGCATTTGCATGGCCTCGTCCTCGGTGATGGGCGCCAGGTGGAAGGTCACGTCCTTCATCACCTCCACGAAGATGCCGCCCAGGCCGAACATCAGCATCGGCCCGAACTGCGGGTCGCGCGTCATGCCGAGGATCACCTCGCGGCCCCGGTGCCCCATTTTCTCCACGTAGGCCCCGCGGATGTACGCGTGGGGTGCCTTGCGCTGCACGCGTAGCATCATCAGGTCGAAGGCGTCCCGCACCTGCTCGGCGTTGGCCAGATTGATCCGGACGCCGCCGAAGTCCGATTTGTGGATCACGTCGGGCGAACTGATCTTGAGCACGACCGGGTAGCCGATCCGGTTGGCGGTCTCGACCGCTTCGTCCGCCGTGGTGGCCAGCGCCCCGGCGAGGATTTTGAAATCGTAGGCCTTGAGGATCTCCTTGGCCTCGACCTCGCCGACCTGGTGGATCTCGCTGCGGATGTGCCACTGGATCACGCGGTCCACGCGTCGCCGGTTGACCGGGTAGCGGTCCACAATCCGGGCGGGCCGGCGGCGCCATTGGGCGTAATCCACCATCGCTTTGAGCGCGGCCACGGCGCGGTCCGGCGCGGGATAGTTGGGGATGCCCAGTTCCATCAACCGGACTTTGCCGGCCGCGACTTCCTCGCCGCCCATGAAGGCGGTCAGCAGCGGTTTGGTGCCCTTGTTGGCCGCATGCAGCCGCTCGGCCAACTCGAGCGGCCGGGTCATGTTCTGGGGCGTGGCGACGACAATGATCGAATCAATGTTCTCGTCCTCCTGGAGGATCTCGAACGCCTTGATGTAGCGCTCCGGCTCGGCATCGCCGATCACGTCCACCGGATTCCCGAAGGCGGCGGTGGAAGGCAGCACGGCGCGGAGCTTCTCCTTGCTGGCGTCGCTGGGCGAAACCATTTTCAACCCGATGGTTTCGGCGGCGTCGGCCGCCATGATGCCCGGGCCGCCCGCGTTGGTGATGACGCAGACGCGGTCGCCGGCGGGCAGGGGTTGGGTGGCGAACGCCAGCGCGTAGTCGAACAACGCCTCGAAGTTCTCCGCCCGGATCACGCCGGAGCGCTTGAACGCCGCGCCGTAAGCGATGTCCGCGCCCGCCAGGCTGCCGGTGTGGGAGGACGCCGCTTTGGCCCCGGCCGAGGTGATGCCGACCTTGAGGATGACCACCGGCTTTACGCTCGCCGCCTGCTCGGCCACGCGCAGGAACTTGTCGCCCTCCTTGATGCTCTCGAGGTAGCCGGCGATCACCTTGGTTTCCGCGTCGGCAGCCAGGGCCTGGATGAAGTCCACCTCGTTGAGGTCCGCCTTGTTGCCGAAACTGATCACCTTGCCCAGCCCGAGTTTCTGGCTGGCAGCCCAGTCAAGGATTGCCACGCACAGCGCGCCGGATTGCGAAATGACCGAGATGTGGCCGGGTGGCGGTACGGTGGGGGCGAACGTGGCGTTCATCCGGTGGTGCGTGTTGAGCACCCCCAGGCAGTTGGGACCCATCATGCGCACGCCCGCGGCCTTGCACAGGGCCACCAGTTCCTGCTCGGCCTCGGCGCCCTTGCTGCCGACCTCCTTGAACCCGGCGGTGATGACGATGATCGTCCTGGCGCCGGCCTTGATCGAATTCTGGACGGCCTCCTTGACGTATTTGCCGCCGACGACGATGACGCTGAGGTCAATCTTGCCGCCGAATTCTTCGAGGCTCTTGTAGCACTTGACGCCGAGGATCTCGGGCGCCTCGAGGTTGATGGGCACGATCGTGCCCGGGAAGCCGAGGCGGGTCAGGTTGTGCATGAAAGCGTACCCGACCTTCTCGGGGTTTCGCGACGCCCCGATCACCGCCACGGTCTGAGGATAAAGAAGTGACTCAAGCATACGGTTCCCAGTGATGGTCCCGACGGATTCCGGCAGGGCGCGCCTGTCCTTGGGGTCGCCACGCCGCCAGCGTGCCCTTTTCCGCCCGCCGCGGACAGACCGCCGCGGCGCGGCGCCGGCACGAATGCGACGCCTGCGGCCGGTCGCTCAAGACCGGAGCCATCAAGACAGGGAATGGAGCCGCCCGCTCGCCTTCAATTGGCGAACACTGTCCCTTTTTTGGCACGCGGCCCGGACGGCTGCGAGTCGGGTGACGCCCGGGCCGTTGCCCGACCGGTTCAAGCCGTCGGCCGCGCCGCGCGCCGCCAGAGCGCGAAGCCCAGGAGGGCCAGGCCGGCCACGCCGGCGAACGCGCCGGTTTCAGGCACCGTCGTGAACGTGATGCCCAGCTCGGTCATCCGGTTCAGGTAGGCGGGGATGAAGTTGTCGAAATTGTAGAACGTTCCGCTGGTATCCGTGCCAATCGCGCTGTGCGTTCCCACGATGGCAAGCGAACCGTTCCACGGAACGAAGAGTGGACCGCTCGAGTCGCCGACCTGGTAGCGGGTGTTGCCCGGGTTGCCCTTGTCGGTGTGGTAAACGGTGAACGTGTCGGCCGTGCCGTCACCACCAGGCACCGGGCTGGTACTGGGCGGCGCGTAAAGGTCCAGATTCGCGAAGCCATCTATGGTGTCGGTGCCAATCCGCGGCCCGGAGGTTCCGCCAAACCCGTAGCTGAACAACGGCAGGCCCACGTAGCTGGCCAGCGTCGGCAAATCCAAGATCGGGTAATAGGCAATCCCGTGGGCCGGATTCAGCGGCGTCGCCAGCTTGCCAATTGCGAAGTCGCCGGCCTGCCCCGTCGTCGGGTGATCGAAACGGAAGCGTGTCGTTCCGGTGACCGGCGTCCATGAGTACGAAACGACGCTGGAGCTGGCGGGACTGTAGAAGTTGATGGTGCCTCCGGGCTGGTAGTGGTGCGCGAACACGAAGTATTGCGGGCTGATCATCGCGATGTTGCGGTTGAGGGTAGTCGCGTCCCACCCCACGCCTGACCAGTCGTACCCGGAGCCAACAAATGACGTTGAGGTGTTCGGCACCGGCGTCGTTGCCCAACCCGAAGCGAACCGATCGTGCTGAAGCGCCGAGTAGCCCTGGATGGTGATGGCGTGGACCGCACTGGCGAGGCCGGTGACGAAGCCCAGAGTAGCGATGATTGCCTGACGCATGGGATTAAATTGCCTGCCCTCAAGAATCGCTCAAGTGAATTTCGTCTGTCCGGGCCGGAGGCTACAGCCTCCTGCAGGAGAGCATGGAACAAGGCGTTGGCCGGGCCTTGTCGCGCTTCCGAAGCCTCGAGCGGGCGAGATCGTGCGGGACCTTGCGCGGAGCACCGTCACGGTCGTCCGCCCCCCATTCCACGCTGGTCACGGGGCGTTCCGCCCGGCAGCGTGGGCGCATGATTCAACGTTGGCCACTGGTCCGTTCCGAGCCCCTCGGGGATTACCGCGTGTTTCGGCTGCGCCGGTATTTCAAGACCTCGCCGCGCACCGGGCGCGAGCTGGAGTTCCACGTGCTCGAGTGCCCCGACTGGGTCAACGTGATCGCGCTCACCCCGGAACGCCATCTGGTGTTGGTCGAGCAATACCGGCACGGCACCGATTCCGTGGATCTCGAGATCCCCGGCGGCGTCATGGACCGCGCGGATGTTTCGCCGCTGGAAACCGCCATCCGGGAGCTGCGCGAGGAGACCGGCTTTGAGGGGGAGAACGCCCGGCTGATCGGGCGGGTGGCGCCCAATCCCGCCATCCTGAACAACGCCTGCCACACGGTGCTGATTGAAAACTGCGTGCGGCGACACGCGCTCGAACTGGACTCCGGCGAGGACCTCGCCACCCAGGTGCGGCCACTCGAGGACGTGCCGGACCTCATGGCCACCGGCCGGTTTCATCACTCGCTCATGATCGCCGCGTGGTACCAGTTCCAGCTCTGGCAGGCCGGCTGGCGGTTGAAGACCTGACCCGCGGGGCGGCGGTGCCCCGGCGCAGCGCCCGGAGCCGGGGTGGCTCAACTGCGGAAAAAGGCCTTGATGGCGGCCGCGACCCGCTCGATCTGGCCGTCGGTCAATTCCGGATAAATCGGCAGCGCGAGACATTCCCGGGCCGCGCGCTCGGCGACGGGGAAATCGCCCTCGCGGTAGCCAAGGTCGGCAAAGCATCGCTGGAGGTGCAACGGCCGCGGGTAGTGCAAGGCGCAGCCGATCCCGGAGGCGTCCAAGTGCGCTTTCAGGGCGTCCCGTTCCGGATGCCGGACGACAAACAGGTGCCAGACGCTCTGGCCGCCCTCCGCTTCCTGGGGCAGGCGGAGCGGCGTGTCCGCGAGCAATTCCTGGTAGCGGCGGGCGACGCGTCGCCGGGCGGCTGTCCAGGCGGCCAGCCGCGGCAGTTTCACCCGCAGAATCGCGCCTTGCAGCCCTTCCATGCGGTAGTTGTACCCCAGCTCGTCGTGATAGTAGCGGCGCGTCGAGCCGTGATCGCGCAGGGAGCGGGCGCGCGCGGCCAGGGCGTCGTCGTTCATCGTCAGGGCGCCGCCTTCCCCGTACGCCCCGAGGTTTTTGCCGGGATAGAAGCTGAACGCGCCCATCGTGCCGAGCGCGCCAACGGGTTTGCCGCCGTAAAGGGCGCCGTGCGCCTGGGCGGCGTCTTCCACCAGCGGCAGGCCGACGCGCTGGCAGATCTCCAGCAAGGGGCCCAGCGCGCACGGTTGCCCGTACAGGTGCACCGGCAACAGTGCCCGCGTGCGGGGCGTGAGGGCGCGGCTGACCTGTTGCGGGTCGAGGTTGAAAGTCTGGTCATCAATGTCCACGTACACCGGGCGGGCTCCGACGTACCGAATCGCCCAACTGGTGGCGATGAAGGTGTAGGGGGTCGTGATGACTTCGTCCCCGGGGCCGATGTCCAGCAGGCGCAGGGCGACGTGCAAGGCCGAGGTGCCGCTGTTGAAGGCCACGCAGTGCCGGGCGCCGCAGAACGCGGCGAAGTCACGCTCGAACGCCGCGACGTCAGGCCCGAGCACGAACGAGCAGCGATCCAGCGCGGCGGCAATGGCCGCATCCACTTCGGCCCGCAGTGGGCGCATCTGCGCCGCGAGGTCCAGGTAGGGCACCGGTTCCCCCGCAGGAGGGGCGGGAGGCGGATTGGGGCTGGCCGGGTCGTTCATCCGAGGAGCGAGTTAGCCGCAAAACCGGCCGAGCTGCAACAACGGGGGGGAAGGCTGATCTCGCCGCAGCGCGTCGGGGATCGCGGGCGGCCCGTGCCGTTTGCCCCGCGGCCCGGTCTTCGCCGGTGCGAGCGGAATCCCCTCGCGGGCTCGGGGTTAGCCGTCCTTCCCGTTTGACACCGCGGGGGTGATGGGTAGTTTCCCGCGCACTTCAAGCAAGCCGGCGGTTGCCAGCGACCGAGGGGTCGCCGCTTCCCCGGGGTTGCCGCGTCCTTTCATGACCGAGAGCACCACGATACCAGCCGCCGCGCCCGGGACCGCCGCGCCGGGCCGGACTCAATTGCGCGAGGCGGTTATCCGCATCGCGGGCAACTCCCAGGACGGCATCCAGGCGCTTGGCGGGTTCCTGGCCCGCCTGGCCGGCCGCAGCGAGCAGGATGTCATGACCTACATGACCATCCCCTCGACCATCTCGGGCGGGCCCTCGATCTTCCAGGTGCGCCTCGGGTCCGGGGAAATCCTGAGCGCGGGGGATGAGGCGGACGTGCTGCTGGCGTTTTATCAGCATTCGTACGAGGAACACATTGGCTCCCTTCGCAAGGGCGGGGTGGTGCTGTACGACTCCGACCACGTCGAGCCCCGGCCGGAATGGAAGAACGACTACCACCACGTGGGGGTGGCAATCTCGGGCCTCACCGTGGAGGCCATCGGCGGCACCGCCCGGGACAAGGGCAAGAACGTTTTCGCGCTGGGGTTGCTGGCCAAGATGTTCGACCTCGACACCGCGAAACTGGAACGGTTGATCTTGGAACGCTTCAGCGGCAAGGACGCCAGCGTGGCGCAAAACGCCCTGAACGCCTTCCACGCCGGCTACGCCTGCTCGCTGGGGCATGTGCTCGAGACCTTCGAGTTTGCCGACTCGAACGCGCGGGGCGTGCGGCAGGTGGTGATGACGGGGAACGAGGCGCTGGCCTACGGTTTGATCGCCGCCGGCGTGCGCTTCGGCGCCGGGTACCCCATCACCCCGTGGTCGGACATCATGGAATTGCTCCGGCGCGAGTTGCCCAAATACGGCGGCACCTTCGTTCAGTGTGAGGATGAAATCGCCTCGATCTCCATGGCCCTGGGCGCGAGTTATGCCGGCCGCGTGGCCGTGACCGGTTCGAGCGGCCCGGGGATTTCCCTCAAGACCGAAGCTCTCGGCTGGGGCGTGATGGCCGAGGTGCCGCTGGTGGTGGTGGACGTCCAGCGCGGGGGCCCGTCCACCGGGATGCCCACCAATGTCGAGCAGTCGGACCTGAACATCGCCTGCTTCGGCGGACATGGCGATTCGCCGCGCGTTGTGGTGGCGCCGGCCAACGTGGAGGACTGCTTCTACATGGCCATCGAGGCCGTCAACCTCGCCCGCAAATACAGCGTGCCGGTGATCATCCTCACGGACCAGGCGATCGCGTCGCGCATCGAGGCCTTTGACGAGCCCAACCTGCAGCAAGTCTGCCAGGAACTCCCGCTGCCGCTGGAGCCGGTCCAGGCCCACAAACCCTACGACCTCGGCGCCCCGGACGGCGTGACGCGCCACCTGGCGCCCGGCGCGCGCGTTCTCAATGGCATCTACCCGGTCGTCACCGGCCTCGAGCACGACGAGTTCGGCCATCCGACCAGTTCCCCGAGACTGCACGCGGCGATGCTGGCCAAGCGCCGTCAGAAACTGCAGGCGCTCGCAACCACGCTGCCGCGACCGGAGGTGTACGGCTCGCGGAGCGGCCAGCTCCTGCTCGTCGGCTGGGGCTCGACCATGGGGCCGATTCGCGAGGCGGTGGACCGCGCCCGGGCCGAGGGGCATCAGGTCGCGGCCCTCCACCTGCGCCACTTGCACCCGTTCCCGCTGGGGCTGGAGGACATCTTCGACGCCTTCGAGCATCTGCGGGTGGTGGAGATGAACGATGAGGGCGTTTACGGCTACGGCCAACTGGCGGGGTTGCTGCGCGCCCGCTACCGCAGCCACAAGATTCGCGGCATCAACAAGACCGACGGCCTGGCCTTCAAGGTGCGCGAGATCGTGGAGCGCATCCGTCACGATGTCGAAGAGCGCCTCGTCAAAGCTTGAGTCCCTGGCCAACACCCCGGTTTTTTACTTTCCTTCCCCGCTGATGAACTCGATTGCCGCCACCCCGGTCGTTCCCGGTCCGCCCGCTGCCGCCGCCTCCGCGGCGGCACCGTCCGAGGAGCGCAAGCCGCTGACCAAAAAAGAACTCGCCGCCGATCATCCCACCTGGTGCCCCGGTTGCGGCGACTTCTCGGTGCTCGCCCTGTACTTCAAGCTGATCGAAAAACGCCGTTTGTGGCACGAGAAGGTGGTGAGCGTCTCGGGCATCGGGTGCTCCAGCCGGTTTCCGTATTTCGTGCAGGCGCATGGCGCCCACTACATTCACGGCCGTGCGTTGCCCTTCGCCTCGGGCCTTTCCCTGACCCGGCCCGACCTCCACGTGTTCGTCTTCAGCGGCGACGGCGACGCCTTCTCCATCGGGGGCAACCACTTCACCCACACGGCGCGCAAAAACATCAAGATGACGCTGGTGGTAATGGACAACGAGGTCTATGGACTGACCAAGAAGCAGACCTCGCCCACGTCGCCGCTCGGCTACAAGAGCAAGACGGACATCTGGGGTGCGGTGGACCAACCGATCAACCCGCTCAAGCAGGCCATCGCCGCCGGCGCCACCTTCGTCGCCCGCACCACCCACACCAATCCCAATCACGTCCTCCAAATGATGGAAGCGGCGCTGGACCACGACGGCTTCAGCTTCATCGAGTGCCTGAGCGAATGCGTGGAGTTCTACCCGGGCGCGTTTGACGCGGCCAACCCTCGGAAAGGCGGGGCCTTCAACCTGGTGCCCGCCGACCACGATGTGACCGACGAACTGGCGGCCTACCGGCTGGCCGGCGCGCCTTCGCCCGGCTACTTCGGCGTCTTCTACCGGGTCCAACGGCCCACCAAGAATGCCCTCGAGGCGAAGATCAACGCCGACGCCCAGGCCAAGGTTCAGGGGCTGGCCCCCTGGCAGATCCTGGCGCGGTCGTTCGAACGCATGAGGTAGGCCCCGGCGCGGGTTAATCCGCTCGCCCGGTCGCGGCGAGCATCCCGGGTTTTCAGGTCGGAGCTGGCAGTAGAGGGCGGGTGTGGTATACTCAGTGATCCGCCGCTCCAAACCCGATCCGACCATGACGATTCCCTCCAAACCCGAGACGCTCTCGCAACCCGTCGGCCCGCTCGGCCGGCGCGTGTTGGGGTTCTACCTCTGCCTCATGATGCTCCTGCTGCTGTTGATGATCGGCGCGGTGTGGCGCGGCGTCGTTCAACCCGGCGACCCGGGCAGCGAAGCGGGCCGGATGGCGCGGGAACTGGGTTTGATCTGGGCGGTCCTTCTGCTGGGCGCTCTGGGCGGCAGCCTCCATGCCCTCGGGTCGTTCACCCTGTTTGTCGGCAACCGCAATCTCGTGCGGAGTTGGATTTGGTGGTACACGGCCCGGGCGCCGGTCGGCGCGGCGCTGGCCCTCATCATCTACTTCGCGGTTCGCGGCGGTCTGATGGGAGCGGGCGGCGACGCCTCCGCCAGTCTCAACCCCTACGGCGTGGGCGCGCTGGCCTGCCTCAGCGGCTTGTTCTCGGAGAAGGCCACCTTGAAGTTGAAGGAGCTCTTCGATGCCATCTTCAGCGTGCGCGACAACCGGAAGGACGCCCTGGGCGACGCCGGTCCCGAAATCACCCGCCCCGCCCAGCCGGATCGGATCGCGGTCGGCTCCGCGGACACGGTCGTGACGCTCGCCGGGGAAGGCTTCGCTCCAACTGACCGCGTCTGGCTCGGCGGCCGGGAGCTGGCCACCACGTTTGTCAGCCCCAAGGAGATTCAAGCCACCCTGCCGGCGGCGGACCTGAAAACTCCCGCTACGCTCAAGCTGCGCGTGAAACGCGCGGGCCCGCGGGGCATCGCCTCGAACGAAGTCGAGGTCCTGGTGGCCTGATCACCCGCCGGGGCATCGTCTTCCGCGCCCGGCCGTCTCATTTCAGCCCGGCAGCGGCCGGGCTGGACCGCTTTTGATGTTGACCGGGGGGGGCGCGGCCAGTCCCGGGTGCGGTTCTCCGTCCTCTGCGGAAAACACGCCGGCGGAATACCGTGTCGCGACCCGGAAAGGGCGCCGGGCCGGCGGGAACGCCGGCGGCTGGCGATCCACATGGCGGCGGGTCTTCCGGGGCCGCCTGTCCTGTCGAGCCAAAGGCCGGTCTGGACGAGCGCAGACTCAACCCGAACTCCGAAGTTCGTTTTACGGATGACAACCAGGGGAACGAAGGAGCAACGGGAAGGGGATTGTCCTCTGAGCACTTTTCCTGACCGTCCTATTCCGGCGGAAGCCCTTCTTCCTTGGTTGGCTTCGTTGCCTTCGGTGAGTCCGACTTCGGTTTTCGGGCTCAATCCCGAACCAGGACCCGCAACGCCACGGCAGGCCGACCCAGCGGGCCACCCTCGCCGCGCAACACCACCCAGCCATCGCGCGTTGTTGTCTGCTCGCCGACTCGCAACCGTGCCGTCAGCCCTTCCCGCCCCTGCGGTTCCATCCGGAGGTCCGCTGCGCTCAGGTCCACTTCCCAATCCGCGGGCTTGCGCTCCACCGCGATCGCCAGGCGCGCGGCCGCCGCGCTGAAGTTGTATCCCGAAACCGAGAACTCGAGCGTTTGGCCGGGCTTCACTGAATAGGCGTAACCTTCGGACCAACGGATGTCCTGCACCCGCACGACCGCGTCGCGCG